>NZ_JAUMZV010000005.1 GCF_030527935.1 Kingella sp. (in: b-proteobacteria)
TCATAGGGGAAATTCTAACTTAATGTGAATTTCCTGAGTTATCTAGGACAGCCCCTAAAATTTTCAGGCTGCCTTTTACGCCCCAAAGGCAGCCTGAAAATCACTATAATCCCAACCCTTACCCCACAACCAAAAGGAAAACAGCATGACCACCCCCGCTAATCTCCCCGCATGGCAAGCCCTGCAACAAGACTACGAACAAACCAAAACCATCCAAATGCGCGACCAGTTTGCCCAAGACCCCGCGCGCGCCGACCGCTATTGGCTGGAAGTGGGCGGCTTGGCGGTGGATTTTTCCAAAAACCGCATCAACGACACCATCATCGCCCATCTGGTTGCCCTAGCCGAGCAAGCGGGGCTGCCCGAGCGCATGAAACAAATGTACAGCGGCGCAAAAATCAACGAAACCGAACACCGCGCCGTGCTACACGTCGCCCTGCGCAACCGCAGCAACACGCCGATTAAGGTGGACGGCAAAGACGTGATGCCCGAAGTGAACCACGTTTTGCGCCACATGGGCGACTTTGCCCGCGCCGTGCGCAGCGGCGAATGGCTGGGCTACACCAACCAAGTCATCACCGATGTAGTCAATATCGGCATCGGCGGCTCGGATTTAGGGCCTTTGATGATGTGCACCGCGCTGAAAAACTTTGGGCATCCGCGCCTGAATATGCACTTCGTTTCCAATGTGGACGGCACGCAAATGCGCGATGTGCTGGAAGTGGTGCACCCCGAAACCACGCTGTTCATCATCGCATCCAAAACGTTTACCACCCAAGAAACCATCACCAACGCCCACACCGCCCGCGAATGGTTCTTGCAAGAAGGCAGCGAAAAAGACATCGCCAAACACTTCGTTGCCATTTCCACCAACCAACACGCCGTCGCCGAATTTGGCATAGACACCGAGCATATGTTTGAATTTTGGGATTGGGTGGGCGGACGATACAGCCTGTGGTCAGCCATTGGCTTGCCCATCATGCTGTATTTGGGCGAAGAAAACTTTATTGAAATGCTCGCAGGCGCGCACCTGATGGACCAACACTTCATCAACGCCCCGCTCTCGCGCAACCTGCCCGCGCTGATGGGCTTGCTGGGCATTTGGTACATCAACTTCTACGGCGGTGGCAGCCATGTGATTGCGCCTTACGACCAACACCTGCACCGCCTGCCCAAATATGTGCAACAGCTAGACATGGAATCCAACGGCAAACAAGTGCAAATGGACGGCACGCCCGTCGCCACCGACACAGGTCCAATCATCTGGGGCGAAACAGGCATCAACGGGCAACACGCCTTTTTTCAACTGCTGCACCAAGGCACGCACATCACGCCCATTGACCTGATTGCCAGCCTAGAAAAACGCAGCAACCTACCGGGCCATCACGAAATCTTGTTAAGCAACGTGTTTGCCCAAGCCGAAGCCTTTATGCGCGGCAAAACGCCCGACGAAGCCCGCGCCGAGCTGCAAGCGCAAGGCTTGCCTGCTGATGAAATTGAAGCCCTTGTGCCACACAAAACATTCAGCGGCAACCGCCCCACCAACGTTATCCTGCTGGATAAAATCACCCCGCGCAACATGGGCAGCCTTATCGCTATGTATGAACACAAAGTCTTCACCCAAGGCGTGATTTGGGGCATCAACAGCTTTGACCAATGGGGCGTGGAGCTGGGCAAGCAATTAGCCAAAACCATTCTCGCCGAGCTCACAGGCGAAATCGCCCCGCAACAACACGATTCATCCACCAGCAAACTGGTGCGCCGCTATCGCCAAGCCAACTGCGAAACAGACGGCACTTGCGCGTTGTTTGAATAATGGGGTAGGGCGGTTGGGGGGATGAATAGGCAGCCTGAAACGGGGAATAGCGTTTCAGGCTGCCTTTGTATGGTTGGGCGGATGATGGTGTGTTGCGTAGTTTTCAGGCTGCCTTAAACGATGTGTTAAGGCAGCCTGAAAACAGTTTCAAACAAATTTAGCCCGTAAGCTGTTTGCTAATCAATTTTTTCAACGGCGGCAAATTATTGCTCACGCGCAACACCGCCCCGCGCAGCAACTTCGCGGGCGCGCTGTCGTTGGTAAAGAACGACACCATTGCATTCGTGCCGTGATACAGCGGGCGCGTGTGCAACTGATGCTTCACGTTATACATCTCTAACACATCCTTGGACGCAATATCCTTGCCCTTGGCATCCGCCTGCAACACCAATTTCGCCAAAATTTCCGTGCTTTCCAAGCCCAAATTCCAGCCATGCGCGGTAACAGGGTGCATCCCCACCGCCGCATCGCCCACCAACGCGCAGCGCGTGCCCACAAACGTGCTCGCGTGCGCCCCCACCAGCGGATAATGGTGCACCGTGCCCGCAATTTCCATCTCGCCCAAGCGGCCATTCAACATTTTTTGCGCTTCCGCCGTCAAATCTTCGGGCGACAAATCCAGCAATTCATGCGCCTTGGTGTTGGTAATCGTAATCACGCAGTTGGTCAAATGCTCTTCCAGCGGCAGCAACGCCAGCGTGCGCCCGTAAAAGAAACACTCGCTCGCCGTGTGCTGATTAGAAATCGTGTGCTTGGTGCGGAACACAATCACCGTGCGCCCAAAATCGTGCATATCCGCCGCAATGCCCAGCTGCCGCCGCGTTTGCGAAAAGCGACTGTCCGCCGCAATCAACAGCCGCGCCGTAATCGTATCGCCATTTTCCAGCTCAACCAGCGCACGGTTCTCGTTCGTCTCCACGCTTTTCACGCCCACGCCACAACGCAGTTCCACATTGGCACACTCCGCCACTTCTTCATACGCCGCGCGGCGAATATTGTGATTAGAAATTAAATTGCCCAAGCGGTCGGTCTCGCCGCCCCGCGCCTTGCTCGGCTGCGGAAAATGCAAAGTGTAATCGCTCGTGCCATTAAACACCTTCGCATCGCGCAAACGATAAATCTCATTTTCAGGAATCCGCTGCCACATCCCCAACCGCTGCATAATCTCGCGCGACAAATGCGTCAGCGCAATCTCCCGCCCGTCATACGGCGGATTTTGCAACGTCTCCAACGGTGCTTTCTCAATAATCGTTACCCGCAAACGGCTGTCTTTCAACTGCCGCGCAAACGCCAAACCAGCAGGGCCACCGCCCACAATCAAAATATCGGTATCCATGATGTTTCCTTAATATCAGAGAGAAGGGAATAGAGCAGGACAGGCTTATCCGCCCAGTAAAAGGCAGCCTGAAAACCTAGCCACCCAGTTTCAGGCTGCTTTTTACACTCACATTGAGCAGCAAGCAGCTCAAAGAAAACCTATTGTACTATTTAAAATAAACAATCGCTAACGAAACGCACACACAAATTGAAAACAGCCCTAATGCAGCCTGAAAAACCCATTGTCGTAACCAAAACCACCACCATCCAGCCAAACATTGTAACCAAAAAAAGCCCCAGCGCACGGCAAGGTAACCTGAAAACCAAATTTACGCTTGAAAAATATGAAGTTTTAATTGGAAAGCGCAAACAAATATGATATAGTACGCGACTTGGCATTCGTGCCAAGTAAATTTTTGTCCATTTAAGATTGCTCAATCGCAAGCAATCCCTTTGTTAAACAAGGAAATAATCATGGCTTTAGGTCTGGTTGGAT
This sequence comes from Kingella sp. (in: b-proteobacteria), assembly GCF_030527935.1. GTDB lineage: Bacteria > Pseudomonadota > Gammaproteobacteria > Burkholderiales > Neisseriaceae > Kingella_B. Next base: position 3,630 of record NZ_JAUMZV010000005.1, read on the forward strand.
GCAAAGTAGGCATGACCCGCGTGTTTACAGAACAAGGCGCATCTGTTCCTGTAACTGTGTTGGAAATGACTGCTAACCGCGTTACCCAAGTGAAATCCAAAGAAACGGATGGCTATACGGCCGTTCAGGTTACCTTTGGTGAGAAAAAAGCAAACCGTGTAAACAAAGCAGAAGCTGGGCACTTTGCAAAAGCAGGTGTTGAAGCAGGTTGCGGCTTGCACGAGTTTGTTGTTTCTGAAGAAAAAGCAGCCGAATTGAAAGCTGGCGATGTTATTACCGTATCCCTGTTTGAAGTAGGTCAATTGGTTGATGTAACAGGCACATCCAAAGGTAAAGGCTTCTCAGGTACGATTAAACGCCACAATTTCGGCGCACAACGCACTTCGCACGGTAACTCACGTTCGCACCGTGTTCCGGGTTCTATCGGTATGGCACAAGACCCTGGTCGCGTGTTCCCTGGTAAACGCATGGCTGGTCAGTATGGTAATACCAAATCAACTGTTCAGCATTTGGAAATTGTACGCGTTGATGCAGAACGCAATCTGCTGTTGGTTAAAGGTGCCGTTCCGGGTGCAGTAAACAGCAATGTTGTGGTTCGCCATAGCGTTAAGAAAGCAGGTGCGTAATGGAATTAAAATTGATTGATGCGAAGGGTCAAGTTTCAGGCAGCGTTGCTGCATCTGATGCTTTGTTTGCCCGCGAATACAATGAAGCATTGGTTCATCAGTTGGTAACAGCATTCTTAGCGAATGCTCGCTCTGGCAATCGCGCACAAAAAACACGCGCCGAAGTGAACCACTCCACCAAAAAACCATGGCGGCAAAAAGGTACAGGTCGTGCTCGTTCTGGTATGACTTCATCTCCATTGTGGCGTAAAGGTGGTCGTGCATTCCCTAACAAACCTGACGAAAACTTCACTCAAAAAGTAAACCGCAAAATGTATCGCGCTGGTATGGCGACTATTTTGTCGCAACTGGTTCGTGATGAGCGTTTATTTGTGATTGAGAGTTTGTCTGCTGCAACGCCTAAAACCAAAGAATTTGCTGAACAAGTAAAAAACTTGGGTATGGAGCAAGTGCTGTTTGTTACCAAGCAGCTAGACGAGAACGTATATTTGTCTTCACGCAATTTGCCTAATGTATTGGTGCTAGAAGCAACACAAATTGACCCATACAGCTTGTTGCGCTACAAAAAAGTAGTGATAACAAAAGAAGCAGTTGCACAGTTAGAGGAGCAATGGGTATGAATCAACAACGTTTGATGAAAGTAATTTTGGCTCCCGTTGTAACTGAAAAAAGCAACTTGGTTGCCGAAAAACGCGACCAAATGGTATTCAAAGTGTTAAAAGATGCAACCAAAACCGAAATTAAAGCAGCTGTTGAATTGCTGTTTAATGTAAAAGTTGCTTCTGTAACAACCACGACCACAAAAGGCAAAGTAAAACGCTTTGGTCGTACATTGGGTCGCCGCAGCGATGTAAAAAAAGCCTATATCAGCTTAGTGGCTGGTCAAGAGCTAGACTTAGAAGCCGCAGCCGCTGCTGCAGATAAGGAATAAGCATGGCTATCGTAAAAATGAAACCAACTTCTGCTGGTCGTCGCGGCATGGTTCGCGTGGTAGCAGAAAGTTTATACAAGGGTGCAGCTTATGCTCCTTTGCTAGAAAAACAAAGTTCTACTGCGGGTCGTAATAACAATGGTCATATCACTACTCGCCACAAAGGCGGTGGTCATAAGCACCATTACCGTGTTGTTGATTTTAAACGCAACAAAGATGGTATTCCTGCAAAAGTAGAACGCATTGAGTATGACCCTAACCGTACTGCACATATTGCATTGTTGTGCTACGCTGATGGTGAGCGTCGTTATATTATTGCTCCGCGTGGTGTTCAAGCTGGTGCAGTATTGGTATCGGGTTCGGAAGCAGCAATTAAAGCAGGTAATGCCTTGCCTATCCGCAATATCCCAGTAGGTACAACGATTCATTGTATTGAAATGAAACCAGGTAAAGGTGCGCAAATTGCACGTTCTGCGGGTGCTTCTGCGGTATTGTTAGCAAAAGAAGGTATTTACGCCCAAGTTCGTTTGCGTTCCGGTGAGGTTCGTCGCATTCATGTAGATTGCCGCGCTACTATCGGTGAAGTGGGTAACGAAGAACAAAGCCTGAAAAAAATCGGTAAAGCTGGTGCAAACCGTTGGCGTGGTATTCGCCCAACTGTACGCGGTGTAGTGATGAACCCAGTAGATCACCCACATGGTGGTGGTGAAGGTCGCACAGGCGAAGCTCGTGAACCTGTTAGCCCATGGGGTACACCTGCCAAAGGTTATCGTACTCGTAACAACAAACGTACAGACAACATGATTGTTCGTCGTCGTTATTCAAATAAAGGTTAATTGACATGGCTCGTTCATTAAAAAAAGGTCCATACGTTGACCTGCATTTATTGAAAAAAGTGGATACAGCTCGTGCCACTAACGACAAACGCCCAATTAAAACATGGTCTCGTCGTTCAACTATTTTACCTGATTTTATTGGTCTAACTATTGCTGTTCATAATGGTCGCACGCATGTACCTGTGTTCATCAGCGATAATATGGTTGGCCATAAATTAGGTGAGTTCTCATTGACTCGTACCTTTAAAGGTCATTTGGCTGATAAAAAAGCTAAGAAATAAGAAGGTGAAATATGAGAGTATCTGCACAACACAATAATGCCCGTATTTCTGCTCAAAAAGCTCGCTTAGTAGCAGACATGATTCGTGGCAAAGACGTTGCCCAAGCTCTGAATATCTTGGCATTTAGCCCTAAAAAAGGTGCTGAGTTGATTAAGAAAGTTTTGGAGTCTGCTATTGCCAATGCTGAGCATAATAATGATGCTGACATTGATGAATTGAAAGTAGTTACAATTTTTGTAGATAAAGGTCCTAGCCTAAAACGCTTTCAAGCTCGTGCAAAAGGTCGTGGCAACCGTATTGAAAAACAAACTTGTCATATCAATGTGACAGTAGGCAACTAAGGAACAACAATGGGACAAAAGATTCATCCAGTTGGCTTCCGTTTAGCCGTAAATAAAGACTGGTCTTCAAAGTGGTTTGCTAAAAGTACCGATTTTGCAACTGTTTTGAAACAAGATATTGATGTACGCGAATATTTAAGCAAACGTTTAGCTAATGCATCAGTTGGTCGCGTTGTAATCGAACGCCCTGCTAAGTCTGCTCGTATTACCATTCATTCAGCTCGTCCGGGTGTGGTAATTGGTCAAAAAGGTGCAGATATTGAAATCTTGAAAAAAGATTTGGAGAAACTGTTGGGTGTTGCGGTTCACGTTAATATTGAAGAAATTCGCAGACCTGAATTGGATGCACAAATTATTGCTGATGGCATTGCGCAACAGTTAGAAAAACGTGTTCAATTTCGTCGTGCGATGAAACGTGCCATGCAAAATGCAATGCGTGCTGGTGCCAAAGGCATCAAAATTATGACATCTGGTCGTTTGAATGGTGCTGATATTGCGCGTAGCGAATGGTATCGCGAAGGTCGTGTGCCATTGCATACGCTGCGTGCTGATGTAGATTATGCAACCAGTGAAGCTTTAACAACTTATGGCATTATTGGTTTAAAAGTATGGGTTTACAAAGGCGAAATGGGTCAGGCTCAAATGCAGCCTGAACGCGAAAATCGCCGCAGTAACAGAAAGGGTGGTAGAAATGCTACAACCAACTAGACTGAAATATCGCAAGCAACACAAAGGTCGTAATACAGGTATTGCTACTCGTGGCAATACGGTAAGTTTTGGCGATTTTGGCTTAAAAGCAGTTGGGCGTGGTCGTTTAACTGCTCGCCAAATTGAAGCAGCACGTCGCGCTATGACACGTCATATCAAACGTGGTGGGCGTATTTGGATTCGTGTATTTCCTGATAAACCGATTACTGAAAAACCAATTCAAGTTCGTATGGGTGGCGGTAAAGGTAATGTGGAGTATTATATTACTGAGATTCAACCTGGGAAAGTATTGTACGAAATGGATGGTGTGAATGAGACTTTGGCTCGTGAAGCATTCGCTTTGGCTGCTGCTAAATTGCCAATTTCAACCACGTTTGTAGCGAGACAGGTGGGTAAATAATGAAAACCAATGAATTAAAAGAAAAATCAGTAGAACAACTAAATGAGACTTTGGTTGATTTATTGAAACAGCAGTTCGGTTTACGTATGCAACATGCTACTGGTCAGCTGGGTCAAACTAGTGAAATAAAACGAATGCGTCGTGATATTGCTCGTGTAAAAACCATTATCTCTGAAAAAGGTGTCCAATCATGAGTGCTGAAAAAAATATTCGTACTTTGCAGGGCAAAGTAGTAAGTGATAAGATGGATAAAACTGTAACGGTGTTGATTGAGCGCAAAGTGAAGCATCCGTTGTATGGTAAAATTATTCGTCGTTCTACCAAAATCCACGCTCATGATGAGCAAAACCAATATGGAATTGGTGATGTTGTAGTGATTCAAGAGTCTCGTCCATTATCTAAAACCAAATCTTGGGTGGTTAAAGAGCTGGTTGAAAAAGCACGTACCGTATGATATGAAAATGAGACTTAATTAAGTGAAATTTGCTAAAAATAGCAAATTTCACTTTTATTGATATGGGGGATATATTTAATTTTTAAGAATAAAATATTTACCTTAAAGTTACTGCATAAATTAGGATAATTCGAAGATTTTGTTTTTGATTCGCTAATGGGCGAGCAAAATAATTATTGTACCATGGTGTGCTTGCGAAAATCAAAAAACGTGGTATAATTGTATCTTTCTTATTGTCCTTTCTGGATATTCCTCTTTGAGGGCCAAAACTGATTTGCTTAAAATTTAATAGCAGTTAAATTTTATTTTGTGTTTCTTTATTTAGGGTGCAGCAAATTAAGTTGGATTTTTAAAGGTTATTTAACATGATTCAAATGCAAACTATTCTAGATGTTGCTGATAATTCTGGTGCGCGTCGAGTAATGTGTATTAAGGTGGTTGGTGGTTCTAAGCGTCGCTATGCTAACGTTGGCGACATTATTAAAGTGGCAGTGAGGGATGCTACTCCTCGGGGGCGTGTAAAAAAAGGCGATGTTTATAATGCTGTTGTGGTTCGTACGGCGAAGGGTATTCGTCGTTCTGATGGTGCGTTAATTAAATTTGATAATAATGCGGCTGTGCTGCTGAATAATAAACTTGAGCCTATGAGTACTCGGATATTTGGTCCTGTAACGCGCGAGTTGCGCACAGAGCGCTTTATGAAAATTGTTTCGTTGGCGCCCGAGGTGTTGTGATAATTTGAGGGTTTGTAATGAATAAGATTATTAAAAATGATCAAGTTGTTATTATTGCTGGTAAAGATAATGGCAAGCAAGGACGAGTAATTCGTGTATTGGGTAACAAGGTAGTTGTTGAAGGTGTTAATGTTGTTAAACGTCATCAAAAACCCAATCTTATGCGTAATATTGAGGGTGGTGTTGTTGTTAAAGAAATGCCGATTTCAATTTCAAATGTTGCTATCTTAAATCCGGATACGAAAAAAGCGGATCGCGTGGGTGTTAAAGTAGTCGTTGTTAATAATCAGGTAAGACGCGTCCGTGTATTTAAGTCTAGTGGTGTAGAGATTCCTGCTATAATTATGGAGCGTAATTAATATGGCGCGTTTACAAGAGTTTTATAGAAATATAGTTGTACCAGAGTTGGTAAAGCAATTTGGTTATAAATCAATCATGGAAGTTCCGCGTATTGAAAAAATAACTCTGAATATGGGTGTGGGTGAGGCAGTTGCTGATAAAAAAGTAATGGAGCATGCGGTTGGTGATTTGCAAAAGATCTCTGGACAAAAACCAGTAGTAACTGTTGCGCGTAAATCTATCGCTGGTTTTAAAATTAGAGATAACTATCCAATAGGTTGTAAAGTTACTTTGCGTCGTGAAAGGATGTTTGAGTTTTTAGATCGATTGGTTAGCATTGCATTGCCTCGTGTTCGTGATTTTCGTGGTGTGAATGGCAAATCATTCGATGGAAGCGGAAATTATAATATGGGCATTCGGGAACAAATTATTTTCCCGGAGATTGAGTACGATAAAATTGATGCGTTGCGTGGATTGAATATTACAGTCACAACTACAGCAAAAACCGATGAAGAGGCTAAAGCCTTGCTATCATTATTTAGATTTCCATTTAAAGGTTAATTATGGCTAAGAAAGCACTTGTTAATCGTGAAATAAAGCGTGTTGCGCTAGCTAAAAAATATGCTGCAAAACGTGCTGCTATTTTTAAAATTATTAATAATGCGAACGTAACAAATGAAGAGCGCTTTGAAGCTCGGTTAAAGCTTCAATCAATTCCTCGTAATGCTGCTCCTGTTCGGCAGCGTCGACGTTGTGCTATTACTGGTCGCCCTCGTGGAGTGTTCCGAAAGTTTGGTTTGGGGCGTATCAAAATTCGGGAAATTGCTATGCGTGGTGCAATTCCTGGTGTTATTAAAGCCTCTTGGTAATGGAAGTATAAAATATGAGTATGCATGATCCTATTTCTGATATGTTAACCCGCATCCGTAATGCTCAGCGCTCAAGTAAAGTTTCTGTAAGCATGCCTTCTTCAAGATTAAAATGTGCTATTGCGAGCGTATTAAAAGAAGAGGGGTATATTGATGATTTTTCTATATCTACTACTGGGAAGCCTGAATTATCTATTGTTTTAAAATATTATTTGGGTAATCCCGTTATTGAGCAAATTAAACGTATTTCGCGCCCAGGTCTTCGTATTTATAAAGGAGTGAACGACATTCCTTTTGTAATGAATGGATTGGGGATAGCTATTATTAGTACTTCGCAAGGTATCATGACGGATCGTAAGGCACGCAGTTTGGGTGTTGGTGGCGAATTGTTGTGTACTGTTGCTTAAAGTTAGGAGGAGATTTAAAAATGTCTCGAGTGGCAAAAAATCCCATAGCAATCCCTGCTGGGGTTGAAGTAAACTTTGAAAGTGATGTGCTAGTTGTTAAAGGCAAAAATGGCGCGCTATCTCTCAATTTAATTGATGATGTTAGAATCGAGTTGGATAATGGGCAGCTAACTTTTGTACCTAGTAATAATAGTAAGCAAGCAAATGCAATGTCTGGTACTATGCGTGCATTGGTTGCTAATAGTGTTAAAGGAGTATCGGAAGGTTTTGAGAAGAAATTGCAATTGGTTGGTGTAGGATATCGAGCTCAAGCTCAAGGGAAAATACTAAATTTATCTTTAGGTTTTTCTCATCCTGTTACGCATGAAATGCCAGAAGGTGTTTCAGTATCAACCCCATCTCAAACTGAAATTATATTAACTGGTGCAGATAAGCAAATTGTTGGGCAGGTTGCTGCAGATATACGTGCGTATCGGCTACCAGAACCCTATAAAGGTAAAGGGGTACGCTATTCTAACGAAATTGTAGTTATGAAAGAAGCTAAGAAAAAATAATAAATTGAGGTCATTGGTATGAATAAAAAAAATGCAAGATTACGCCGTGCTAGTAAAACACGTGCAAAAATTTCAGACTTAAAAATGATGCGATTATGTGTATTTCGTACTAATAATCACATCTATGCACAAATTATTGATGCAAATGGAGCTAATGTATTGGCATCCGCATCTACCGTAGATAAAGAGATTCGGTCTCATATCAAGTTTGGTGGCAATGTTGAGTCTGCTTCTGTTGTAGGTAAATATATTGCAGAAAGGGCTAAATTAGTAGGCATTGAAGAGGTTGCTTTTGATCGGTCTGGCTTTCAATATCATGGTCGAATAAAGGCATTAGCAGAATCTGCTCGTAATAATGGCTTGAAATTCTAGAAATTTAGGGATTAAAACAATGGCAAAACATGAAACAGAAGAACGTAATGACGGCCTAATTGAAAAAATGGTTGCTGTGAATCGTGTAACAAAAGTTGTTAAGGGTGGTCGTATTATGGCGTTTTCAGCTTTGACCGTAGTAGGAAATGGAGATGGGCAAATTGGGATGGGGAAGGGCAAATCTCGCGAAGTACCAGTTGCTGTTCAGAAAGCAATGGATCAAGCGAGACGTAATATGATTAAAATTCCATTAAAAAATGGAACGATATATCATGAAGTGCTTGGTCAACATGGCGCAACAAAAGTTTTTATTCAGCCTGCAAAAGAGGGCAGTGGAATTAAAGCTGGGGGACCGATGAGATTGGTGTTTGAAGCTATGGGGATTCATAATATCTCTGCCAAAGTACATGGTTCAACTAATCCATATAATATTGTTCGTGCTACTTTAAATGGACTGGCACAGCTGTATACACCATCTGAGATTGCTGCTAAACGTGGTTTATCAGTAGAAGAAATTTTAGGGATTAAATAATGGTAGAGAAAAGAGTTATTAAGGTTACTTTAGCGAAGAGTTTAATTGGAACTATTAATGCGCACAAAGCATGTGTACGTGGTTTGGGTTTGCGTCGCGTGGGACACACAGTAACGATTCTAGATACGCCCGAAAATAAAGGGATGATTAATAAAGTTAGCTATTTATTAAATGTGGAGTTGTAAAATATGTTTTTAAATACAATTCAAGGTGTTTCAAGTAACCATGCGAAACGTCGAGTAGGTCGTGGTATTGGTAGTGGATTAGGTAAGACTTGCGGGCGAGGGCATAAAGGGCAAAAAAGTCGTGCAGGTGGATACCACAAAGTTGGTTTCGAAGGTGGGCAGATGCCATTACAACGGCGTTTGCCTAAAAGAGGTTTTAATTCATTAACTGCTAAATCTAATGTACAAATTACATTAAGCGAGTTAGATTCCATAAAAGCTGATGTTATTGATTTAATCGTTTTGAAACAATTAGGATTAGTATCAGAAAATGTTAAGTCAATTAAGGTGATTTTTTCTGGAAATATAAAAAAACCAATTATATTAAAGGGTTTTCGAGTGACCCAGGGGGCAAAAAAAGAAATTGAAGCGGCTGGTGGGAAGGTTGAATAGGGTTTTATAAAAGTGGCAGCAAAACTATTTCTTTCTAAACAATCAACACTATGGTTTAACCAAGAATTTAGAAGTAGGGTGCTATTCTTGTTGGGAGCGTTGGTTGTATTTCGTATTGGCTCACATATACCAGTACCTGGTGTAGATGCTAATGCCTTAGCTCGAGTTTATCAGCAAGGGGCAAGTGGTAATATATTAAATATGTTTAATATATTTTCTGGTGGCGCATTGGAGCGATTTAGTATTTTTGCTATCGGCATTATGCCTTATATATCTTCATCAATTATTATGCAATTGGCAAGTGAAATAATTCCCACGCTTAAAAGTATGAAAAAAGAAGGTAATACGGGGCGCAAATTTATTACCAAATATACAAGATTAGGAACAGTTTTATTAGCTGCTATGCAGAGTATTGGTGTAGCGACCTTTGTGCTGGGGCAAAAAGTAGTTGTAATTAACCCATTTGAATTTTATATTTCCACAATAACTTGTTTAGTTGGCGGGACAATGTTTTTAATGTGGTTGGGTGAGCAAATTACAGAAAGAGGAATAGGGAATGGTATTTCACTACTTATAACGGCGGGGATTATTTCTGGAATACCATCAGCAATAGCCTTGCTTAATAATTTAGCTCAAGAACGCCCGCTATTTGCTATATCACTTTTGTTTGTAGTCGTGTTGCTAGTTTTGGGAATTGTTTTTATTGAGGGTGCACTTAGAAAAGTACCCATCCAATATGCGAAGCAACAGAATGCAGGTGGTTATTTTTTGAATGGTAGTGCAGCACATCTTCCATTTAAGTTAAATATGGCAGGTGTTATACCACCTATTTTTGCATCTAGTATCATTATGCTTCCATCAATGCTATTAAATTGGATAGGCTCTGAGAATATTAAAATTAGTGGTATTTTATCTGCGTTGCAACATGGACATATAGCATATATGATAATATTTGCTGCTGCTATCATATTTTTTTGTTATTTTTATACGGCACTTGCGTTTAGTCCACGCGAAATAGCAGAAAATTTGAAAAAAAGTGGTGCTTTTGTCCCAGGTGTTAGGCCAGGAGAGCAAACATCAAAATATTTAGAGAATGTTGTCCTGAGATTAACTTTTTTTGGTGCACTATATATTGCTTTTGTTTGTCTGTTGCCTGAAATCTTAACTTCTTTTGTAGGAGTGCCATTTTATTTGGGAGGTACTTCACTATTAATTTTAATAGTTGTTGTAATGGATTTTAATACTCAGGTCGCATCATATCGAGTTACTCAGCGATATGAGGGTCTTGTTCCGAGTAAGAGTGGATTGAGGTAGTATGGCGAAAGAAGATGTAATACAAATGCAGGGAGAGGTCATTGAAACTTTGCCTAATGCAACTTTTAGAGTAAAACTGGAAAGTGGTCATGAAGTAATCGGTCATATATCTGGGAAAATGAGAATGCACTATATTCGGATATTACCAGGTGATAAAGTTACTGTTGAAATGACTCCATACGATTTAACACGAGCTAGAATCGTTTTTAGATCTAAGTAAATATTTGAAATAAGGATAGAGTGATGCGTGTGCAACCATCTGTAAAACCAATTTGTCGAAATTGTAAGGTGATACGGCGTAATCGAGTGGTACGTGTAATTTGCACGGATCCACGACATAAACAACGTCAGGGTTAGTCTTGCAACAATATGCTAATTTTCTTAATTAAATAATAAGGAACAAATTATGGCTCGTATAGCAGGGGTTAATATCCCAAATAATGCTCATATCATAATTGGTCTTCAGGCTATTTATGGTATTGGAGCAACCCGTGCCAAAATGATTTGTGAAGCTGCTGGTGTTTTAGGTAGTCACAAAGTTAAAGATTTGGACGAAAAGCAATTAGAAGCACTCCGTGAAGAAGTTGCCAAATATGAAGTTGAAGGTGATTTGCGTCGCGAAGTAACAATGAACATTAAACGGCTTATTGATATGGGTTGTTATCGAGGTTTCCGTCACCGTCGTGGACTTCCTTGTCGTGGACAGCGTACACGTACAAATGCCCGTACTCGTAAAGGGCCTCGTAAAGCAATTGCAGGTAAAAAATAAGGGAAATAAATAATGGCTAAAGCAAACACAGCTTCGCGTGTACGAAAAAAGGTACGTAAAACCGTAAGTGAAGGTATTGTTCATGTTCATGCATCATTTAACAATACGATTATCACAATTACAGATCGTCAAGGAAATGCGTTATCTTGGGCTACCTCTGGCGGTGCAGGTTTTAAAGGCTCACGTAAAAGTACACCATTCGCTGCTCAGGTAGCAGCAGAATCTGCTGGTAAAGTTGCCCAAGAGTATGGTGTAAAAAATTTAGAAGTTCGCATAAAGGGTCCTGGTCCTGGACGTGAATCTTCTGTTCGTGCGCTTAATGCTCTTGGTTTTAAAATTACCAGTATCACAGATGTTACTCCGTTACCTCATAACGGATGTCGTCCATCAAAAAAACGTCGTATTTAATGGAGTAATTTAAGCATGGCACGTTATATTGGTCCTAAATGTAAATTATCTCGTCGTGAGGGCACTGATTTATATTTAAAAAGTGCGCGTCGCTCTTTGGATTCTAAATGCAAAATGGAATCTGCACCTGGGCAGCATGGTGCAAAAAAACCTCGTCTTTCAGGCTACGGTCTTCAATTACGCGAAAAGCAAAAAATCCGTCGCATCTATGGTGTATTGGAACGTCAATTTAGACGTTATTTTGCAGAAGCTGATAGACGAAAAGGTTCAACAGGCGAATTGTTGTTACAACTATTAGAATCTCGATTGGATAATGTGGTTTATCGTATGGGATTCGCTTCAACACGCGCGGAAGCTCGTCAACTTGTTTCTCATAAGGCTTTGATGGTAAATGGGCAGGTTGTAAATATCCCTTCTTTTCAAGTAAAAGCTGGTGATGTGGTTTCTATTCGAGAAAAGGCGAAGAAACAAGTTCGTATTCAAGAAGCAATGAACTTAGCCACTCAAATTGGTTTGCCAAGTTGGATTTCTGTTGATGCAACAAAATTAGAAGGTACTTTTAAAAATGTACCTGATCGTGCTGAATTGTACAGTGATATTAATGAACAGCTTGTGGTAGAGTTCTACTCTAAATAAAACTTGCACAGTAAGGGGTAATTAAATGCAAAATAGCACTTCCGAAATTTTGAGACCTCGCCAAATTGATGTTGATGCTTTATCGCCAACACACGCAAAAGTTTCTATGCAGCCATTTGAGCGTGGTTTCGGACATACTTTGGGTAATGCTTTGCGCCGTATCTTACTGTCATCAATGAATGGTTTTGCGCCAACTGAAGTAACAATTGCAGGTGTTTTACACGAATACTCTACCTTAGATGGTGTTCAAGAAGATGTTGTTGATATTTTATTGAATATCAAAGGTGTTGTATTTAAGCTTCATGGTGGTAGCACAGAGGCTGTTATTACATTAAAAAAAGAAGGTTTAGGTGTAGTAACAGCTGCTGATTTTGAATTGCCTCACGACGTTGAAATTATCAATCCAGAGCAAATTATTTGTCATTTGGCTGCAAATGGGAATATTGATATGGAGGTTAAGGTAGAGCAGGGTCGTGGTTATCAATCAGTTGCTGGTAGAAAAGCCATCAAAGAGCAAACTAAAATTGGCTCTATTCAATTGGATTCAAGTTTTTCACCTATTAGCCGTGTTAGTTTTGAAGTTGAGGCGGCTCGTGTTGAGCAGAGGACAGATTTAGATAGTTTGGTCTTGGATATTGAAACAAATGGTTCAATTGAGCCTGAAGAGGCAGTTCGTGCTGCCGCGCGAATTTTGATTGATCAAATGTCAATATTTGCTGATTTGGAAGGCACGCCCATCGAAGTTGAAGAAGAGAAAGCACCGCCAATTGACCCTGTTCTGTTGCGTCCTGTGGATGATTTGGAATTAACCGTTCGTTCAGCAAATTGCTTGAAGGCAGAAGATATTTATTATATCGGTGATTTGATTCAACGTACTGAAACTGAGTTGTTGAAAACGCCTAATTTGGGTCGTAAATCCTTGAATGAGATTAAGGAAGTTTTGGCATCCAAAGGTTTAACTTTGGGTTCTAAACTGGAATCTTGGCCTCCTGTTGGATTAGAAAAACCCTAGGCTTTAAAGTTTAAAGGATAATGATATGCGCCATCGTAATGGTAATCGCAAATTAAATCGTACCAGTAGCCACCGCGCAGCCATGCTGCGTAATATGGCAAACTCTTTATTAACGCATGAAACGATTGTAACAACTTTGCCCAAAGCAAAAGAGTTGCGCCGTGTGGTTGAGCCTTTGATTACTTTGGGCAAAAAACCATCGTTAGCTAATCGTCGTTTGGCGTTTGACCGCACACGCGACCGTGATGTTGTGGTTAAACTATTTGGCGATTTGGGCACACGTTTTGCTTCTCGCAATGGCGGCTATGTTCGTATTTTGAAATATGGCTTCCGCAATGGCGACAATGCACCTTTGGCATTGGTTGAGCTAGTGGATAAAGCTGCTGAGTAAGATAGAAATAAATTATTATTATTTAAGTAAAGCCGAGCTATTTTTAGTTCGGCTTTTTCTCAAACCAAAGCATTTTTATTAGGAATGGATATGGTTAATTTGTATCAAATATTAGGTTTGTCTTATTCAGCAACCAGTGATGAGATTCAGGCTGCTCTTGAAAGAAAGCAATCCAATCTTGATGCTAAAACGGTAAAAGCGGTTACTGAGTGGTTGTTGGTGGAGAGTGTGCGGACACGCTATGATGCGAAGTTGCGCCAAGAGCAGCCTGAATTTTTTCAGGCTGCAATGGTTGAAGGAACAACGCCCGCAACGACCGTAAGCCTGCAAAAAAATGAAACGCAGGAAACGCGACAACCGCAAACGGCAGAAGAATATTACGTCCCCGAGCTATGGAATCCTACCGCTGCCGTAATTTGGGCGATATTGTTCTCTCCTGTATTCGGTGCTTGGCTGCATGCGATTAACTGGCGAGAATTGGGCGAAGAAAAATTAGCCAAACAGAATATGTATTTTGTTTGGGGCGTAGTAGCATTAGATTTAGCTGTCTTTTTTGTCTTGATGTTTACTGATATTCAACTTCCGCGCTTTGGGCCTGCTGCGGCAATTTGGGCAGCATGGTTTGCTGTACTAGGTAAAAAGCAAATTGATTTTGTTCGCAATGAAGTGAACAATGATTATGACAAGAAAAAATGGGGCAAACCCATCGGGCTGGCCATCTTGGCTGTGCTTGCTTATGGCGCGATGATTCTTGGTTTGACTTATTTGCTGGTTATCGCGGGTATGATTCAACTGCCCACTGAATAAAAAAAACGGTGTGATGATTCACACCGTTTTGCGTTTTCAGGCTGCCTTAAATCAATCATGCACGCGCAGCAGTTCCACTTCAAAAACCAAGGTAGCGTGTGGTGGAATCACGCCGCCTGCGCCATGTGCGCCGTAGCCCATTTCTGGCGGGATGGTCAGTTTGCGTTTGCCGCCTTCTTTCATGCCATCAAAGCCTTCATCCCAGCCTTTGATGACTTGCCCCATGCCTAGCGTAATGGTTAAAGGCTGGTGGCGGTCTAGGCTGGAATCAAATTTTGTGCCATCGGTGAGCCAGCCCGTGTAATGCACGGTAATTTTTTTGCCTTTCTGCGCTGATTTGCCTTCGCCCATTTGTAAGTCTTCAATGATTAAACTCATGCTTTGCCTTTCTGATTGCGTTGAAAAGCCGCAAGCCTATCACAAAACTGCTTTTCAGGCTGCCTACATTTGTTTACAATCAAAAAACGATTATTTCACAACAAGATAACCTTTTTCAGGCTGTCTATTCCGCTCCGCAAAGACAGCCTGAAAACCCCAAAGGAAACCATGATGATGAACTGGCAACAACTCATGTCGTCCACCCGTTTTCAGATTGACGAACACGGCAATATCTCCGCCGCGCCGCCCAAAGCGCACACGCCTTACCGCACGCCCTTTCACACCGACTACGACCGCGTGGTTTTTTCCAACGCTTTTCGCCGCTTGGGGCGCAAAACCCAAGTGCATCCGCTAGCCAAAAATGACCACACCCACAACCGCTTAACCCACAGCGTTGAAGTCGCCAGCGTGGGGCGCAGCTTGGGTAACCTTGTGGGCGAACAATTACGCGCCGAGCAAAAATTGCCCGCCCCGCTCTCGCCCAACGACCTTGCCACCACCGTGCAAACCGCCTGCCTTGCCCACGACATCGGCAATCCCCCATTTGGGCACACGGGCGAAGATGCCCTGCGCGATTGGTTTAGGCAGCCTGAAAACGCGGTTTACACCGCCCCGCTTACCCACGCGCAACGCCGCGACATCCAAACCTACGAAGGCAACGCCCACAGCCTGCGCCAAACCGCCAGCATTGAAATGTACCGCAATCGCGGCGGAATGCGCCTTACCGCCGCCAGCTACGGCGCGTTGCTCAAATACCCGTGGACAAGCAGCAGCCCGCAAGGGCAACGCAAATTCAATATTTATCAAACCGAATTGCCGCTTATCACCCACATCGCCCGCGAGCTGGAGCTGCCTGAAATTGCCGCCAACCATTGGGCGCGCCATCCCTTGTCCTACCTGATGGAAGCCGCCGACGACATCTGTTACGCGCTGATGGATTTGGAAGATGCCGTGAGCCTAGATTTGCTGAACCACAACGAAATCGCCGAAATTCTCGCCCCGCTCGTTGCACCCGAAGCCACGCAACACGCTACCAGCCCGCGCGAACGCACCGCCATGATGCGCGGCATTGGCATCGGCGCGGCGATTGGCGGCATCGCGCAAACGTTTATCGCCCATCACACCGCCTTGCTTAACGGCGATTTTCAAGGCAAAGATTTGATTGAACAAAGCCCCGCCGCCGTGCGCGAAGCAT
The DNA here is from genome assembly GCF_030527935.1 of Kingella sp. (in: b-proteobacteria). GTDB lineage: Bacteria > Pseudomonadota > Gammaproteobacteria > Burkholderiales > Neisseriaceae > Kingella_B. The sequence goes on from NZ_JAUMZV010000005.1 coordinate 19,541, forward strand.
TGCAAAACGCCAAAATACTCGCCCGCGAGCGCATTTTCCGCCACCGCGTGAAAGTGGAGCTGGCGGCGTTTTCCTGCATTGCGTCCATGCTGGATTTGCTGGTGCCCGCCGCGTACGCGCTGATTATCTCGGGCCACTGCAAAAAGCAGCACAAACTGGCATTGAGCCTGCTGGAAAACGACCCGATTACCGAGCGCGACAGCTTGTATTTGGCATATATGAAAATTTTGGATTTTATCGGCGGCATGACCGATAACTACGCCGCCACCATCGCGCAAGAAATATCAGGTATCAGCATGGTGTAATAATCCTCAATGAAAACAAACCATTGCTGGCTTTGTGTTAAATTGTGCTTTACAAAACGCGGCTGCGCCTGTATTATCGCGCTTTCTTGATTTGCAAGCGCAATTAAATTGAATGTGCAAATACGCACCCGTAGCTCAGTTGGATAGAGTATCTGGCTACGAACCAGAGGGTCGGGCGTTCGAATCGCTCCGGGTGCGCCAAGAAACACTATTTTTTTAGACGCGCCCATCGTCTAGCGGTTAGGACATCGCCCTTTCACGGCGGTAACGGGGGTTCGATTCCCCCTGGGCGTGCCAAGTTTTTAAAGCCTGCTTCGTTTGAAGCAGGCTTTTGTTTTGCGTGTGATTTGTGTGAATTGGGGAGGCTAGGTTAGATAAACCGCTTAAATTTTGATAACATTTTCAGGCTGCCCATTGTCCCATAAGTTGTATCCATAATAGGCAGCCTGAAAAACATTGCTCCAAAGGACAATCATGCCATCTCGTTTTGATTTTCTCACGCCGCTCACCCATCTGCCCGCCGAAGCGCAAAAATCCGCGCAAGAAGCCGAAAGCCATGCCCGCAACGGGCATTACGATGCCGCGCTCAATGCCGTTCGCCGCGCACTGGAATACATGGTGGCGGTTTATTGGCAAAAAATGCAGCTTCCCGCCATCCAAAAGGGCGCGGAAGTCGCCAATCCTTTTTACAACAGCCGTGCCACAGGCAGCAGCAATCCTAATGCGTGGCAAACGCTGAAGCTGGATAGCTTGTTCTCGCAAATTTATATTTTGGAAAAAGAGAACGTGTGGCAGCGCGAACAAGCCGAACGCGCCCATTTTATCCGCAAAAATGGCAACAAAGGCTCGCACAGCGGCGAAGCCCCGCCACCGCCAGCGAGGTAAACGAGGCGTTGCAAGATTTGGAAAAAATCGCGCAGCAATGGGCGGCGGATTTTCCCCGTGCCGACAGCCCGTTTCGCCCAGCGCAAGCCTTTGGCAGCGCGATGGTTGCACCCAGCAGCACCGCTTCGCGCCATCGCCCAAAAGGTCAGTCGCGCAACGTAACAATGGGCGTGGTGGCGGCGGTGGTGGGGTTGATTGTGTTTCGCGGTTTGTCTGCGCTGCTCAGTTCCAATTCGTCTGGTAAAAGCGAAATCGCGCCGCCCGCCGCATCCGCCCCAATGCAGCCTGAAAACGTTTTGCGCTATGCCAATGGCGACATCTTCGAGGGCAACATCATAAACGGCAAAGCCAACGACCCCAATGGAAAAATCACCCGCGCCAACGGCATGGTTTGCATCGGCAACGTGATTGCCGACAAGCTCAACGGCATCGCCACTTGCACCGCGCCCAACGGCGACACCTACCAAGGCGATTATCAAGACGATTTGCGCCACGGCAAAGGCAGCCAAACCTTGAATGGCAACCGCTACGAGGGCGCGTTTGAACACGACCTGATGCAAGGCGAGGGCGTGCTGACCGCGCAAACAGGCAATCGCTATCAAGGCGCGTTCCGCAACAACGCGATGGCGGGCAACGGCAAAATCATCTTTGCCGACCAAAGCGAGTGCGTCGGCACGTTTGACGCGCAAACCGCCCATTGCGATTTTGCCAACGGCAACCATTATGCAGGCGCATACAACCCCGCCACGCTGTATTTGGAGGGCAAAGGCGTGCTCACCGACAGCGAGGGCAATGTGTTGTTTGACGGCGCGTTTGTGGAAAACCAGCCGCAGGGCAAGGTGTTGGATGCTGCCCAAGCGCAAGCCGAAGCGTTGCAAAAACGCGCCGAGCAAGGCGATGTCGCTGCGCAAACCGCGCTGGGCGTGGAAGAAGCCGAGCAGGGCAATTATGGCAACGCGTTCAAATGGCTCGCCCGTGCTGCCGCAGCCAACCACGCCGAAGCGCAATACTATCTTGCCATCATGTATGAGCGCGGGCTGGGCATGGACAAAAATGTGGACGAGGCGCACCGCTGGTATCAACGCGCTGCCGACAATGGCTTTGTCAAAGCGCAAAAACGCATCGCCGATATTAAACAAGCGGATGAGGCGCTGGCTAATCCAAGCGACAACGGCGGCGGCAAGGGCAAAGGTGGCAGCGATGATGCCATCAATGCGCTGTTTGATTGAGTGGTGATGTGGGATGGGGTGGGATTTTGCGAATGGTGTGACGGGTAGAGCGGGGGATTTTGTTTTTTCAGGCTGCCTATGGAGCATCGGCGGCTCGCCGACATGGTTAGCCTGTTAAAGCCCTGTTTAACGTGATATTGGGCGATGAGCTGTTGCCGTGCTATTTTTTGTTTTCAGGCTGTCTTGGGTGTGTGCATTTGAGGCAGCCTGAAACTTGGTGCTACGCCTGTTGGCAAGCAAAGCAATATGTTGGCGAGCCATCGATGCTCCATAATAGGCAGCCTGAAAATGAAATCTGTGGCGAAGTCAAAACGAGATTGGAAAACAGGCATATAGGACAAAAAAACTGCTAAAAATCCCCACAAGCCTTATAGGGTAAGGCTTGCGGGGGGAGCAGTAAATTTGTCCATTATGCCTGTTTTACTTAAAAAACTGCCCGCAGCACGCTTTAAACTTTTTCCCGCTGCCGCAAATGCACGGCGATTTCATGCTGGGGAGCGCGACTGTTGGGTCTATAAAATACCATGCGCCGTTAATCTGCACGAAAGCCGATTGTTCGTGATGCGCGTGCGTTGCGCCGTGTTGGGCAAGCTGGGCGGTGAACGAGACTACTTGCGCGTGGTGCTTGCCGATGCGCGGGGTGTGTTGATGCACGGTGAGCCCGAGAAATTGCGTTTCGTGCACCCATTGGGCGAGTTCGTTGCGGTTGAGCTGCGGCTGCTGGGCGGGTACGGTGGTGCGGATAATTAATCCACTTGCTGCAAGGCGTAGGCGGTGTAGCGTGAGCGCATCAGCTGTTCGGCGGTTTCAGGCTGCCTTTCGCCTGTGTGAAAGGGTTGGCAGCAATCGGCGTAAGGCTGGTTGGATTGGCAGGGGCAAAGCATGGTGATCTCCCAAGAAAAAAGGATTTTGCGGTTTCAGACAGCCTGAAACCTTTGCAAAACCTAAACTGCAACAAGAAATAGTCAATTCTCCGTCATTCCCGCGTAGGTGGGAATCTTGGTTTAACTTAGTCAATGGTTTGTTTTTAAACGGGTTTTTAATATCAAATAAGATTCCCGCCTACGCGGGAATGACGGCATTTCTTATTTTTCAGGCTGCCTTAGGGGTTTTGCAAAGGTTTCAAATTGCCAACCGCGTGCGTGGCAAAGCCAAACACCCTACGCGCTGTGTTAAATGGAATTGGGTTGCTTGCCCGCTAACGTGCTATCAGTTTGGTTAAACAAAATAGGCAGCCTGAAAACGAGAAATAGCGTTTTCAGGCTGCCTTTGGCTGTTTTGGCTTTAATCGCTACATCTACACGCGCGAACGGTTGGCGGTTGCCAGCAAGTCCAACAGTTTTTCGGTGTCGTCCCAGCCGATGCAGGCATCGGTGATGCTTTGTCCGTAAACGATGGGGTCGTTTTGTCGCCCTTCAACCAGATGGCTTTCCACCATCACGCCCATGATGTTTTGCTCGCCGTTTTGGATTTGCGTGGCGATGTCTTGGGCAACTTCCATTTGGCGTTTGAAGTCTTTGCGGCTGTTGGCGTGGCTGCAATCCACCATTAGCTTGGGCGTTAAGCCTGCTTGGGTTAGCTGTTCTGCCGCGCTTTTAACGTGTTCGCTGCTGTAATTGGGCCCGCCGTTGCCGCCACGCAGGATAACATGGCAATCGGCGTTGCCTGTGGTGTGCACGATGGCGGAATGCCCTGTTTTGGTTACGGATAGGAAGTGGTGCGGGCGGGCGGCTGCGCCAAGGGCATCAATGGCGATTTTCAGGCTGCCATCGGTGCCGTTTTTGAAGCCCACGGGGCAGGATAGGCCGCTGGCAAGCTCGCGGTGCACTTGGCTTTCGGTGGTGCGCGCGCCGATGGCGCCCCATGAAATCAAGTCGGCGTAGTATTGCGGGGTAATCATGTCCAAAAACTCGGCGGACGCGGGCATGCCGATGTTGCCCAGTTCTAACAGCAATTTACGCGCTTGGCGCAAGCCGAAGTTGATGTCGTGCGTGCCGTTTAGGTGCGGGTCGTTAATCAGTCCTTTCCAGCCCACGGTGGTGCGCGGTTTTTCAAAATAGGCGCGCATTACAATCAGCAATTCTTTGGCGTATTTTTGCCGCAGCGGCAGCAGGCGTTGCGCGTATTCCAGCGCGGCTTTGGGGTCGTGGATGGAGCAAGGTCCAATGATAACCAGCAGGCGGTTGTCGCCGCCGTGCAGCAGTTGGGCGATTTCTTGGCGCGTTTGCGCCACCAGCTCGGCGGCTTGTTCGCTGATGGGCAGTTCGTATAAATGCGCGATGGGCGGCAAAAGCTCGTCGATTTGTTTCACGCGCAGGTCGTCTGTTTGGTGTAGTGGCATGATGTTCTGGGTTGGGATTTGTAAAGCGCGTAGGATAGCTTTGTTTACATTTTTTGACAAGAAAAGGGTATAGAACGTTTAGAACTTAATTTTATTCCTTTCCGTTTTTTGCCGATGGTTTTGGTTAAAATTGCTTATATTTTATTATTTTTGGTATTTTGTTGCTTGAAATGGCTTTCAGACTGCCTATTTGCCAACGCAATAGGCAGCCTGAAAATTATTGCGTTGCCAAGCGATTAAACTGCTTCAAAAGCCCAAGCCATCCCGTCCATATTAAGAACCTGTATTCACTATTTCCATAGGCATCTTTTATGACATAAAAGATGCCTATGGAAATAGTGAATACAGGTTCTTAATGCAAGGGCACGGCTTGCAAGCAAGCCGTAGGGGCGCGGGTGGCGGTTTCAGGCTGCCGAAGATTGCGCCCGCGTTTGGGCAGGCTGAAATGTTGGTGAAGTCTAAAACACAACAAAAAATAGTAACTTCCGTCATTCCCGCCTGCGCGGGAATGGCGGCATTTCTTACTTTCAGGCTGCTGTTAGGATTTTGCAAAGGTTTCAGATTGTGGCGATTGCGTGTTTGTCGGGCATCAATGCCCGACCTACGGGGATGGCAAAACGCGGGCGCGGATGTTGGGCAGCCTGAAACGTTTACGCGCGTTCCCTACGGCTTGCTTGCAAGCCGTGCACTGGCTGGAATAATGGCTGCCTGAAATTTTTGCAATATGACGGCGTGGGTAATTTTCAGGCTGCCTACTCGCAGCGAATAAGGCAGCCTGAAAACGGGGTAAACGGCGCAAGCGCGTCAATTAAACCGCACGACGCAGCTTTCGTCCACGGCGACGCGGCAATCGTCTGCGCTCACGGGGTGGTCGTGGAAAAAGGTGATGGTGCCCCATTGCGGGTGGGTGGCTTCTATGCGGTAGCCGATGGGCAGCCTGAAACTGTGTTGCAGCGTGCAGGATGTGCCGCCGCTGGGCGCGAGTCGGATGGCTTCGGGCGGGATGTAGTGCGCGGGGGAGACGTTTAGACAGCCGAGTAGCCGCGCGGCTTGGGCGTTGGCGGGGCGGCGCAGGATGGCTTCGGGGCTGTCGTGTTGCAGCAGTTCGCCGCCTGCGAGCAGGGCGATGTTGTCTGCCATAAAGCAGGCTTCGGCGGGGTCGTGCGTTACCAGCACGGCGGGGATTTGGCGGCGGCGCACCAGCTCGCGCGTTTGGCTTTGCAACTGGCTGCGCAGCGTGGTGTCTAGGCTGGAAAAGGGTTCGTCCAGCAGCAGCACTTTGGGTGTGCCTGCTAGGGCGCGGGCCAGGGCGACGCGCTGTTTTTCGCCGCCTGATAACGCGCTGATGTGGCGTTCTGCCATGTTGCCCATGCCGACTTCGTTGAGCAGCTCTTGCGCTTGCTCGCGGGCGGCGGCTTTGTTTACCCCGCGCATTCGCAGCCCAAAGGCGGCGTTTTGCCATACGTTGAGATGCGGCAGCAGGGCGAAATCTTGGAACATCATGGCAACGTGGCGGTGTTCGGGTGGGATGGTGTTTTGCGCTGCGCCGTTGATATAGACTTCGCCGCTGTCGGGCGGCACCAGCCCTGCGATGATGTTGAGCAGGGTGGATTTGCCGCTGCCGCTTGCGCCGAGTATGGCGGTGATGCTGCCTGCGCTGACGCTGAAACTGATGTTGCGGGCGGTGGTTTTTTGTTGGAAGGATTTGTTGATTTGGGTTAGGGTGAGCATTTTCAGGCTGTTTTGGGTGGATGTTAAAAGGGCGTTTCAGGCTGCCTATGTTGCGCATAATAAGGCAGCCTGAAAAGCGTGGCAGCTACACTAAAACAACTGCTGCCGTATGCGGTTGATATGGAAACCGTGACCGCTGCGGTTTTTGCATAACACGCCGTCTTGGCGGCTGGTGCATTGCCAGCCTTTGCCGTAAACGGTTTTGCCATACGCCAGCTTGGGGCTATTTTCTATAGAATCAGTATCGCCGCGACAATCCACGACGGTGCGCCCTGTGGGTTCAAGCGAGAAGCTGCCACCCCAGTCCAATGGGCATTCTTCTTCGCTGGGGTGTTTTTGCGGTGGCTGGATGTTTTCTCGGTAGTCACTGATTTCGCAGGTAACACCCCACCAGCCGTCGTTGCCGTATTCAAGGCGCGAATCGCCTAGGCAAAAAATATTGTCGCTGGGGCTGGTGAAATAAATGCTTTTGTTGGCAGAGGCAACGGCAGGCAGGGCGAGCAGTGCGGTAAGCAAGAGTAAACGCATGGTTTTATCCTTTGGGGTTGGGTTGAATGGTTTTTAGCTACGCTGAACTTTGTTTCAGACTGCCTATTGATGCACAGATAGGCAGTCTGAAAACAAACTACGGGCAAGGATTGCTGATTTCGGCGTGCACCGCGTCAATCGCGTCCAACACGTCGGGCGACAGGGTTACGGCTGCGCTGGCGATGTTTTCGGCAAGCTGTTCCAGCGTGGTCGCGCCGATGATGTTGCTGGCAACAAACGGGCGGTCGTTCACAAACGCCAGCGACAGCGTGGTCAGGCTCAACCCCGCTTCATCGGCGATGTGCGCGTAGCGTTCCACCGCCGCGAAGCCTTGCGGTTTGCTGTACCGCTTAAAGCGTTCAAACAACGCCAAGCGGCTGCCTGCGGGCATCGCGCCGTGGCGGTATTTGCCTGTTAGCACGCCAAACGCCAGTGGCGAATACGCCAACAGCGGCAGGTTTTCGCGCAGCGAGACTTCGCTTAACCCGACTTCGTAGCTGCGGTTGAGCAGGCTGTATGGGTTTTGGATGGTGGCGACGCGGGCGGTTTCAGGCTGCCTTTCGTGCGCGGCAAGGTAGCGCATCGCGCCCCACGGCGTTTCGTTGGATAAACCATAAGCGCGGATTTTGCCTTGTTTCACCAGCTCACTGAGCGCGTCGATGATTTCTTCAAACGGCGTAAACGTTTCGCTTTCGGGCAGTTTATCAATGCCCAATTTGCCGAAATAATTGGCTTGGCGTTCGGGCCAATGCAGTTGGTACAAATCCAAATAATCGGTGTTGAGCCGCTTTAAGCTCGCTTCGCAGGCTGCAAAGATTTGCGCGCGGGAAAAATCGTTGCCGTTGCGGATATAGGGTTCCAGCCCGTTGGCGTTGTTGCCCGTTGGGCCGGCGATTTTGCTGGCGAGCGCAAAATCATCGCGCTTGCTCCGCGCCGCTATCCACGCGCCGATGATTTGCTCGGTGCGGGTGTAGGTTTCTTTGCACGGCGGCACGGGATACATTTCGGCGGTGTCAATAAAGTTCACGCCGTGGGCAAGAGCGTAATCCAACTGGGCATGGGCTTGGGCAGCGGTGTTTTGCTCGCCCCAAGTCATCGTGCCAAGGCAGATTTTGCTCACTTGGATGCCGCTTGCGCCTAAGGGTTTTTGTTGCATGGGGGTGTCCTTTCTTGTGTGGAGTGGGGAGAATAGGGTTTCAGGATGCCTTAGGATGGTAACGATTAGGCAGCCTGAAACGTCTGTTGCTTCGTTTTCAGGCTGCCTTTGGGGGATAAACAAGGCAGCCTGAAAATAGGTTTTACAGCATCGCTTGCACCGCTGCATACACGCTCAATACAGCAATCATGCTGTCCACGCGGTCAAACACGCCGCCATGCCCAGGCAACAGATTGCTGCTGTCTTTGATGCCTGCCGCGCGTTTGAGCCAGCTTTCCAGCAAGTCGCCGCCAATGCTCACCAGCGTGAGCAGGATGGCAACCAGCATGGTGGTGAACCATGAAGCGTCAAAGCCCAGCCAGCCTGCGCTGCGGGCAAACGTCATATAAATGCACACGGCAAGCACGCCGCCTGCCGCGCCTTCCCAGCTTTTTTTGGGGCTTAACACGGGGGCGAGCTGGTGTTTGCCAAAGGCGCGCCCAACAAAATAAGCCGCCGAATCCGCCAGCCATACCAGCACCATAATCGCCAGCAGTTGCCCCGCTTCTTGCGGGCTGGGGCGCAGGGCGGTGAGCGCAAACCAAAACGGCAGCATCAGCAGCCAGCCGATTGCCATGCCTCGCGCGTTGGCGTGGATTTTCCATTTTTGGTTGAGCCACGCGGGCATCGCCAGTAGCCAAAAGGCGAATACGATTGCCCATACAAATGGCGGCAACTGCCAGCCGCCCGCGTGGGCAGTCAGCATAAAAAACGCCGTGCCCGCCAAATAAGGCGTTTGCTGCGCGGGGCTAAACCCTGCTAGGCGGCTGTATTCCCACAGCGCGAGCAGAGCAATCAGCGCGGCGAATATTGCCCACAGCGTGCTGCCTGCAAAAAACAGCATGGCGAGCATCAGCGGCAGGAGAACAAGGGCGGTGAGAATGCGTTGTTTGAGCATGGTGGTGGCTTTCTTGTGGATAGTGGTTGTGGCAGCGCGAGATGGCTTTCAGGCTGCCATTGTAAACATTTATTGTGGTTTAGGCAGCCTGAAAACGAGCGAAGCGCGTTTCAGCGAAACTAAAACGGGTATCTAGTAAAGTTTTCAGGCTGCCTAAATTATTGTTGGTGTATTGAATATTGCTTGCCATCTTGGGCAGTTATTAAGAAATCTTTAATAACTGAATTTGCGTCTAACTCTTTGTCTGCCAGTATGTTTTTGATGTGTGTGGCGATGTTGGGAATGCTGGTGGCAAAAAGTTCGGCAAGCTGGCTTTGGGTGGGCCATGCTTGTTGGTCGGATACGAGCAGCGAGACGTGGCTTTTGCCGTCTTCGGTGTTGTAGATGATGATGTTATCCATGATTTTGGTTTTTCAGGCTGCCTAACGGCTATTTTTCAACGCGGGCGCAACGGCAAAGGCAGCCTGAAACGCTTGCCCCGCGCTCCTACGGCTTGCTTGCAAGCCGTGCACTGGCAAATAGTTGATTAAAATTGCAATGATACGGCGTTGCCAACGCCCTTATGTACCATTTCACGGCGGGCGTTGTCGCCTTGTCTCATTTTTATTTTAATCAACTATAAAATCTATGGGCGTTGCTGCTCGCTGGGCAGTTGCTCGGAAGTGCGTCCGAAGCGGCGTTCGCGTTGGGTAAACGATGCGAAGGCTTTTTGCATTTCGGCTTGGTTGAAGTCGGGCCACAGCACGGGGGTGAAATAAAATTCGGCGTATGCCATTTGCCAGAGCATAAAGTTGCTGATGCGGGTTTCGCCGCCTGTGCGGATGAATAAATCGGGCTCGGGGGCTTCGGCGAGCATCAGGCGGCTGGCTAAATCGGCTTCGCTGATGTGGGTTTTGCCTTCGGCAATCAGGGCGTTGGCGGCTTGCAGGATGTCCCAGCGTCCGCCGTAGTCGGCGGCGATGGTGAGCGTTAGGCCTGTGTTGTGGGCGGTTAGGGCTTCGGCTTCAACTATGCTTTGTTGGATTTCGGCGGAGAAGCGGCTGCGGTCGCCGATGACTTTAAGGCGCACGCCTTTTTCGTTCATTTGGATGACTTTTTTTTGCAGGGCGATGAGAAATAGCCCCATGAGAAACGAGACTTCATCGGCCGGTCTGCGCCAGTTTTCGGTGGAAAAGGCGAATACGGTGAGATAGCGCACGCCTGTGTCGTTGCAGATGTGGCAGATGTTTTCCAGCACGTCTAGCCCTTTTTTGTGTCCCATCACGCGCGGGAGCAGGCGTTTTTTTGCCCAGCGTCCGTTGCCGTCCATGATGATGGCAACATGGCGGGGGACTTGGCTGTGCTCGGGGATGCTTTGGGTGCTGCTGATGTGGCTCATGGGGTTGCCTTGTTGGGGAGATGGGAATGGGGGGATTATAGGGGATGATTGTAAAGATTGTATGAAGATTGTGTGAAGGATTTGTGGGGGGCGTATAAGAACCTGTATTCACTATTTTCATAGGCAGATTTGATGGCATAAAAGCGTGGATACAAGGCAAAAAGCACAGCAAGGTTGTACACCTTGCGAGCATTTTTAACGTGGTAGCCGCGTTTTTAGGGCATGAAAGATGCCTATGAAAATAGTGAATGCAGGTTCTAAATAGGCAGCCTGAAAAGCGGTTTAACTCGTTTTCAGGCTGCCTATTTTGGTTGGGCTGAGTTTACTGGTTAGCGGCTTGGTCGGTTTGCGGCTGGCGGCGTGCCATGCGTTCGGCGAAGCGTTGTTTCTGCTGTTTTTGCATGGCTATATATTTTTGCTGCTGCGCGGGGGTGAGCACTTGGAAGGTGGCGTGGCGGGCTTTGAGCATTTGCAGTTCGTGTTCGGCGTGTTGGCGTTCTAGCTCGGCGCGTTCTTGTTGGCGTTCGGCAATCAGCTTGCGGGCAGCTTGTTCGTCAAAATTTTTGCCGCCGATAAGCTGTTGCTCTTGGGCTTGGCGTTGCGCTATTTTTTGTTGGAACTCGGCGCGGCGGGCGGCATGGTTTTCAGGCTGCTGCGGGCGGTATTGCGCCATGATGCTGCGGATTTTGCTTTTTTGCGCGTCGCTTAAATCCAGCTCGTCAAAGCCGCGTGGCAAGCCGTCGCGTTGGAATTTATTGCCCATTGGGTTGGGATGGCGATGGTTTTTGGAGTGGTCGCCGTGGGGTGGCGGGGGCATATCGTTGGCAGCTTGTTGTTTAACCGCTTCGCCTGCGGCAACGGCAACGCCTGCGCTTAGCAATAGGGCGGCGGTGGAAGCGAGTAGTGTGGAGCGTTTCATGATTTTTCCTTGTGAATAAATGGTTGATTGAATTGCAAAGATGCGGTGAGACGCGCAGGGCGGATGATACGCGGGAGCAGTGTTAAGTTGGGTGGACGCGATGTTAAATTGGTTTAGGCAGCCTGAAACGGTGTTGGGCGCATTTCAGGCTGCCTATGGCTTTTTATTGCTTACTGCGTTTTGTTTACCCCGCTGCGCAACACAAAATCGCGCGTTTTTGCCAAAAAACATTTTATTCTGCCAATTTTGCCAACATCGTTAGCGTTATCGTTTTGCTTGTGCGATTTCAGGCTGCCTTGGGCGAAAGGCGGTCGGCAAACGGCTATAATGATTGCTGGTTTACTTGTTTTAACATTGCTTAATGAAAGGAAAAAGCATGAATGTTTTGGTGATTAACGGTGTGAATTTGAACCTGCTGGGCACGCGCGAGCCGCATATCTACGGTGCGGAAACGCTGGCGGATGTGTCTGCCGATTTGGACAAAACCGCCGCCGAGCTGGGCGTGAGTGTGCGCCATTTTCAAAGCAACCACGAAGGCGCGATTGTTGACACCATCCAAGCGGCGCGCGGCAACACCGACTGGATTATCATCAACGCGGGCGCGTTCACCCACACCAGCGTGGCGATTCGTGATGCGCTGGCGGGTGTGGGCATTCCGTTTGTGGAAGTGCATATTTCTAATGTGCACGCGCGCGAAACGTTCCGCCATCATTCGTATTTGTCGGATAAGGCGGTGGGCGTGATTGTGGGGCTGGGCACGTTTGGCTATCAGGCGGCGTTGCAGTTTGTGGCGCGTAAGGGGAAGGCAGCCTGAAACGGTTTTCAGGCTGCCTACTGTGCTTAATTAAGCAAAATAACCCCAAGGAAATCCCATGATAAACGGCTTAACCCAAATCATCGCCCACATCGGCTACCCTACGCACACTTTCAAATCGCCGATGATTTACAACCCCTATTTCCAATCGCGCAGCATCAACGCCGTGGTCGTGCCGTTTGCCTGCCAAGCGGATAACTACGCCGATTTCTTGCGCGCCGTGTTCCGCAACGAAAACACGCTGGGCGCGTTGATTACCATGCCGCACAAAGTAACCACCATCGCCTTGTTAGACGAAATCTCGCCCGCCGCGCAGATTGCGGGTGCGTGCAATGCCGTGCGCCACCGCGCGGATGGCAAATTGCAAGGCGATATGTTTGACGGCGAAGGCTTTGTGCGCGGCATGGTGCGCAAAGGCTTTGCGCCGCAGGGCAAATCGGCTTTGCTGGCGGGCGCAGGCGGCGTGGGCAGCGCGATAGCAGCGAGCTTGGCGGCGGCGGGCGTGGCGCGATTGGCGTTGTTTGACCCCAACACCGCGCAGGCAGAAGCCTTGGCGGCGCGGTTGCGCCAGCATTACCCCGATTTGGTGGTAGAAACGGGCAGCAACGACCCGCAAGGCTTTGGTTTGGTGGCGAATGCGTCGCCTTTGGGAATGTATGACGACGATGCGCTGCCGTTGGACGTGGCGCGGATTGCCCCCGATGCGTTTGTGGGCGAAGTGGTGTTGAGCCGCCCGATTACGCCGTTTTTGGCGGCAGCGCAGGCGCGGGGCTGTATCATCCAAGTGGCCACCGATATGCTGTTTGAGCAAATTCCCGCCTATTTGGAATACTTTGGCTTGGAGACGACCACGCCCGAAGTGTTGCGGCAAGTGGCGCAGTTGTAATGCTGCGCAGAACGACCCTAGCAAGATAGATTTCAGGCTGCCTTGGCATCAATAGGCAGCCTGAAACGCCCCATCGCCCAGCTATTTTTGTTTTGCCAGCGCACGGCTTGCAAGCAAGCCGCAGGGAGCGAGGGGTAAGCGTTTCAGGCTGCCTATTATTGCGCCCGCGTTCAATCATTGCATCCATATTGGTTTTCCCAAACTGCGTTTCAGGCTGCCTTGCGCCGTAAACATAGGCAGCCTGAAACCTTTGCCAAACCCGCAAGCAATGGAGTGTCGGCAGCTCGCCGATGTTGCCAATCAAGCTTTGTTGAAAACCCCATTTGGCGACGGGCCGTTGCCGCTCCATTTTAGAACCTGTATTCACTATTTGCATAGGCATCTTTTATGCCCTAAAAACGCGGCTACCGCGTTAAAAATGCTCGCAAGGTGTCCAACCTTGCTGCGCTTTTTGCCTTGTATCCGCGCTTTTATGTCATCAAATCTGCCTATGCAAATAGTGAATACTGAATACAGGTTCTTAATTTTCAGGCTGCCAAATAACCCCCAATCCTATCGCATAGACCAAAACAGTCTTACCCGCCCGCCCAAATTTGATACATTCCCCCACTTTACAAACACTAACAAAAACAGGTTTTCCATGAGCCAGCCCCAAGAAATCAACATCCGCCAGCTGCTAGACCGCAGCCCCATCAGCTTTTATCAAAAACTCATCATCGCCCTATGCTTCTTTGTGGTGGTAGCAGACGGCTTTGACGTTGCCATCATGGGCTTTGTCGCCCCCTATATCAAAGCCGATTGGCAGCTTTCCAACAACGCGCTCGCCCCCGTACTCAGCGCGGCATTAGCAGGCTTGGCAGTGGGCGCAATGATTACCGGCCCGCTCGCCGACAAATTTGGGCGGCGCAAAGTGCTGCTGGGCAACGTGCTGTGCTTCGGGCTTGCCACGCTGTTTGTTGCCCATGCCAACAGCATCTGGCAAATGGTGCTGTTCCGCTTTATCGCAGGCTGCGCCATGGGCGGCATCATGCCCAACGCCGCCACGCTGGTAACCGAGTTTTCCCCATCGCGCAAACGCGCCTTTTTGATTACCGTGGTGTTCGCAGGCTTCACCGTGGGCGCGGCAGGCGGCGGCTTCTTGGCAGCATGGCTTATCCCGCATTACGGCTGGCACAGCGTGTTTTATGTAGGTGGGATTACCCCGTTGATTTTAAGCGTGATTATGTTTTTCAGGCTGCCTGAAAGCATCGGTTTTCTGATTCACAAACGCGGCGACAAAGCACAAATCCGCGCCCTTGTGGAACGCTGCGTGCCCAACAGCACCACCGAACACAGCGTATTTGTGTTGCCCAACACCAAGCTCCCCAGCGCAACCGAAGCCGCGCAAAGCAACGAAACCCCCGTGCAAACCGTGCTCAACGCCCACTACCGCGCAGGCAGCTTTTTGCTGTGGTCCGCCTATTTTTCGCACCTATTCTTGGTGTACCTACTCGGAAGCTGGATGCCCACCATGATTAAAGAAAGCGGCATGACTGCCGAACAAGCCAGCATCATCTCCGCCATGTTTCAGCTTGGCGGGCCGCTCGGCTCGGTTGCCGTTGGCTGGCTGATGGATAGATTTAACGCCGACAAAACCATGTCGCTGTGGTACGCATCGGGCGCATTGGTATTGATTGGGCTTAGCGGCGTGATGGGCAGCTACGCGCTGATGTGCCTGCTGGCGTTCTTGCTCGGCGTGTCGCTCAACGGCGGCGGCACAGGCATGAACGCGCTATCCAGTATGTTCTTCCCGCTCAAAGCCCGCGCCACAGGCAACGGCTGGATGCACGGCATCGGGCGCATCGGCGCATTCGTTTCCGCCTTTGTGGGCGCATGGTTTTTAAACTGGGGCTGGGATTTCAAAACCGTCGCCATCGTGCTGACCATTCCCGCGCTGCTGGTGGGCATTGCCTTGTGGACAAAAGGCGCGGTTTATCGCCAACGCAGTTAGTTGCGCATCCGCTGGGTGGTGGTTGTACAGCCAAAGGCAGCCTGAAAACAAACATGACGCAAAGTTCACTTTTAACCCTTAACTTGGAGACAACACCATGAACAAAATCATCGCAATCGCACTATTTCAAGCAACGCCATGGCAGCCAAAATCATTGACCGTCCTGTGCCACCACAACCCAGCCATCAAGAAATCCCTGCCTTGCAAGCAGTAAACACCGACTACGTTTCTTACCGCAACGACGACCGCGTGAAATTTATCTACGTTGGCGAGCAAATTCGCGCCACCAACACCGAACCCGAACGCATGGGCAGCGACCGATAATTTTCAGGCAGCCTGAAACACAAAACAGCGTGGGCAACCAAAACAGCGTGGGCAACCCTTTCTTCCCTTGGGTTGCCCACGCTGTTTTATATCCGTCCCATTTGCGCAAAACCACCACCATCCCGCAAGGCGCGCAACGGTTTCAGGCTGCCTGTCGCAATCTGCTATACTCGCCCCCTTTTCCCTAAGGCAGCCTGAAAATGTATCTTTGGCTCAAATTGTTCCACATCTTCTTCATCATCGCATGGTTCGCAGGGCTTTTTTATCTCCCCCGCATCTACGTCAATCTCACGCTCGCCCAAACTGCCGAAGAATACAACCGCCTGCTCATCATGGCGCAAAAACTCTACGCATTTATGACCCCGTGGGGCATCGGCGCACTCATCCTTGGCGTGCTGATGCTCATCCAACTCCCCGCCGCAGGCTGGGCATACGGCAAACTCACCATCGGCATCCTGCTCACCGCCTACCACATCGCCTGCCGTCAGCTGCTTCTCGCCTTCGCGCAACACCGCAACACGCACAGCCACAAATGGTATCGCCTATTCAACGAACTGCCCGTTTTCGCCCTACTCGCCGCGCTATACCTTGTATTATTCAAACCCTTTTAATCCATAAGGCAGCCTGAAAATATACTTTCCCGTTTTCAGGCTGCCTATCCACAAAGGCAATCCCCATGACCACCCCCAACCTAGAAATAGAACGCCGCTTCCTGCTCGCCAACGACACATGGCGACAACACGCCACCGCCCCGCAACGCCTACACCAAGGCTATCTCACCGTCGCCAAAGAATGCAGCATCCGCGTGCGCATCATCGGCGATAACGCATGGCTCACCATCAAAGGCTACATCAGCGACACCACCCGCAGCGAATACGAATACCCCATCCCGCTCGCCGAAGCCCAACAAATGCTCGCCACGCTCTGTCCATTCAAAGTAGAAAAAAACCGCTACGTTATTGAATATGATGGGCATCGTTTTGAAATCGACGAATTTCTCGGCGACAACGCCCCGCTCATTCTCGCCGAGCTAGAACTCCCCAGCGAAACCACCGCCTACCCCCGCCCAAGCTGGCTAGGCAAAGAAATCACCAGCGATGGACGCTACACCAACGCCTATCTCAGCACCCATCCCTACCCCACATGGCAAAACCCCGATTAAGCAAAACCACGCCCATAAATCCTTTGCAATACAACAACAAACCCAGTATAATCGCCCGTTTTTCAGGCAAATCTTATTTGCTACACGCAATAATTGAACGGGCAATCCACACACAAAATGTAGATAACCCACTGTAAAGATTGCCCAAATTAGCGGTTTACCCCATAAACCAATTCCACCATTTTTAAAATCACAGTTTGGAGACCCATCATGGCAAAAGTTTGCAAAGTAACGGGCAAGCGTCCAATGTCTGGCAACAACGTATCACACGCCAACAACAAAACCAAACGTCGTTTTTTGCCTAACTTGCAATCACGTCGTTTTTGGGTAGAGAGCGAAAACCGTTGGATTCGCATCCGAGTAACCAACGCAGCATTGCGCACCATCGACAAAAACGGCATTGACGCTGTTTTGGCTGATTTGCGCGCACGCGGCGAAGCCATCTAAAAGGAATGAATCATGCGCGATAAAATCAAACTAGAATCTTCTGCTGGTACAGGTCATTTCTACACCACTACCAAAAACAAACGTACCATGCCGGGTAAATTGGAAATCAAAAAATTTGACCCTATTGCCCGCAAACACGTTATCTACAAAGAAACCAAATTGAAATAATGGTTTCGCCAAAATCTCTACAATTCGCGTTGTAGAGATTTTTTATGCTAACCATTTAAGGCAGCCTGAAAACGTTGCCGCAACGGAATAAAATCATGCCCCGCCCCATCACCCACACCCCCTCCACCCACCGTTTTGAATACAGCGAAAACGGCGAAACATCTTACGTTGCCTATCGCCCGCTGGATAACGGCATTTGGCTGTTGGAACACACCGAAGCCCAGCCCACGCCACAAGGACGCACCATTGCGGCGGATTTGGTGCACGCCGCTTTAACCGAAGCGCAACGGCAAGGCGTGAAAGTGCGCACCGAATGCTCGTTTACCATTCACTATTTGGCGCGCCATCCCGAGTTTGCCGATTTGGAAGACATCGCGTTGTAAACCAACAAAGGCAGCCTGAAACTTGCTTTGCTCGTTTTAGCTTCGCTGAAACTTGCTTCGCTCGTTTTCAGGCTGCCTTTGGCGCAAAACAAAACCGCGCTATTCCCGATTGCGCCCATGCCAAAAATACCGCCACACAAACGCGGGAAACGCGGCAACCAAATACAAACACACCACGGTGGCGTAGAACTCCCAATCTTGGCGATGCACGCTGCCCGAGCGGCTTTCCAGCACATACGCAATCGCGGCAATCAACACAAAGCCCAGCGCAAGCTCAGCGATGTGATGCAGAATGGTTTTGCGTTTGAGCGGGATGATGCCCAAGCCGCGCTGAGTGAGAAAAGGGAAGTTGGCGATGATGAGCGTGAGCAGCAGCAGGGTGTACATGGGGGCGGTCATGGGGGGCTTTCTATAAAATAATTTTCAGGCTGCCTGTGAACCAAGCAGCCGTTTTTAATTGACAAGATGGCGGCATAAAACCGCCGCGTTACGATTTTTCAGGCTGCCTATCGCTGGCATCCAGCACCATAAACACCAGCAAGCTCAATCCCATCAACACCGCCGTCAGCACCAAGGCTTTGTCGTGGTTGGCTGCGCCGACTTTGCCTAGATAGCGGTAAATCAGCGTGGTCAGCGTTGTCCACTCGGGGCGCGACAGGAACAGCGTGGCGGCAAATTCGCCGATGCAGGTGGCGGCGGCAAGCGTTAAGCCACGGCGCAGCGCGGGCAGCAGCAGCGGCAGCGTAACCGCGTAGGCAGTCTGAAAACGGCTTGCGCCTGCCACCCGCGCGGCGGCGATGTAGTTGGCGGGCAGCGCGTCCCAAGCGGATAAAATATCTTTGGTAACAAAGGGATAGGCAAGCAAGGCATACAGCGCAATCAGCATGGGCAAGCTCGCCGAAAAGCTGGGATACAGTAGCAACACGCCAAACGACAAACACACGGGCGACACCATAAACGGCAAAAACGTGAGCGCGCGAATTGCCGCCCATTGACGCGCCGCCGCCGCGTGCAACGCGCCCAACACCGCCGCGCCCGCCACCGCGCAGCCTGAAAACCGCGCCGTGTTCCACAACGCCGATAGCGTGTCTTCATCCCACAACACGCGCCACGCCGCGCCCGCTTGGGCAGCCTGAAACGCAATCGCCAGCAAGGGCAAGGCGCAGCACGCGGCAAGCGTAAACAAGGCAAACGCCAGCAACGCGCGTTCCGCCCACGTTTTCGGCTTTTCAGGCTGCCGCCAGCGCACTTCGGCGGCATCGGCGCGGCGGCTAATTGCGGCATACAACAGCCCTGCCAGCGCGGTTACGCCCAACACCAGCCACACCAACACCGCCGCGTGCGCCATGTCCAGCTCATACGCAATCAGTTGATACACTTCCACTTCCACCGTGGCAAACCGCTGCCCGCCCAGCAGCAACGCCAAGCCAAATCCCGAAAAGCAATACAAAAACACCAAACACGCGCCGCCCGCCAGCCACGCTTTGAGCACAGGCAACTCCACGCGCCAAAATCGTTGCCACGCATTCGCGCCCAGCGTTTGCGCCGCCGCCAAACGGTTGGCAGGCACAGTTGCCAAGCCTTGATACGCCGCGCGAATCATCACAGGCAAATTGAAAAACACATTGCCATACAACAGCAACGCCGCCGTGCCCGACCAGCCGCGCCACAACGCGCCATGCTCGCCAAACAACGCCAGCACGCCCATGCCCGCCACCAGCGTGGGCAAAATAAACGGCAGCATCAGCAACCGCAGCACCCACGCGCGCCCCGCAAACTGCAACCGCGCCAACGCCCACGCAATCGGCACGCCCAGCAGCCCAGTGAGCAGCACGGTGGCGGCAGCCTGAAACACCGTCCATCGGATGCGCTGTTGATAATAGGCATCGCCCAGCATCTCGCCCCACAGCGGCGCAGCGTCTTGATAACCCAGCATCGCCGCCAACGGTGCAACCACCAGCGCACCCAGAAAGGCGAGAATCGGCAGGGCAAGCAAAATGGAAACGATAAAGCGGCGCATGATGGCAAGGGCGGAAACAAATGGGCGAATTGTAGCCTAATTCCTGTTTTCAGGCTGCCTTGGGGGCTGTTGATATTCAATTTTTAGGGCGCGCAAGCTGCCAAAATGTTGATTGTCAATAGCCCATGAGACACAGTATAATGCGCGACTTCGCGGGTGTCGTCTAATGGTAAGACATTAGCTTCCCAAGCTACTGACGTGGGTTCGATTCCCATCACCCGCTTTGTTGATATATTTAAGGCAGCCTGAAACGGGTTTATCTCGTTTTCAGGCTGCCTTTGTTTGGGTGGGCTGCTGTTCAATCCACCTACCACCCCCATCCTAGCCTTCCCCCGCCAGCGGAGGAAGGAACAGATTGCAGAATTTCTAACCAATACTGCTTTCTATCAACAATAATTAAGCCAGCATACTTTTTAGGACACCACCCATACTTTTTAGAGCACCGCCAAGGCTTTTGCAGAAAACCAAAGGCAGCCTGAAAACCAATCTATCCAGTAAACCCGCTTGGCAGAATACCGAGCGGTTTGTTTTTTTCAGGCTGCCTTGATGGTTTAAGGCAGCCTGAAAACCTATTCAATCATTGAACGCGGGCGCGGATGTTGGGCAACCTGAAATGCTCGCCCCGCGCTCCTACGGCTTGCTTGCAAGCCGTGCGCTGGAGAAAGTAGGGTTGAATGCGCGGTGGGTTTGGGGGCGACAACGTTGTCATGTCGTCATAAAAGGCAGCCTGAAAACGTATTTACCCACATTTTCAGGCTGCCTTTTTGTTCACAATGCTTAACGCTCCACTTGGCTCACATCGCGCACCGCGCCTTTATCGGCAGACGTTGCCATGGCGGCATAGGCGCGTAGGGCGGAGGAAACGTATCGCTCGCGGCTTTCGGGCTTCCATGCGCGGCTGCCGCGTGCTTCCATTTCGGCGCGGCGGCGGGCGAGTTCTTCGTCTGACACGGCAAGGTGGATGCGGCGGTTGGGGATGTCTATTTCAATGGTGTCGCCTTCGTGCACCAAGCCGATTGCGCCGCCTTCTGCGGCTTCGGGCGATGCGTGTCCGATGGATAGGCCTGATGTGCCGCCTGAAAAACGCCCGTCGGTGAGCAGGGCGCAGGCTTTGCCCAAGCCTTTGGATTTTAGGTAAGACGTGGGGTACAGCATTTCTTGCATCCCCGGCCCGCCTTTGGGGCCTTCGTAGCGGATGATAACGATGTCGCCCGCCACGATTTGGTTGCCCAAAATGCCGTCCACGGCGGCTTCTTGGCTTTCAAACACGCGGGCGCGTCCTGTGAACTGCCAGATGCTTTCGTCCACGCCTGCGGTTTTCACCACGCAGCCGCGCTCGGCGATGTTGCCAAACAAAACCGCCAAGCCGCCGTCTTGCGAATAGGCGTGTTCGGCATCGCGGATGCAGCCGTTTGCGCGGTCTAAATCCAGCGTTTTCCATAGGCGGCTTTGCGAGAAGGCTTGGGTGCTGCGCACGCCACCTGGGGCGGCTTTGAAGCGTTCTATCGCGGCGGTGTTTTCGGGGTTGGCGATGTCCCATTTGGCGATGGCTTCTTTCAGGCTGCCTGAATGGATGGTCAGCGCATCGGTGTGCAATTTGCCTGCTTTGTCTAGCTCTTTTAGGATGCCGATGATGCCGCCTGCGCGGTGCACGTCTTCCATGTAGTAGTCATGATTATTCGGCGCGGTTTTGCACAGGCAGGGCACGATGCGGCTTAGGCGGTCAATATCCGCCATTTTGAAGTCCACGCCTGCTTCTTGGGCAACGGCGAGCAAGTGCAAAATGGTGTTGGTGCTGCCGCCCATGGCGATGTCCATGGTCATGGCGTTTTCAAAGGCTTGCTTGGTGGCGATGCTGCGCGGCAGCACGGAATAGTCGTTTTGCCCGTAATGGCGTTTGGTGATGTCTACAATCAGCCGTCCTGCTTCTAAAAACAGTTCTTTGCGAAAGGCGTGGGTGGCGAGCAGCGAGCCGTTGCCCGGTAGCGACAAGCCTAGGGCTTCGGTTAGGCAGTTCATGGAGTTGGCGGTGAACATTCCTGAACACGAGCCGCAAGTGGGGCAGGCGTTTTGTTCAATTTCGGAGATGGCGGCATCGGAAACGTTGTCGTCTGCCGCGTCAATCATCGCGTCCACCAAGTCCAAGCGGCGGCTGCCGGCAATGTTAATCGCGCCGACCACTTTGCCCGCTTCCATCGGCCCGCCCGATACGAAAATGGTGGGGATATTCAGGCGCATCGCCGCCATCAGCATCCCTGGCGTGATTTTGTCGCAGTTGGAAATGCACACCAGCGCATCGGCGCAATGGGCGTTGACCATGTATTCCACGCTGTCGGCGATTAAATCGCGGCTGGGCAGGGAATACAGCATCCCGCTGTGTCCCATGGCGATGCCGTCGTCCACGGCGATAGTGTTAAATTCTTTGGCAATAGCTCCTGCTTTTTCAATTTCGCGGGCAACGAGCTGCCCCATGTTGTGCAGGTGCACATGACCCGGCACGAATTGGGTGAACGAGTTGGCAATGGCGATGATGGGTTTGCCAAAGTCGCTGTCGGCAACGCCTGTGGCACGCCAAAGCGCGCGCGCGCCTGCCATGTTGCGTCCGTGGGTGGATGTTTTGGAGCGGTAGTCGGGCATGGTTGTGTTCCTTGTTTGTGTAGTGTGGTTAAGGTGGGTTTTCAGGCTGCCTTATTGTTGGGAAAGGCAGCCTGAAAACTATGAATGGGCTGATTGGCAGAATATCAGCGAGCTGCCGATGCGCCATCGGTTGCGTATTGGGTTAAAGATGACAGCCTGAAAACAAGCGCAGCGCGTTTCGGCAAAGCCAAAACGAGTAAAACTAACCCGCTTTACTCGCCGCCCGGCTTGGGTATGGCTGCGCCTGCGTCCAGCTGCAACAAGCCTGTTTGCGCGTAAATGCTGAGTTTGGCGCGGCTGTCGGCGATGTCTAGGTTGCGCATGGTGAGCTGTCCGATGCGGTCGGCGGGAGTAAAGGCAGCGTTTTCTACTTTTTCCATGCTTAAATTTTCGGGCTGGTAGGTGAGATGGGGGCTTTCGGTGTTCAAGATGGAGTAGTCGTTGCCGCGCCGCAGTTCTAGGGTTACTTCGCCTGTGATGGCGCGGGCCACCCAGCGTTGGGCGGCTTCGCGCAGCATCAGGGCTTGGCTGTCAAACCAGCGTCCTTGATACAGCAATCTGCCCAAGCGCAAGCCATTGATGCGGTATTGTTCTATGGTGTCTTCGTTGTGGATGCCTGTGAGCAGGCGTTCGTAGGCGATGTGGAGCAATGCCATGGCGGGGGCTTCGTAGATGCCGCGCGATTTGGCTTCAATGATGCGGTTTTCAATTTGGTCGCTCATGCCCAGCCCGTGTCGCCCGCCGATGCGGTTGGCTTCTAAAAAGAGTTCCACCGCGTTGGCAAAGGTTTTGCCGTTAAGGGCTACGGGTTCGCCTGCTTCAAAGCGCACGGACACGGTTTCGGTTGCGATGGCAACGTTTTCATCCCAAAACGCTACGCCCATAATCGGCTGCACGATGTGGATGCCTGAATTAAGGAACTCTAAATCTTTGGCTTCGTGGGTTGCGCCGAGCATATTGCTGTCGGTGGAATAGGCTTTTTCTACCGACATTTTGTAGTCAAAGCCGTGGGCGATTAGGTATTTGGACATTTCTTCGCGCCCGCCCAACTCGTCGATAAAGGCTTGGTCTAGCCACGGTTTGTAGATTTTGAGCGCGGGGTTGGTGAGCAAGCCGTAGCGGTAGAAGCGTTCTATGTCGTTGCCTTTATAAGTGCTGCCGTCGCCCCAAATGTTGACATCGTCTTCTTTCATGGCGGCAACCAAAGCCGTGCCTGTTACCGCGCGCCCAAGCGGGGTGGTGTTGAAATAGGGCACGCCGCCTGTGGATACATGAAACGCGCCGCTTTGGATGGCGGTTATGCCTTCGTGGGCAAGCTGGGCGCGGCAGTCTATCAGGCGGGCAGATGCTGCGCCGTATTCCAAGGCTTTACGCGGGATGGCTTCGTAGTCGGATTCATCGGGCTGCCCTAGGTTGGCGGTGTAGGCGTGGGGCGTTGCGCCTTTGTGCTTCATCCACAGCAGGGCGGCGGAAGTGTCCAGTCCGCCCGAAAAGGCGATGCCGACTTTTTGGTTGATGGGGAGCGATTGGAGAATGATGTGGGTCATGGTGTGTTCCTTTGGTTGGGTGGGGGAAGGGGTGGTTTCAGGCTGCCTTGGGGCAACCGATTAGGCAGCCTGAAAAATCACTTCATCAAATTTTTCAACGCCAAGCGCACGCCTTCGCTTACGTCCACATCGGCAGCGATGCCTTTGGTGGCGGCGCGGGCTTCGCGTTCGTTGTAGCCCAGCGCAAGCAGGGTGCTGACAATGTCTTCGCTGGCATCGGGCGTGGCGGCGGGGGCGAATAAGCCTGTGGTATCGCCGCTGGCGGGGGCGAGTTTGCCGCGCAGCTCCAAAATCATGCGCTCGGCGGTTTTTTTGCCGATACCGGGGGCGGCGGATAGGCGTTTGATGTCTTCTTGCGCGATGGCGGCGGCGAGTTCATCGGCACTAAGCGCGGAGAGTATGCCCAGTGCGGTTTTCGCGCCAATGCCGCTGACTTTGAGCAGCTGGCGAAAGGTGGCGCGTTCGGCTTTGTTGGCAAAGCCAAACAGCAAATGGGCATCTTCGCGCACAATCAGCTGGGTGTGGATGTGGACGGTTTCGCCAACGTTGGGCAGTTGGTAAAAGGTTTGCATGGAGACTTCCAGCTCGTAGCCAATGCCGTTTACGTCTAGGGTGATTTGCGGGGGGTGTTTTTCGGTGAGTTTGCCTGTTAGGTGGGTAATCATGGGTGGGTTTTTGGGGGTGGTGTGCGATGTTGATAGGGGGTGGTGTCCTAAAAAATATGCTGTACCGCTGTTAGGGCGGGGGTGGTAGGTTAAACAGCCACCCCCATCCTAGCCTTCCCCCGCCAGCGGGAGAAGGAACAGATTGCATCATTTTTCATCTTTGCTGCGGGTCAGCATCAACTAACCAGCATACTTTTTAGAACACCACCGATTACTTTTCAGGCTGCCTTATCTGCGCACGATAGGCAGCCTGAAACGAATAACCACGATTAAATGCGCATCGGCATCACAATGTATTTGAACTCGGGGTTATTGGGGATGGTAAACAGCGTGGAGCGGTTGGCATCGCCAAAGGCGATTTGGATGTCGTCGCTGGTTACGCTGCGCAGCACGTCCATCAAGAATTGGATGTTGAAGCCCACTTCCAACGCTTCGCCCGCATAGGCGATTTCCAATTCTTCGCTGGCTTCTTCTTGCTCGCTGTTGCTGCACGTTATTTTCAGGCTGCCTGCGGCTAATTGCAGGCGCACGCCACGGAATTTTTCGTTTGCCAAAATGGCGGAGCGTTCCAGCGCGCCCAGCAGCGTGGTGCGGTTGATGACGAAGATTTTGTCGTTATCCAGCGGAATCACGCGGTTGTAGTCGGGGAATTTGCCGTCTATCACTTTGCTGATAATAGTCGTGTCGCCGCATTGGAAGCGCACTTGGTTGTCCAGCAGTTCAATGTGGATGGCTTCTTTGGGCTGGTTGAGCAGTTTCACCAGTTCCAACACGGTTTTGCGCGGCAAAATCACTTCTTGCTTGGCAAGCTCGGCTTCAATGCTGGTGCTGGCGTAGGCAAGGCGATGCCCATCGGTGGCGACAAGGCGAAGCTGGTTGCCTTCCACTTGCAGCAGCAATCCGTTGAGATAATAGCGAATATCTTGCACCGCCATGCTGGATTGCACTTTGCTAATCATGTTTTTCAGCGTTTCTTGCGGCAGGGCAAATTGGGTGCGGGTGGTTTCGCTGATGTTCATGGTGGGGAAATCAACGGGCGGCAGGGTTTGCAAATTAAAGCGCGATTTGCCTGCTTTGAGCGTGAGCTTGTGGTCTTCCAAATCCAGCTGCACATGGGCGTTTTCGGGCAGGGCGCGTAGGATGTCTTGCAGCTTTTTGGCGTTGGTGGTGAGCTGAAAATCGCCGCTGTCGTTGTCTGCGCCTTGGGTGTGGATTTGGATTTCTAGGTCGGTGGCGAGAATGTGCACTTTGCTGCCTTTGCTTTCCAGCAACACGTTGGCGAGAATGGGCAGCGTGTGCTTGCGCTCCACAATGCCTGTGGCGGTTTGCAAGGGTTTGAGCAGCGCGTCGCGTTCGGTTTGGAGAATTAACATGATGGGTTCCTTGTGTTGAGATGTTGAAAAAAGGGGGATTATGGGTTTCAGGCTGCCTATTCGGGCGGCGGGCGGTGTTTATCGGTTAGGCTTTGCAGCCATGTGAAAAAGGCGGCGTAAATCAGCGGGCTAATCAGCAGGTTGTCGATGGTGTGTTCGCGCAGCATATAGTTTGCGCCAAAAATGCCGATGAATGTGCCCAGCGCGTATAAAGGCAGCCTGAATTTGCCTGCGTGGCGGGTGTTGTTGTCCCACATTGTCCAAAAGGGCATCACCAGCAGGCAGATAACGCCGAGCGTGTACCATTCTTGGTTGGTGATTTCGCCGTCTAGCGCGGAAAAAATCAGCATAACGATGGCGATGATGATTAGGGGTTTGAGTTTTTTGGTAGGCATAAGGTTAAACAAATGAGATAACACGCAAATTGCAATCCAAAAATCCACATAAACTATTTTTTGTTAATTTCCACATATTCATCCCGCTTTCCTTTTTTAACTTTGGCGCATAGCTTATCGTTACCACATCGCACAACATCAGACTGCATAATTAACCGCGCAGTATCCGCTTCCACCTTATTTCGCGAAATCACCTGAGCATAATAGTAAGACAACAAACCACCACCAATTACAAAAAAGATTAACCCCAGCCCAGCCAATAAATACATCTTAAAAATAAATTTTTTGGTATCCGATTTAAGCTGCGTTACCTGTTTTTCTGCTTCATTAGCTGCATGAGTAATGGATTTTCTAGATTCTTCCAAGTCTTCCACATAAGAACGCGTTACACCCGATAACTCATTTTTAATAAAATCAGTAATAGATTTTTCCTGCCAATCTACTGCGCTGCGTAGATTTTGCTGAAATGAATCAGCTATTGCTTCGCTTTGTTGCTGAAAGTTCATTAACAAATTTGCTGTATCATCCACCAACTTGCCAGCACTATCCATCACTTCCTGAATATCATAAATATTTATTTTCTCGTTATACTCATCATCTTCATCAAAATCATCAGCAACGGCAGCATACGATTCGTCATATTCATCATAATTATCCATAAATCACACTCCTATCTGCGTTCTTATCATAGCAACATGCCGAGCTGGCTCATTATCCACCATCTCTTGCTGTTGTTTTGCTTGTTCAGCTTTGGCTTGCTCAGCTTTGGCTTGCTCTGCTTGCTGTTTTTCTCTTGCTGCGCGTTCCCCTGCCACTCTTTGTTCCGCCTCCACCAATCTTTGTTGCGCCGCTGGGCTGATAAGCTCATTAAGCATTTGGTCAATAGCCGCTTGGTCGCCAGAATTAAGCACTTCGGACGCATGGCGATACCGAGCCGCCTGCTCTTGCATCCGCGCCAAAATAGGATGGGGTTTAGAACGATGACGCGCCGTTTGCACGGTTGGCTCATCAGAATTTAAGCTGTGAGACTGAACCGCTTTATCTTTTTCCTGGATGGTTTTAATGGCAGTATTTGAATTAAAGAATAAAGATAAAATTTCATCATATTCTTTGCGTTCCTGCCCTTGTCGTTTCGTAGGCAGTTTTAGCGGATTTTCAAGAATATGCTCCCATTCTTTTCGCAACGGATTGTTAGGGCTGGATTTATTGAAGGCAATAATGATTTCAGCACCCTCCAAAGCACGCGGGCGGTCTCTTTCAAGATACCCACCAAGTGAATCTATATGCCGATAAACATCGTTTAAACTATGATGCCTTCCGTGTTTTATCGCACGAACAACGGCTCTCCCTGCAACTTCATTTTGATTAAATGCTTTGCTCG
The DNA here is from genome assembly GCF_030527935.1 of Kingella sp. (in: b-proteobacteria). Lineage (GTDB taxonomy): Bacteria > Pseudomonadota > Gammaproteobacteria > Burkholderiales > Neisseriaceae > Kingella_B. Next base: position 47,142 of record NZ_JAUMZV010000005.1, read on the forward strand.
TAACAGCCAATAGCCGTATTTTGTCATCACGACTACTATTTTGATATAAGGGCGTTTGCGTTAGGGGTGTAAAAACATTTTTATTTATATTGGCAATTTGTTTTACATCTAATGAATGCGTAAACGCAATACCCGCATCCGATGCCAAAAAAGCATCTACCGCAGGGCGGATTTTGGGATGAAGCGGTTTGCCATTTTCTCTGTTAATTTCGTTTCCTTTTCGTGATAGCTCCTTGATAAACGATTCTATTTCATTTTCTTGGAATTTTAATTCAGGACGATGCTGAGTAGTCCAACTCTGTGTAGCACGGAGTAAATATCTAGCCGTCTCTTCATTTGGGAGACGGTGCTGTCCAAAATCATTTTGCAGCATACCGATGGTGTAGCCACTATTCCCAGCAGGTTTTATTTCTGTTACCACTCCATTTTTATCTTTTGTTTCATCACCCGCAATGGACAAATGATATGCTTTATGCTTTTTCCATGCTCCCAGCCTCTGTTGCTGCGCCAACACCAAAAAAGGCAATCGCAAAAAATTCATTGTCTGAAATTAAATTATTTGTAGCCATTTAAAACTTACTCCTTCAAGTATTTTGAGTTTGACTAATAAAAAATTATTCATTGACAGTGCATTTTTTGAACTGGCGGTATATAATTTTTTTTATATATTTTATATAATACAAATGGATTGTCTTTGGTTTCTTTCCTCTGCTCTTTTGTTAGAACTGAATATTTGGGGTTGTGATACCTTAATATAACTTTCCTTTTTTTTACCAAAAACTTAAATTCTGGACTATATTTCGGGCAAGCATAAATATCATTAGTCTCACTTGTGCTGCATTCTCTTATGAATAATTTACCATGCCGAATTTTGCCTTTAACACGCCCCCAATCGCCTCCTTGCCCCTTAGAGGCACCAGCATTAAAATATCCTGTAACAGTATCTTTTTTTTGTTTTAATTTATAGGAATGGTAGGCTCGGAATGAACAAAAATCCGCAATAGATTCCCATTCTCCTGAAAAATCAGGAATTTTCTCTTTCTGTTTCGCGCATACTTGCAAAGCAAATAACAGGCTTATCGTTACAAATACTATTTTCTTAAAATTTATCATATCTCCTCCACGCACCCAAAAAAGTAATTGCATAAAACTCATTTTCTGAAATTAAATTATTTGAAGCTATTTAATACTTACTCCTTCAATATTTAGAGGTATATATAATAAAAATCATCCAACACAACGCATTTTTTGAACAGGAGGGATAAATTTTTTTTCATTTTTAAAATTTTTATATAGCATATAAGGTTCTTCTTCATAATCCTCCACTTTTGATAAGTACTTTTTATTGTCATATTTTAACAAAATCGTCCCTTTCTTTACTAAAAAATTAAAAGTGGGACTGTATTTTGGGCAAGAAAAAATATCATCTGCACCCCGCATACTGCATATTTGTATAAATAATTTACCATGGCGAATTTTACCTTTAACACGCCCCCAGTCTGCTCCTTGTCCCAAAGATTCGCTACTCTCGAAGTATCCTGTAACGGTATCCTTTTTTTGTTTTAATTTATATGAATGATAGGATTGGAACGAACAAAAATCCGCAGCAGATTCCCAATGTCCCGAGAAATCAGGAATTTTCTCTTTCTGTTTTGCATATATTGGTGAAGCAAATAGCAAACCTATTGCAATTATCAATATATTTTTCAATCTCATGGCTTTCCTTTTTTCTCAACCTAATGCTGTATCACAATCAACAATTTCTCATAATCCTGCTTCAAATCAGGCTCTTCCTGCCGCAGTTTGGCGATGGTTTTCACCGCGTGCATTACGGTGGTGTGGTCGCGCCCGCCAAATGCGTCGCCAATGGCGGGCAGGCTTAGGTTGGTAAGCTCTTTGGTAATCGCCATGGCGATTTGGCGCGGGCGGGCAAGGTTGCGGCTGCGTTTTTTACCCAAAATATCGCGGATGCTGATGTGGTAATGGTCGGCAACGGCTTTCATAATCAGTTCAACGGTAATCGGCTTGTAGTTGCTGGCAACGATGTCTTGCAGCGCATCGGTGGCAAGGTCTATGTCAATGGTGCTGGCTTTGCTGAATCGGCAACGCGCAATCACGCGATTTAACGCGCCTTCTAGCTCGCGTACGTTTTGTTTGACGTTTTGCGCGATAAAGGTGGCGGCATCTTCTTCCAGCATGATGCCTGCGGCTTGGGCTTTGCGCTCCAAAATGTCCACGCGCATTTCCAGTTCGGGCGGTTCTAGGCGGATGGTCATGCCCCATGAAAAGCGGGATACAAGGCGTTTGTCCATCGCTTCTAGGCTGCTGGGCAATTGGTCGCAGGTTAGGATGATTTGCTGGTCGCGCGAGTGGAAGTGTTCAAACAAAAAGAAAAACTCTTCCATGGTGCGGTCTTTGCCTGAGATAAATTGAATATCGTCAATAATCAACAGGTTGTAGTGCAAATATTGTTGTTTGAATGTATCCCATGTTTTGTTGCGCACGGTCGCCATAAAGGTTTTTAGGTATTCGTCCGAGTGCATATAGCGCACTTTGGCTTTGGGGTTGAGCCGCAGCAATTCGTTGCCAATGGCTTGCACCAAGTGGGTTTTGCCCAAACCTGTGCTGCCATACACGAAAAACGGGTTATACATGCTGTCACCCGGTTTTTCGGCGATGCTTTTGGCTACGTTGGCGGCAAGCTGGTTGCCCTTGCCTTCCACCAGCGTGTCAAAGGTGTAATCTGGCGATAGGTTGGTTTGATGCAGGCGTTGCTCGGCGGCTTCGCGGGCTTGCTCGGCGGCGATGGCGGAAGGTTTGCCCGCTGCGGCGTTTTCAGGCTGCCTATTGTGCTCGGCAGGCTTGCTGGGGCGCAGGTTGCTCATGCGCTCGGCTAGGATATCTTGCGCGCTTTTGTTGCTGCGGGCGGGCGCGGAAGATGGCGCGGGCTGGGATGCGGGCGCGGTTGTGGTCTGCGCTGCGCTGAAATTGGCATCGTTGGTTTGGGCGGTGCGGGTTGTGGCTTCGTTGCCGCTCGCAGTTTTCAGGCTGCCTAATGCGGGCGCGGGGTTGTGCGCGGGACTGGCTGTGCCAATCGGCGCATCAACCAAGGCATCCGCAGGCACATCTGCCATCGCCACGCGCTCGCCTACGCCCGCTTGAAACAGCAATTCGGGCGCATCGGGCGCAATCAGCGCGGCGGCTTCGCGGATTTTGTTGGCGTATTGAGTGCGCAATAGATTTGCCGCAAATTGCGTTTTGGCAAACAGCACCCACGCGCCATTTTGCTCGCCCACGGTAATCGGCGCGATGTAGTTGGAAAATTGTTGTTCGGAAAGCTCGGATTGCAACAGAGCAAGGCATTGAGACCAAAATTCAGAAACACGCATGGGACGACTTTAATACGTTGTGGATATGTTGGTTATTATACCGCAAATTTTTGTTAAGACCGCGCCATTGTGGATAACATTATCCACAAGCAATAGGGCGCGAGTTTGCTGTTGCAGCAAGCCAGCAAAATCATAAAAATCCTTTAAAAATCAATCATTTTATATTATAATCTCGCCCATTTTCAACCGCTTTGAAGGAGCACGCACCATGGGGCAATCCAATAGCCAAAAATACACGATGCCATACCTAAACGGCTTTACCGCCGCCATCCTTTTGCTGGTCGCGTTTTTGTTTGTGGCGATGCTGGTGGTTGCCAGCGGCGGCAAAGCATTTGGCATTTTGCTGCTGCCCGTGGTGTATGGTTTTACGCGCTTTCGCGTGGTGCAGCCCAACACCGCTTTGGTGGGCACGCTGTTTGGGAAATATGCGGGGATTTTGCCCAAATCGGGCTTTTTTTGGCTGCCGCCGTTTTACAGCACCATCAGCGTGTCGCTCAAAACAGGCAACTACGTTACCGCCACGCTGAAAGTAAACGATGCTTCTGGCACGCCAATTGAGATAGCGGCGGCGATTGTGTACCACATTGACAACCCCGCCGCAGCGGTGCTGGATGTGGAAAACGCGCATGATTTTTTGCAAGTGCAAAGCGAAGGCGCGTTGCGGGCGTTGGCAACGCATCATCCTTATACCAACGATGGCTCGGCAGATAGCTTAACGGGGCATTCGGACAAAATTTTGGAGCAATTTCGCCGCATGGTGCAGGAGCGGGTGGAAATCGCGGGCATCAGCATTGATGAAACACGCTTCACCCATCTAGCCTACGCGCCCGAAATAGCCCAAGCCATGCTGCGCCGCCAGCAAGCCGAAGCGGTGATTTTAGCGCGACAAACGCTGGTGCGCGGGGCGATTGGCATGGTGGCGGGCACGGTGGTGGAATTGCAAAAACGCGGCATTGTGAACATGACCGAACCCGAAAAAGCCAAGCTCGTTACCAGTATGATGACGGTGCTGCTTTCCGAAGAGAATGCTTCGCCTGTGTTGAATGTGAGCGGGGATTAAAAATTAGAACCTGTATTCACTATTTTCATAGGTAGATTTGATGACATAAAAGCGCGGATACAAGGCAAAAAGCACAGCAAGGTTGGACACCTTGCGAGCATTTTTAACGCGGTAGCCGCGCTTTTAGGGCATAAAAGATGCTTATGAAGATAGTGAATACAGGCTCTTACTTTTTCAGGCTGCCTATCCCGCGCAAAAGGCAGCCTGAAAACAGAAAGAATGCCATGCCAGTAAACCCCAACCATTACGATGCCCTGCTCACCTACGCGCGATTATTGAGCGAATTGCAATCGGGCGAGCCTGAAATCTCGTGGCAAAAAATCACGCCGATTAGCCCAAAAAACCACCAGAAAACGTGGCAGCATTTGCTTCTCATTGTTTGGCTTGTGGTATTGACACCGTTGGTATTGTTTTTGGATTTTCAGTACAACCACACCCTTTCGTTTTCCATGTTATTTATGGCAGCAATGTTTTTCTTAATCATTTTGGTGTTCATAACAGAATTGCCTGATGTTATCTGCATTTTGCGCGCCCCAATCGGCGGTATGCAGCCTGAAAACTTTACGCTCTATTTCTGGCGCACACCCCAAGGCAAGTACAGCTATTATCCCAAAAACACATTAGGAACCCATTGCGACAAATACCTGCCCGATTGGGACAGCTTCACGCTGGCAGATTGGCAAGCCCTGCTTCCCGATGCGCCCAACCCCGAAGCATTGCAGCAGTTAATCCATGCCATTAAGCAGCGGTTAGCCGAAGATGAATAGCCATTTTCAGGCAGCCTGAAAACCATTTCGCTCTCACTTATAAGGAATAATCCCCATGCCCAGCCCGCTCACCCAAGACACCCCATTCGCCGAATTGCGCTACGCCGTGCAAGCAGGCGCAAACGAAATCACATGGCAAAAGCGCACACCCATTAGCAACAATGAACGCAACCACGCCATGCGCCTGAAAAAACTGTTTGCTTATACGCTGCCCATACCGCTGCTGCTTACCATTCTTGTTTACTTTATCGACCCCATGTTATTTTTTGACAAAGGCACATTGTTTTTGCCCACCGTGTTACTGTTTGGCTGTTACAACATCATCTCTCCACTTTCCACGCTATGGCTTACCAAACGCTACAACCGCGTATTGGATTTGCCCACAAACACGCCACAGCCCGCAACTTATTATGTGCGCTTTAAAGGCAGTCGCGACAATACAAAAGGCTTAACCGTTGTTCGTGGCGTAGCTTTGCGGCTGGATTACACCACATTTACCCAGCGCGACTGGCAAACCGTACTCCCCACCGCCGCGCCCGATGAAGTGCAACAGCTCAGCCAAATGATTATCCAACGGCTCAATGATCAATAGCATTTTCAGGCTGCCCAAACCCACGCAAAAGGCAGCCTGAAACGCCGCAATCCGCTTATTTCGTTTGACAAATCGCGCCAAAACAGGTTTAATGCGCCGTTTATTTTTCCCACCCCATTTGATATTAGGAAACCAACATGAAACGCACTTATCAACCTTCCGTTACCAAACGCAAACGCACCCACGGCTTTTTGGTGCGCTCCAAAACACGCGGTGGCCGCGCCGTTTTGGCGGCACGCCGTGCCAAAGGTCGCAAACGTTTGGCTGTGTAATTGGCTTATCGCTTTGGCAAAGCCTATCGGCTGCTCACAACGGAAGAGTTCTCTTCCGTTTTTGCGTTAAGAAAACAGCGTTCGCGCAGCTTTTTGGCGGTGCTGCAATCGGAAAACAACACGCTGGGGCACGCGCGATTGGGCTTGGTGGTCGGCAAAAAAGCCGCCAAACGGGCAAACAAACGCAATTACATGAAACGTGTGATACGCGAATGGTTCAGGCTGCATCAAAGCGCGTTGCCCGCCAAAGATTTTGTGGTGCGCGTGCGCGTGATGTTTGAGCGCGAGCAGTATCACGAAGTCTGCAAGCAGTTGGCAGAATTGATGTTACCACGCGAATGCAAGTAAGTTTAGGCAGCCTGAAAGCACGATTTTAGCTCCGCAGAAGCTCGTGAACTCGCTTTCAGGCTGCCTAATCGCGCGTTAAGTGGTGTGCATTTGTAAACGCCTCGTTTTGCCGCTTAGATTTACCCAACCCGTCTCTATATATAATTGCTCACTCCCATAGGCAGCCTGAAATTCATTCCATGTTCCGCAAACTCCTACTCGCGCTGATTCGCTTTTATCAACTCTGCATCAGCCCGCTTATCCCGCCGCGCTGCCGCTATACGCCCACTTGTTCGCAATACGCGATTGAAGCCGTAAGCAAATATGGCGCAATCAAAGGCGGCTGGCTCACGCTCAAACGGCTTGCCCGTTGCCACCCTTGGGGCGGCTGCGGTTACGACCCCGTCCCCTAGTTTTAGGAAACTTTCATGCAACAGCAAAACCCATCCGAATTTAAACGTATGCTGGCGACCGCCGCTGTGGCGATTGTCTTTATGATGGCTTGGCAACACTTCTTCCCCGCTGCCCAGCCGCAACCGCAGCAAGCCGCGCAGCAACAAACCGCCGCGCAGCCGAAAGCCGCCCCATTGGGCGCAACAGAGCCCGTGAGCGTGGAAACCGACACCGTTAAAGCCACGATAGACGAAAAATCAGGCGATTTGCGCGGCTTAATCCTGCAACACTACGATGCCACCCACGACACCGCCCAACGCTTCACCCTGCTGGCAGACGGCAAACCGCTCACCTACATCGTCCAATCCAACTTGGTGGATGCCAACGGCAACAATATTTTGGCGAACGCCAATTTTCAGGCTGCCGCCAAATCGCAAACGCTAAACGGCGACAAATTGGAAGTGCGCCTATCCGCCCCCGCGCAAAACGGCGTGCAAGTAGACAAGGTTTACACCTTTACCAAGGGCAGCTATTTGGTGAACGTGCGCTTTGATGTGAAAAACACCAGCGGCCAAGCGGTGAAGCTCGGCACGTCGTACCAAGTCGTGCGCGACAACAGCAAGCCCGCAGGCGAAGGCTGGTTCACCAGCAGCTATGTTGGTCCAATTGTTTACACCCCCGATGCCGATGCCTTCCAAAAAGTGCAATTTGCCACTCTAGACAAAGACTTTGACGCAGGCAAAGACACCGCCGAATACCAACGCAAAGCATCAGGCGGCTATGTGGGCATGATTCAGCATTACTTCGTTTCCGCATGGATTATGCAGCCTGAAAACGGCGCAAACCTGTGCACAGGCGGCGCGTGCACCATCGGCATCAAACGCCTGCCCAGCAACTTATACAGCGCAGGCGTAAACACCGCCGTGGTGGACATCCCCGCAGGCGGCAGCAAAACTTTCGCCGCCAACCTATACGCCGGCCCGCAAGTAACCAGCATCCTGAAAACCATCGCCCCCAAATTTGAACTCACCAAAGACTACGGGCGCGTGCATATTTTCGCTTCGCCGCTGTTTGCCTTGCTCAACTGGCTACACGGCATCATCGGCAACTGGGGCTGGGCAATCATCGTGCTGACCTTGATTGTAAAAACCATCCTGTTCCCGCTCAACCAAAAAGCCTACAAATCCATGGCAAAAATGCGCGCCGTGCAGCCCAAAATGGACGCATTGAAGAAAAAATACCCCAACCCCGAAGACCGCATGGCGATGCAACAAGAGCTGATGAAGCTCTACCGCGATGAGAAAATCAACCCGCTGGGCGGCTGCTTGCCGATGCTGATTCAAATGCCGATTTTCATCGGGCTATATTGGATGATTTTCCTATCGGTGGAGCTGCGCCAAGCACCATGGATGGGCTGGATTCACGACCTATCGCGCCCCGACCCATTCTATATTTTGCCGATTTTGATGGCGGCAACCATGTGGTTCCAAACCAAACTGAGCCCGCCACCCAGCGACCCCGCGCAGGCGCAAATGATGAAAATCATGCCGCTGATATTCTCCATCATGTTCTTCTTCTTCCCTGCCGCGCTGGTGCTGTATTATGTGGTGAACAACTTGCTCACCATCTCCCAGCAATGGCTGATTAACCGCCAAACCGCCAACGCTGCCACCGCAGGCGGTGCGCCCAAGGTGGAAGTGCTGGACAAAGAGCCAGCGAAAAAGGATAAAAAGAAAAAATAGCGCGAATATGTTTTCAGGCTGCCTTATCGTGAACGATGGGCAGCCTGAAATGTTTTGCGGGATGTGCATATAGGTTCTGACGGCATAGGCAGCCTGAAAATGGAGTGGCGATGGCTCGCCGCCAAACTGCTTATCAAACATCGCATGACTGGTTTGCCAAGATGTCAGCGAGCCGCCGACGCTCCATCGGTTACAGGTTTTGCAAAGGTTTCGGTCTGAAAACTTGGCGCAACCTGAGTAGGTCGGGCATTGATGCCCGACAAACGCCAATCTTTTTATCTCATTTAACACGCTACAACAAAACGTCGGGCATCAATGCCCGACCTACACCCCCCATTTTCAGGCTGCCTTAATCCACACCATTCCCCCGTAAATACGCCGCCATCGCCGCCGCGTCATCCAACACCACCGCGCCCGCCACCTGCATTTCGCGCCACGCTGTTGCCACCGTGTCCGCTGCGATGCCACGGCACGCCGCGCGGTTCACCAGCACTTGCCAATCGCCGCCGCGCAAAAGCTGCAACACCGTGGTTTTCACGCAATAATCCGTTGCCAAGCCGCCCACCAGCAGCACCGTTGCGCCCTTGTCGCGCAGCCATTCAATCAGGCCTGTGCTCAATTTTTCCGCCAAATCGTGATAACACGCGCCGTAGGGGTGCATATCGGGTTCAATGCCTTTCCACACGCAAAAATCGTAGGCGGTAATTGGCGGCAATTCGTCCAATAGTTCAAAACCTTGCGTGCCAACGATGGCGTGCGCCACCCAAGTTTCGCGCGCGTTGGGCAACTCTGTGCGGCGCAGTTGCTCGGCGTGGCTGGGGCAAATCCATTGCGCGGCGGGGCTGTGCGCGTCTTTGCTCATCACGCGAAGCTGGGCAAGCCGCGCTTGGGCGTTGAGTTCCGCTGCTATCCAATGCCCTTCGCGCACGGGCAATTCGGCGGGGCACAGCGGGGTGAAGGTTTTTTGCGCGTCAATGTCAAGGGAAACAATCATGGCATTCCTTGCTGTTGATGGTTTTCAGGCTGCTTAAATCAGTGTGAACAGGCAGCCTGAAAGCCATTTTGTGTTACACAAATTCGGTCAAGTGTTCTGCGCTCACGCCTGTGGCGGGGTCTATGCCCAAATCGTCGCTGTCGCCCGATGACGCGCAGCCTGCCAACGCCAAACCCGTCAGCATAATCAGTAACCATTTTTTCATAGTGCTATCCTTGTGCGAAGTGAGAAAAGCCGCGATTGTAGCACAACACGGTTTTCAGGCTGCCTATGCCCGCGCTGCGCCCATCCGCCCAAGCAATCATTGCGCATCGCCCCTTGTTTTGCCACAATAACCCATCTCGTTAAGGCAGCCTGAAAATGTACCGTGTATTCCTGTTGATGACCGCCCTGCTCCTATCCGCCTGCGCCACCGAATGGCACGTTCGCCAGCACGAAAACGGCAAAGCCGCGCTGCGCCTGCAAAGCGTGCGCAACAGCACGCTGCCTGAAAATGGTTTAGTCTTCATCCAGCCCAGCGATTTGCGCGCGGGCGATATTTTGTTCTCCGCCGAAGGCAGCATCCGCTCGCTGGGCATTCGCGTATTCAGCAACGCCGCCGTGAGCCATTCGTTTATCTATTTGGGCGACGGCAACATCGCCGAAGCCGTGGGCAGCGGCACACGCATCCGCCCGCTCGCCGACGCGCTCAAAGAAACCAATCTCACCGTTGCCTTTCGCCGCCCCGATTTAACCGATAACGACATCCAAGCCATCATCGCCTTTGCCGAAGAGAAAAACGGCAGCGGCTACAACCATCTGGGCATCGCGCTGCAAGCCCCGTTCTCCATCGCCCGCAACGCCTGCGAATTGCCCGTTATCCCCCGCGCCGTGCGCCATTTGTGCCTGAACGCGCTCGCCACCATCACCGTGCCATCGCTGGGCAACAAGCGGCTGTTTTGTTCGCAATTTGTGATAGAAGCCTTTAACCGCGCAGGCAAGCCGCTCACCACCGCGCGACCGCAATGGGTGGACCCATCCGACATCCTGCATCTGCGCGAAGATGACATCGCCACCATCGCCCCCGTTGCCAAGCTGCACTACATCGGGCATCTGCAATGCACGCCATCGCTGTGGAATGCCAGTTGCCAAGCGCAGTCCAAGCCATCCGCCCCGCCGCAGAATAGTTTTCAGGCTGCCCTACCCTGATGCAGCCTGAAACCCTTAAATACCCGCAATCCATAACGCAACCCTGTTGACCACACATTTGGCGACAAACCATCTCCTCCCCTTGCAGATTTCAGGCTGCCCCCAAAAACCATGCCCAGCCCCAAACCCACCCTGCGCTATCTGCGCTACGGCTTCCTACTCAGCATCCTAAGCATTCTCGCCCTGCAAGCATGGTGCGCATGGCAAGTCTATCAATACGCCCACGCCCCTGCCGAGCTGCCCAAACACGCCGATGCCGCCGTAGTACTCGGCGCAGCCGCATGGGGTGACAAGCCATCGCCCGTGTTCCGCGAACGCATCAACCACGCCATCGCGCTGTATCAATCCGAGCGCGTAGAAAAACTCATCTTCACAGGCGGTACGCGCAAAGAAGGCTACCCCAGCGAAGGCGAAGTCGCCCGCAAATTCGCCATCAAACAAGGCATCCCCAGCCACGACATCATCTACGAAACCCGCTCCAAAGACACCTATCAAAACCTTGTCAACACCCGACTGCTGATGCAAAAACACAAGCTGCACCACGTCATCATCGTCAGCGACCCCTACCACATGGCGCGCGCCACCGCCATCGCCCAAGACCTTGGCATCCCCGCCATCCCATCGCCCACCCCCACCAGCCGCTACACCGAAGCATCCGAGCAAGCCCGCTGGAAATTCTTTATCCAAGAGAGCTACTCGCTGTTTATCTATCGCCTGCTGCACGCAGGGCGCACCGTGTTGGATTGGGTAGATTAGGCAGCCTGAAAACATCAAACCGGTTAGCATCATGCCAAACGGTTTTTGCGGGATGGCTGGCGTTTCAGGCTGCCTGAATGTTGGCATCCAGATATAGTCGTTTTACACAGTCTTATACAAGGCAGCGAGCCAACGCTGTATAAGGCGGTGTGAAACGGCTATACATTTGTTCCGGCAACGGTAGCGAGCACAAAGGCGCAGCCCATCATACGTTTGGCGTTGCCTGTTTTGAGAACAGCGTCAATCAAAAGTTTACCCGCTCCACCCGTCCGCAAACCAACGTCAAAGCCGAAAGGGTAATCCGAATGATTATGGAAATGTGGCACAACAAAAAAGCAGCCTGAAAACGGTATAAACCCATTTTCAGGCTGCCTCAATCATGCCCACATTATCGCGGTGGCCCTGCCATTTCTTTTTCCACCGCCGCCGCTTTCTCATCCGCCCCCATTTCCGACATCACCACCTTATCGCCCTCATTCAAGCCCGATTTCACTTCCGTATTCATGCTGTCTTTCAAGCCCGTTTGAATTTCCTTGTCCACCGCCTGATTGTTCGCCCCCAGCACGCGCACAAATTTTTTGCCATCTTTGGTTTTAATCGCCACAGTCGGCACCACCAACACATTATCCACCGACGCAATTTCCACCGTGTTTTGCGTGGTCATACCAATCGCCAGCTTGCCCTCGGGGTTGGGCACCGTCGCCCGCGCAAAGTAATAAATCGCGCTAGAAGTCGTGTCGGTAGATTTGCTGTATGAACCCTGCGACATTGTGGTCAAACCAGGGTCTACGCTGTCCAATTTCGCGCTAATCGGCGTATCAGGCTCAGACAAAATCGTAAAATTCACCGTTTGCCCCGCTTTCACCTTGGTCGCATCGCCCTCTGCAATTTGCATTTTGTTGGTCATGCTCGTCAAATCCGCAATCTGCACCACAGTAGGCGAAGTTTGGCTGGAATTGATGGTTTGCCCTTGCTCCACCACCAGCGAAACCACCGTGCCAGCCGAAGGCGCAGTAATCCGCGTGTAGCCTAAATTCTTTTCCGCCGTGTTAATCGCAATTTGCGTTTGGCGGATGGATGATTGCAACTCTTTGATTTTTGCGCGATTAGTTGCCAAGCTGTCTTCCGTGGCCTCAAATTCCTCTTTGGAAACCGCATCCGCGCTGGCTAACGATTTATAACGGCTGTATTTGCGTTGCGCGATTTTCAACGCCACCTGCGCCGATTCCAACTGCGCCTGATAGGTTTGCAACTGCGCCTTGCGCGTGTTTACCTCGTTCACTTGGGTAACATCGTCAATTTCCGCAATCAAATCGCCTTCTTTCACAATATCGCCGATTTTAACGTGCATCTTTTTGATTTGCCCCGACACCTGCGCGCCCACGTCCACCAAATTCGTTGCCGCAATCTCGCCCGTAGCCGACACCGTTTGCGCGATTTTGCCGCGCTTCACTTCTTCGGTGATGAAGCTGGCTTCATTTTTTGGCTGCATTTTTTGATAAGCAAACCAACCCAAGCCCCCCAATACCAGCAACGCGGCAAACCATTTAATCACTTTTTTCATAAAATTTTTGCGTGTAATAAAAAAGATAGCGCATCATAAAGGATAAACCGCCCAAATCCAAGCAGCCGCGCCTTTGCTGCAACAGCAAATATTTGAAAACAAGGCAAAATTGTTGGGCGCGTTTACACAAATTTTCAGGCAGCCTGAAAACGGTTTGTAATAAAATTACCAATATAAACAAACAAATATTAACGAGTGTAAAAATTTTGCAAATAAATGCCTTGCGCAGCTTAAGGAAAACTGGTTTAATTCGCGCTTTCGCAACACAGCGATGCGGGTGATTAGCTCAGTTGGTAGAGCGTCTGCCTTACAAGCAGAATGTCGGCGGTTCGACTCCGTCATCACCCACCAGTTTTGGCAGGTGCTTTAACGGCAGTTGTCATGCGCGGTGGTAGCTCAGTTGGTTAGAGTACCGGCCTGTCACGCCGGTGGTCGCGGGTTCGAGCCCCGTCCACCGCGCCAAAAATTTCATCAAGTTTCATCATGTATCCTTTCGTAAATCCTTTGGTTTGATTTAAACCTGTATAACTCTTTGGTCTCCTTTCCCAAAGAGTTATTTTTTTGCCTATAAGGCAGCCTGAAAACGCAATTATCTGTTTTATAAAAAATAAATAGCAAGACAACGCGCAGCCTAAGGCAGCCTGAAAGCTAAAATCTGCTTTCCCCCGTCTTTCAAAGCACATACAATCGCCTTTTTCTGATGGCTTACTCCAAACTATGAGCGTCCCTTTTATAGAATTTCAAAACGTTGCTTTTGCCTATGGCGAGCGTCCGATTTTGCAGAACGTGCGTTTTGCGGTGGAACAAGGGCGATTTGCCGCGATTATGGGCGGTTCGGGCAGCGGCAAAACCACGCTGATGCGCTTGATTACAGGGCAACTGCGCCCCAGCGCGGGCAAAATTTTGCTCAACGGGCGCGATTTGGGCGCGTTTTCGGCGCACGATTTAAACGAGCATCGCCGCCGCATGGGCGTGCTGTTTCAGCAGGGCGCGTTGTTTACCGATTTGAATGTGTTTGATAATTTGGCGTTTCCGATGCGCGAGCTCACGCGGCTGCCTGAAAGTGTGATACGCGATTTGGTGTTGCTGAAATTGCACGCGGTGGGTTTGCGCGGCGTGGAAAAGCTGATGCCTGCGGAGCTATCGGGCGGCATGGCGCGGCGCGTGGCTCTGGCGCGAACCATTGCGTTAGACCCCGAATTGATGCTGTTTGACGAGCCGTTCACCGGGCTAGACCCAATTTCGCTGGGCGTGATTGCGCATTTAATTCATCGGGTTACCAAATCGCTGCGTTCCACCAGCATCATGGTTACGCACGATGTGGGGCATTCGTTGAACTTGGTTGACCAAATTATTTTCTTGGCGCACGGCGAAATTGTGTTTTCAGGCAGCCCTGCCGAGATGGAAAACAGCGATTCGGATTGGGTGCGGCAGTTTGTGCGTGGCGAACCCAATGGGCCGGTGGCGTTTCGCTATCCCGCGCCAACCAGTTTGCAGCAAGATTTGTGGGCGACGAAATCTTGAAAAAGTACCCACGCGTTTTCAGGCTGCCTTATTCGTTTTAGGCAGCCTGAAACCGAATTTTAAGAAAGGCAAACCATGCCGGCTGCGCTGTATCACGAATGGCAAAGCTATCCGACCATTCTCAATTTTGCCGACTAATGCGCGTTGATGCGGCGGTTGCGGCAAGTGCCGTTAGCCGAAATCCAGCAGCAGCCTGCGCTGTTTGCGGCGGTGTTGCAGCATATTCAAATTTCGCATCAGGATAACGGGATGTTTGAGTTGGGCGATGCGGATGCGCCGATGTTTGCCGAATTTGTGGCGTGAGTGGATGGGTTATTGGTGTATAATCTTGATTTTTCACAATATACTGATGGCTTGGCGGTGCGCTTTGCTATGATGGGCTGATTAAGCCGTTTCAGGCTGCCTGAACCATTGAAAGGAGTACGACCATGAACCTAATCAAGCATCAAATCCAAAACGAAGAGCGCGAGCTGGAATGGACGCTGAACTACAACGCCCCCGATGCGGGCACGCTGGCGTGGTTTTTGTATCCCATCACGCTGTTTAAAACCGAAATGCGCCTGCCCAATGCGGCGTTTGCGCTGGCGATGGTGTTGAGCTTGTTGCTGTTTACATGGCAGCCTTGGGTGAGCCTGATTTTAATCGCTGCGTTTGGCGGCTTGTGGTATGTGTCGTATCAAGACGAGATGGGCACAGGCGTGTCGCTTAATTTGTATGACAACGAGTGCTACATTGAAAACGGCAGAGAAATGCAAGCGATTGAATTAAAAGGCTGCAAATTTATCGTAAACAGCGTAGGCAAGGGCGCGGAATTGGTGGCAAAAGACCGCGATGGCAGCGCGCAAACCATTTTGCGCACGCCGTCCACCGAAGAAGACGAAGTAGAAATTATGAAACGCTTGGCGCGATACATTGAACATTGCCTTGCCACGCCCGCCGAGTATCCGACCGAATCTTCGGGGCACACCATTATTGTGAACGAGCCATCATTCCAACCCAATGGGCAGCCTGAAAACGCTGCTGCCGACCCTTTCAACGAGCCTGTGTTTGGCAACGCCGAAGGCAATGAAAATAACCCCGCCGCCGCCGACCCCTTTGCCTACGGGCGGCAAACCACAGCGGCAGACGATGAAGAGCCGTTGGAGTTTAAATAAGGCAGCCTGAAAACCCATGAACATCATCCAATCCACAGGTGCGAAAACCCTAGCTTTCATTCAAACGCTGGGCGCAAACGCTTTATTTCTGCTCAAAATCCTGCTGCTGTTGCCGCAAACTTTGCTGCGCGCGCGGCTTACTATTCGCCAGATGTATTTTTCGGGCGTGTTGTCCGTGTTGATTATTGCCGTGTCGGGGCTGTTTGTCGGCATGGTGATTGGCTTGCAGGGCTACACGCAGTTGGCGAAGTTTAAATCGGCAGACGTGCTGGGCTTTATGGTGGCGGCTTCGCTGCTGCGTGAGCTTGGGCCTGTGCTGGCGGCGATTTTGTTTGCCAGCAGCGCGGGCGGCGCGATGACCAGCGAAATCGGGCTGATGAAAACCACCGAGCAGCTTGAAGCGATGGATGTGATGGCGGTAAACCCCGTTGCCCGCGTGGTTGCGCCGCGCTTTTGGGCGGGCGTGGTTTCCATGCCATTGCTGGCGTGTATTTTCAACGTGGCGGGCATTTACGGCGGCTATTTGGTGGGCGTGCAATGGCTGGGGCTGGACGCGGGCGTGTTTTGGTCCAATATGCAGAACAATATTGATTGGTCGTATGACGTGTTCAACGGCTTAACCAAATCGCTGATTTTCGGCTCGGCGGTCGCGCTGATTGCCGTGTATCAAGGCTTTCATTGCACGCCCACAGCGGAAGGCATTTTGCGGGCGAGCACGCGCACGGTGGTGTCGTCCGCGCTTACGGTGCTGGCGTTGGATTTTATTTTGACGGCGTTTATGTTTACTTAGGCAGCCTGAAATGAAAAAATCCCCTACAAAAGCATCATCGCCATTTGGATTGGGTGCGGATTGTGCAGCCAGCCCATGTTTGGTTTTCTGATGATTTTCCCCGCTATATTTGCGCTGCTGTGGTGGTTTATCCAAGCGGTGCGCGTGTATCGGCAGCCTGAAAACTGGCAGCGGCACAAAATCATCGGCGCGGCATGGTTGATTGGGCTGGCGGTATGCGGCGCGATAAATGCCTATTATGTGTACACCGCCGAACAAGCTATGCGCCAAGTTGCCGCCGATGTGGAACGCTACCACACGCAGCATGGCAAATATCCCGATAAGCTCGCCGACACAGGCACGCCAGTTAAACAAGATATGCTGCACGCCAGCTACGGCAAAACAGGGCAAGCCGAGCAAGTGTATTTGGTGTACAAAGTCCCCTATATTATTTACGACTATTACCGCTATGATTTCCAAAGTAAACAATGGGAATACGGCGACTAAACCATCCAAACGCAGCCCATTTTCAGGCTGCCTTAACCAAGGATAATCCATGAAAAAAGCCATCCTAGAATTTTGGGCCGGACTATTTGTATTACTCGGCTTTGCCGCGCTGGGCATACTCGCCTTTCGCGTTGCCAGCGGCGGTAACAGCTTTGGCAAGCCCATCGCCACCTACACCGTTTACGCCCAGTTTGACGACATAGGCAGCCTGAAAGTGCAAGCACCGATTAAATCCGCAGGCGTGCTGGTGGGGCGCGTGAGCGATATTCAGCTAGACCCGCAAACCTTCCAAGCCAAAGTGAGCATGCAAATTGAGCAAAAATACGCATACAGCGTGGATGCCAACGCCGCCATTTTGACTTCAGGCTTGCTGGGCGAGCAATACATCGGCTTAACCCAAGGCGGCGAAGAAGAAAAATTGAAAAACGGCGACACCCTTTCCATGACCACGTCCGCGCTGGTGTTGGAAAACCTGATTAACAAATTTGTCAGCAGCTTTATGAACAAAGACAGCCAAAGCACACCCGCCGCGTCTAGCACCGAATAAGAACCTATGGTTTAAGGCAGCCTGAAAAGAATAAGGCAGCCTGAAAAGCTGTTTTACACTTTCGCGCATTGCCACGCGAACCCACAATCCGCTAAACTTCGCGCCCCAAAAAACCGTGGCACAAACCCATCCCATCCAGAAAGGATACAACATGAAAAAATCCCCCCTGCTCGCCGCCCTTGCCATCAGCGCGTTAAGCATCAACCTAGCCATCGCCGCGCCGCAAGATGCGTCTAACCAAATCAAAGAAAACTCCACGCAAATGCTTAAAATCTTGAAGCAAGCCAACGGCAAAAACGACACCGCCGTGCGCAAGCAAGCCGAAAACTACGCCTTGCCCTATTTTGACTTCAACCTGATGACGCGCCTATCCGTGGGCGCACCGTGGAACAAAGCCACCGCCGCGCAAAAACAAACATTGGTCAACGAGTTTCGCACCATGCTGATTCGCACCTATTCGCGCCAAATGTTGAACTACAAAAACGCGCAAGTGGTGGTGAAAAACGTCGTAGCCAAGCCCAGCAGTATGCTGCCGAGCAAAGAACAAATTGACGTGCGAGCCACCATCACCAACCCCGGCCAGCAGCCCGTGGAAGCCGTGTTCAGCACCTATCAAGACGGCAATAAATACAAAGTGTTCAACGTGGTGTTTGAAGGCGCGTTTGCCCTTGTACAAAGCCAAAAACAGCAATTCAAACCCATTTTGGACAGCAAAGGCATAGACGGCTTAATCGCCGATTTAAAAGCCAAAAACGGCAGCAAATAATGCAAAGCGAAATCCGCGATAACACGGTGTATGTGCAGGGCGAAGTGAGCGTGCAAACGGTGAACCAAGCCGCGCTTGCCCAGTTTGCGCAGCAATGCAGGCAGCCTGAAATCCACGCCATTGATTTAAGCCAAATCAGCCGCGCCGATTCTGCTTGCTTATCGTTGTTGCTCACCGCCTTGCGCCAAAAAGCACAAGGCAGCCTGAAAATACACAATCTGCCCCCCAGCGTGCGCGATTTGGCGCAACTTTACGAGATAGAAGAATGGGTAACCGCCTGAAAATTGGAGCGGCGTGTTTACTGCTCGCCATCAGCATCCACGCCCAAGCAGATGGCACGCCCGACCCCTACGAACGCTACAACCGCGCCATGTTTAAATTCAACGACAAGGTGGACAGCTATGTGTTCACGCCTGTGGCGCGGGGCTATCGCAAAGTAACGCCCAAGCCCGTGCGCACCGCCGTGGGCAATTTTTTCAACAATCTGCGCGATGTGAAAAGCATGGGCAACAACATTTTGCGCGGACACATTGGCAAGGCAGGCGGCGATTTGATGCGCGTGGCGGTGAACACCACCTTTGGCATCGGTGGGCTGATTGACATTGCCAGCGCGGCGAATATGCCCAACCACAAAACCACGTTTGGCGACACGCTGGCTTCTTGGGGCTGGAAAAAAAGCAATTATTTTGTGATGCCGCTGTTTGGCCCGAGCACCGTGCGCGACACGTTGGGCGAAGGCGTGAGTATGGCGTACACGCCGCAGGGCGCAATCATCCACGACCGCGCCGCCAATTATTCGCTCACAGGGTTGAGTGCCGTTAGCACCCGCGAAAAACTGCTGGATACCACCGACACGCTCAACGAAATGGCGTTAGACAAATACGTTGCCACCCGCGATGCCTATATGGCGTTGCGCAACAAGCAGCTGGGCAACGCGCCCGCCGTTGAACCCGAAGATGGCTTGGTTGACCCCGAGGCCGCCGCCCGCACGCCCAACAACGAGCCGCAAATTGCCCTGCCCGAAGCGCAAAGGCAGCCTGAAAACCCCATCACCCCCGCGCAGGAGTAAGCATTATGTATGAAGTGAACCGCAGCGTATTCATCGTTATCCCCAACGAGCCTTTTTGGAACTGGCTCAACAGCTTGCCCGATAGCGATTTATCCAACATCACGCTGGAAGATTTGCAAGACGATGCCAATTCTTATTTGGTGGATGCTTGCGACAACGCCGACGCGCTGTGGGACGAAATTGAAAACCGCGTGGAAGAAATTTTTGCCGCCGAGCTGAGCGATTGGTGCGAAGACGAAAGCCTATGGCCCGATTTGCACCCCGATATTTTCCGCGAATGGTTTGACATTGAGCTATCCAGCATCGTAACCGATTTGAGCAGCGAACCCTTGCAACGCGAAGCGTTTAACGCGATTGAGTTTCAATGATGCGCGGATGGTTTTCAGGCTGCCTATTTCAGGCTGCCTGACGTTGTTCATATCAAGCGGCGGATGTTTCTATCCGCCTGTTTATTGCTTTCGCGACGCCCATTAAGGCAGCCTGAAAACAATAAACGCCGTCATCCCTAACCAAAATGCCCTACACCCAAGAAATCCTAAACTACCACCTAGACGGCTACGCCCATGTCAACAACGCCCGCTACCTTGAATTTTTAGAAGCCGCGCGTTGGCATTATTTCAAGCAACGGATGCCGCTGGGCAGCCTGCAACAAGCCCAGCTCGTTGTCGCCCGCATGGACATCCGCTATCGCTGCGCCGCCAAACTCGGCGACATTCTGCGCATCCACAGCCAGCTTACCCAAGCCCAATCGCGCCAATTCACCATTGAGCAGCGCATCCTGTTTGCCGACAGCGAGCAGCTTTGCGTGCAAGCCGAAGTAACGCTGATGCCCACCGACAGCCACGGGCGCGTTTTCAGGCTGCCTGAACCGCTGCTCACCGCCTTTCAACAACTCACATCATCATGAAAAAACTCATCGCCATCGCCGCCGCCGTTGCCATGATTGGGCTGGCTGCGTTTACTCTGTTTGGCGCGCCCGCCCATCCCGCGCCCAGCTTCCAGCTTACCAATCTGCACAACCAAACCATCAGCAACCAAAACTTGCACGGCAAAGTAACGCTCATCAATTTTTGGTTTCCCACCTGCCCTGGTTGCGTGAGCGAAATGCCCAAGCTCATCAAAATGGCGCACGATTATCAGGGCAAAGATTTCCAAATTCTCGGCATCGCCGAGCCCACGTCCAACCCCGCCGATAGCCTAGATGGCGTAAAAAACTATGTGGCAAAACAAGGTATTGTGTTTAACGTGATGTTTGATGCTGACAAAGCCGTTGCCAAAAAATTCCTGAAAACCGAGCTTTACCCCACCAGCGTGTTGATTAACAAACAAGGCGAAGTGCTGAAAACCTTTGTGGGCGAGCCCGATTTTGCCGCGCTGTATCAAACGGTGGATGCCGAAATGGCGAAATAGAGCAGGGCGATGCAACACCGTTTCAGGCTGCCTGTTGGGTGGCAAGCGCAGTAGACAGCCTGCGTAGCGAAGCGGAGTTGCGAAGCTAAGAACCTGTATTCATTATTTACATAGACAGATTTTATGAAATAAAAGCGCGGATACAAGGCAAAAAGCACAGCAAGGTTGGACACCTTGCGAGCATTTTTAACGTGGTAGCCGCGTTTTTAGGGCATAAAAGATGGCTATGAAAATAGTGAATACAGGTTCTAAAACCCATTCACCCCACAGGCGTAACCACACGCCTTTTTTTGCGCCCAGCTTTTGCCTTTTTGCTTAAACTTTCCTAAAATATGCAACTTTCAAAAGCAGCCTGAAACGCCATTTGGCGCGGCTAACACAATAATCAATATTAAAGGACACCACCATGACCGACCTATCACTTTGGCAATCCGCCAGCCTACCCAACACCGTTGACCACGTTTTAGAACGCTACCACGCCACGCATCGCCGCCAGCTTGCCGATGCCACCCAGCTTGCCGAAAAAGTTGCCGCACGGCATGAAAACTTCCCCGCGCAGTTGGTGGATTTAATCCAAGCCATTGAAGCCGAACTCAGCAGCCACATGATGAAAGAAGAACGGATGCTGTTCCCCATGATAAAAAACGGCATGGGACGCAACGCAGGCATGCCCATCCGCGTGATGATGATGGAACACGAAGAACACGAAGCCGCGCTGGCGCAACTGCTGCAAACCACCGATAATTTCACCGCCCCCGCCGAAGCGTGCAGCAGCTGGCAACAGCTTTATGCTGACTTAAAAACCTTCGCCGACGATTTGAACGACCACATCGCGCTGGAAAACACCATTTTGTTCCCCCGCGCGTTGAATGAGTAAACCCGCGATGCAAAGGCAGCCTGAAAACGGGATTTTGCGTTTTCAGACTGCCTTTCAATCAATTTACCAAAACTAAAAAGGTTATCCGTGGAAAGGGGAATCAGTGTTACTTCTAAAAAAATGAAAACACATACAGAATTGAACGCCATACTGGTAATAAAGTTATGCGATTGCAATTAAAAATTGCCTCCGAACCCTGCACGCCTAAAATTAACATACTAACGCAGCCTGAAAATGAAGAAGTTAATCTTCATGCAGATGAAATTCCGTTTTATGTGGAAGATGGTGTTAATGGGATATATGAGCAATTTCAAAGAAGATTTTATATTGCTGAAATTTCATTTCATCCATCTGATAGGCCACCTGCAAGTTGGTATGCTTATCTTACTTTTAAGTTATTGGAATTTGTTATGCAGCAAGAAACAAAGGCAAGTTAGCATCTAACGAAAGGCAGCCTGAAAACGCTATTTCCCATTTTCAGGCTGCCTTTCTATCGCCATCCCCGCACCCTAATGCCCCTGCTCACCCGCATCGGCAGGCAAATCTTTGGGGTAAAACAAATTCATCGGCTGCGCGCGAATTTGTTGCCATGCGCTTTGGAAAATGCCCAGCCAGCTGTCAATCTTGGCTTCGCGCGAGCGCAACGCCACCCACAGGGTGAGCATAAAGCTCACAATCAGGTTCACCACGCCAATCAGCAGCACAAAAAACACGCTTTGGATAAACACCCACAGCCCTTCATGCCCTGCGATGGCGGCGTAGCCAATATTGGCGGACGAAAAGGCAACGTGGCGAATATCCAGCGGCAGCCCCAGCGCGTGTCCCACAAAGCCTGTCATGCCCAGCAGCATCCCAAAGCATACGTTCCCCATCAGGCTGCCGTAGTTTTTGTGCAGATAATCGGCAACTTTGCCGCGCAGTTTTTCAGGCAGCAGCCGTTTGAGCACGGGATGTTGGCGCAGGCGCATCCGCAGGTTAAGGTAGTCGCAGCGGTTGTCAAAAAAGCCCGAAATAATGCCCGAGCAAAACAGCCACACGCCTGCAATCGCGGCATACCAGAGCGTTGCGCCCCAAGGGTTCACCGAATGGATTTGATACGCGACTTCGGCTTCGGTGAGAATGGGCACGCCTTGGGTGAAGCGGTAAACCAGCGCAATCAGCATGGCGAGCGTCATGGCAACCACCACGTTGCCCGCCACCGCTGCCACTTGCGAGCGCACCACGTCTATCAATAGATGGGCGAGTTTTTGATTAACCGCGTGCCCCGATTCGCTGCGTTCTACGGCGGCGGCAAAGCGCGACGCGGTCATGGCGGGTTGTTTGGTGGCAACGGTGAAGTGCAACACGAAAATCAGCGCGAAGCCCAAGCCGTAGTTCAAGCCTGCTGCCAAGCCGTAGGCAAAGGGGTTGCTGATGTGCCGCCCCACATACACAATTTTGAACAACGCCATCAGCGCAATCAACACGCCGCCGCCCGCTGCCGACCACACCATGCCCATGTATTCTTTTTTGCTGCGCGTGATGTAATGCTCGCCGTGGTCGCTGGTGTTTTGCGTGATGCTGCGGGCAAGCATGCTCACGCTGCGTTTCCATAGGCGCGAGATGTTGTGTTGTTCCGCGCTGGCGCAGGCGAGCGTGCCTGTGAGCGTGAGTAGGTTGCCGAGCTTGGGTTTTTCGTCTTCAAAGGTGGTGAGCAGCAGCACGATGCGGTTAAACGTTTGGTCTAGCCGTTCCAGCAGATGCGCCACGTCCATGGATGCGCCCGCGCCTGTGCCAGTGCCGAGTTTGCGCAGTTTTTCCACTTTGTCGCGGCATTGTTGCAGCATCACTTGCAAATGGCTGTCGTCAAAGGCTTGGTGTTGAATGTGCGCCGCCAGCCAAGAATGGGTTTCGCGCTTAAACGCGACAAACGATGAATCGCGGTCAAGCAATTTGCGGTCTAGCCGCACCAAATCGGGTTCTAGGGCTTCGGCGGCAATCCAAATAGACAACATTTCAATGGCGTGAAAACCTTCCCAGCGCACATAACGGCGCAGCGTGTCGCGCTGGTTGTTGGGTGTTTTTTGCCAAATCAGATGGAAAAGATGCAGCCATGTTTGCGGACGAATTTCGCGCAGCCAACGGGCATCGCGCGGATTAACCAGCAGCAGGGCGAATACATCGCGCAGGTCGTTGGGGTCTTTGTAGGCGGGGTTGAAGTGTTCGTATAGCTGCGCAATCAGCTCGCCGCGAAAGCCCTTGCGCGAAAAAATCCCCGCGCTAATCAGCAAGGGATACAGCCGCAAGCTGCCCAGCCATTTTGCCAACAGCTCGGCGGTTTTGGCGCATAGCTCGGGGTCTTGTTGCAGCGTGGTAATCAGCAAGTTCACACGGCTTTCGGCGCGCTTGCCTTTGCGCTGGCGCAGCCAAATCGCCAAGCCTTGCAGCAAGGCGAACGCATCGTTTTGGGCGACTTGTTGGGCGATAAATTCGGCAAGGGTGTGGTCTTTGGGGGCAATCATGGTAACTCCATAGGCAGCCTGAAAACGGGTAAACGGCTTTTCAGGCTGCCTTTAATGTGCGTTTTTGTAAAGATGGGGGATTATAGCATTTGGCGTTTTCAGGCTGCCTTATTGGGCGGTTAATAGGCTGCCTGAAAACGGGATTTGCGCCATCAAACGCTGTTTCAGGCTGCATCATGTTTACAATAAAACACACGCCGCCTGCCATCCGCATAATTCATTAACATAGCTTTACTGTCTATGTTTATAATACGGCATCAACACGACCACGCATCTACCAAAAACGAGAAAGCAAGAGAAGGAAATTCGCAGATGGCAATCGTAGAATGGACCCCCGATTTAAACACAGGCATCCCCGATATTGATGAGCAGCACCAACAAATGCTGCATCATATCAACGATTTCTATGAAGCGGCGAACGCCAAAGACAAAAACCGCATGTCAATCGTTTTGTTTGACCTGATTAACAGCACCCTTGCCCACTTCCAATACGAAGAAGCACTGATGGAACAAGCCAAATACCCCCTGCTTGAACCCCATCGCCGCGTGCACAAAAACTTTATTGATAAGCTCATGGCGTTGCACGAAAAACTGCAAACCATGGAAACCACAGACGACATCGCCGTGCTGCTGATTGACAGCCTAGACGGCTGGCTGTTCCGCCACATTCGCATCAACGACAAAGGCTACACCAACAGCGTAAATGAATCAGGCGTGTACCAAGCCATGCACGAAAACATGGTCGCCGCCCGCGCCGCGCAAATGCAAGAGTATGGCGAAGTGGCCGAGCCAGAACCTGCGCCACAACCCGCTCAGCAGCCCGCGCCACGCCCTGCGCCGCAAGCGCAGCCAGCCCCCGTGCAGCCCAAGCCCGCGCCAAAACCCGAACCCAAACCTGCGCCCGCTGTGCCGCCCAAACCCGAACCTAAACCCGAGCCCGCCGCACCCAAAGCCGAACCCACCGCACCTAAACACAACGAACCCGAAGACGACGAACCACGCGGCTGGGCAAGCGGCAACTGGAAATTCTAAAAAAAATTACACAATACTACAACGCCAAAAAAAGGACACAATCATGGCTTACGTTTACTGGACACACGACCTAGAAACAGGCTTTCCCGACATTGACGAGCAACATCGCCACCTTGTTGAATGCCTTGATGCGCTGTATGCCGCCCAAGAAAAAGGCGACCGCGCCGAAGTGGGCAAAGTGCTGGAAGAGTTGATTTTCTACACCGCCGACCATTTCGCCTACGAAGAGCGCATGCTGGAAGACGCGCACTATCGCCTTGTTGAGCAACACAAAAAAGTGCATCTGAACTTTGTGAACAAAGTGCTGGAATTTCAAAAACGCTTTGATGCAGGCGAAGACGTTGCCCAAGATATGCTGCAACTACTGGAAGGCTGGCTGTTCCGCCACATCCGCATCAACGACATGGGCTTTGTGGAAGACGTGAAAAAAGCGCAAGCTGCTCAATAGGCAGCCTGAAAACTAAATTTCAACAATAATGGCAATAATTACTCAACCGCAACAGAAGGAAATCCAACCATGAAAGCACAATGCCAATGCGGCTGCGTAACCCTTGAAGTCAGCCATAACCACCAAGTTCACGCTTGCCATTGTGGCAAATGTCGCCAACGCGCAGGCGGCGCATCGTTTGTTGTAACAGCCGAAAGCCAGCCACACATCAGCGGCGGCGAACACATCGGCAGCTATCGTTCATCCGATTGGGCGGAGCGCACTTTTTGCAAACAATGCGGCACACAGCTTTATTTCCACCTGCTGCCTGAAAGCGGTATGGACGCATGGTATGTGAACGCTGGCTTGTTTGCCGACAATGCCGATTTTGCCTTGACGCTGCAAATGTTTGT
Organism: Kingella sp. (in: b-proteobacteria); assembly: GCF_030527935.1. Taxonomy (GTDB): domain Bacteria; phylum Pseudomonadota; class Gammaproteobacteria; order Burkholderiales; family Neisseriaceae; genus Kingella_B. The sequence goes on from NZ_JAUMZV010000005.1 coordinate 73,182, forward strand.
TGATTGCCAAGCCCCGTATTACCACTTGGCAGACGACACGCCCAAGCTCACGGAGCATCAGTTTTTAGAAATGGTGGGCGCGGCGGAGTAAGGCAGCCTGAAAACATACCCCACGCTGCAACCACATAATAGGCAGCCTGAAAACGAGTGATACCGTTTTCAGGCTGCCTTTATTGTTTCGGGATGGTGTAAACATCGTTTCAGGCTGCCTTACCCGCATAACAGCAGCCTGAAAACCCTGCGCCCCGCTTTCAGGCTGCCTCTGCTCTCATCGCAAACACCCCGCCCAATCCATCATCTTGACCATCTCTTAACACAAACCACCCGCAAATAAGAATGACTATCAAGAACGCATTGAAAATACGGAACTTTTACAAATATTCCTTTCGTTTGCAACTTTTAAACATCATCAAAATTCGTTAAAATGCGCCACCATTTTTACTGCGGAATATTAAGGTCGCACCATGTTAGCCAACTATTTTCCCATACTCATTTTTGCCATCATCGGCATCATTGCGGGCATCGTCTTTATCGGACTCGGCACGCTGCTCGGCCCCAAACGCCACTACGCCGAAAAAGACACCCCCTTTGAATGCGGCTTTGAAGCCTTTGAAAACGCGCGCATGAAATTTGACGTGCGCTATTATCTGGTCGCCATCCTGTTTATTTTGTTCGACCTCGAAGTCGCCTTCATGGTGCCCTGGGCAGTGGTGTATAAAGACCTGATGGCCGACACGGGCGCGTATGCGTTCTGGTCGATGCTGGTGTTCATCGTCGTGCTGACGGTGGGCTTTGTTTACGAATGGAAAAAAGGTGCGCTCGAATGGGAATAGAAGGCGTTTTGAACAAAGGCTTCGTAACCGCCAGCGCGGATACGGTGTTGAACTATGTCCGCACGGGCTCGCTTTGGCCGGTTACTTTCGGCTTGGCATGCTGCGCGGTGGAAATGATGCACGCCGGTATGGCGCGCTACGACCTTGACCGCTTCGGCATCATCTTCCGCCCGTCCCCCCGTCAGGCCGATTTGATGATTGTGGCCGGCACGCTCACCAACAAAATGGCGCCCGCCCTGCGCCGCGTGTACGACCAAATGGCCGAGCCGCGCTGGGTGCTGTCGATGGGTTCGTGCGCCAACGGCGGCGGCTATTACCACTATTCCTATTCCGTGGTGCGCGGCGCAGACCGCGTCGTGCCGGTGGACGTGTACGTGCCCGGCTGCCCGCCGACCGCCGAAGCCCTGCTGTACGGCCTTATCCAGCTTCAAGGCAAAATTAAACGCACCTGCACGATTGAGCGGAATTAGGATGCAGGCTGCTTTTGGAACGATGGCAGCCTGAAGCCGAAAAAGCAGCCTGCACATCATAAGGAAAGCAAAATGGCCATTACCTACGACCAACGCCGCCCCGAAATCGACGACATCATCGCCATTTACCAAAGCAGCGGCATCAAACGCCCCATTCAGGATACCGACCGCATCCGCCAGATGTACCGCCACGCCAATCTCGTCATCACCGCGTGGGACGGCGAAAAACCCGTCGGCATTGCCCGCGCGCTGACCGATTTCAGCTACTGCTGCTATCTTTCAGATTTGGCCGTGCGCGCCGAATACCAGCACCAAGGCATCGGCAAACGCCTGATTGGCGAAGTGAAGCAGGCAGTCGGTGAACAAAGCATGCTGCTCCTGCTTTCCGCGCCCGCCGCCATGGACTATTACCCGAAAATAGGCATGGAGACCGTGTCCAACGGCTTTATGATTAAGCGGACGGAATAACAGGAGCATTTCAGGCAGCCTGAAACCAAGGAAAATCCATGCAGTCCAAAATCATCGAATATCAAGGTGCGCTGCTGCACTACCAAATCGGCGGCAAGGAAATAGCTCCCGTTATCGTATTGCTGCACGGCGGTTTCGGTTCGATTGCCGACTTTTCCCCGCTGTTGCCACGTTTGCAGCAACACTACCACGTGATTGCGATAGATACGCGCGGGCATGGACGCCCCACGCTCGGCACAGCCGCACTGACCTATGCCCAAGCCGCCGATGATGTGTGCCAAATCCTGCGGCATGAAGGCGTGGAAAAATACAGCCTGTTCGGATTCAGCGACGGAGGAATAACTGCCTACCGATTAGGCGCGGAAGACAAAAATATCGAAAAAATCATTACCGTGGGTGCGGAGTGGCACAAAAAGCACTTGAGTGGTGTTCGCCCGATGTTTGAAGCGGTAAACAGTGATTTTGTAAAAGAAAATCTGCCCGAACAGCTTGCCGCTTATCAGGCGGCCAATCCCGAGCCTGATGCGGATAAATGGGCGGCAGCATTGAAAGCCATGTGGCTGGACGAGGGCGCGAGCGGTTATCCCAACGAAAACATCCGCCAAATTCAAGCTCCCGTGCTGGCGGTGCGCGGAGAAGCCGATTTCCTGCTTGCCTTTGACGACTGGGCCGAACTGAAAACCGAATTGCCCGATGTGCATTTGATGAGCGTGCCGTTTGCCGCGCACGAAGCCGTGAAAGAGCAGCCTGAAATCGTATGGGCGGCCGTGCAGGCATTTCAGGCAGCCTGAAACCCCAAAAAACAAAACCCCAACCAGGAACGTACCATGCACGTTTTAGACCTAAAAGCAGCCTGCACCCGCATACTGGGCGGCAAGGCGGACAACATTATCCTTGCATTCGGCGAACTCACCGTCGAATGCCGTTCCGAGCACTATCTCGACATCATGCAGACCCTGCGCGACCATGCCGAGCTGCATTTTGAAACGCTGATTGACCTGTGCGGCGTGGATTACAGCACCTACAAAAACCAAGAATGGCACGGCAAACGCTTCGCCGTGGTCAGCCAACTGTTGTCCGTGCGGAACAACCAGCGCGTGCGCGTGCGCGTGTGGGCGGACGACGACAGCTTCCCCATCGTCCACACCGTTACCCACCTGTATAACGGCGCAGACTGGTACGAGCGCGAAGCCTTCGATATGTACGGCATTATCTTCAACGAACACCCCGATTTGCGCCGCATCCTGACCGACTACGGTTTTGTCGGCCACCCGTTCCGCAAAGACTTCCCCGTGTCCGGCCATGTGGAAATGCGTTATGACGAAACCGAAAAACGCGTTATTTATCAACCCGTAACCATTGAGCCGCGCGAAATCACGCCGCGCGTTGTCCGCGAGGAGAACTACGGTGGCTAAACTCAGAAACTACACCATCAACTTCGGTCCGCAGCACCCCGCCGCCCACGGCGTATTGCGCATGATTTTGGAATTGGACGGCGAACAAATCGTCCGCGCCGACCCGCATATCGGCCTGTTGCACCGCGGCACGGAAAAACTGGCCGAAACCAAAACCTACCTGCAAGCCCTGCCGTATATGGACCGTTTGGACTACGTTTCCATGATGGTGAACGAGCAGGCCTACTGCCTTGCCGTGGAAAAACTGCTCGGATTGGAAATCCCTATCCGCGCCAAATACATCCGTACCATGTTCGCCGAAGTAACGCGCATTCTGAACCACCTGATGGGTGTCGGTTCGCACGCCTTGGATATCGGCGCGATGACTGCGATTCTGTATGCCTTCCGCGACCGCGAAGAACTGATGGATTTGTACGAAGCCGTGTCCGGCGCACGCATGCACGCCGCGTATTTCCGCATCGGCGGCGTGTACCGCGACCTGCCCGACTTCATGCCGAAATACGAAAAAAGCAAATTCCGCAGCGCGAAAGTGTTGAAAGAACTCAATGCTTCCCGCGAAGGCACCATGCTCGACTTTATCGATGCCTTCTGCGAACGCTTCCCCAAAAACATCGACACGCTGGAAACTCTGCTCACCGACAACCGCATTTGGAAACAGCGTACGGTCGGCATCGGCGTGGTTTCCCCTGAGCGCGCGCTGCAAAAAGGCTTCACCGGCGTGATGCTGCGCGGTTCCGGCGTGGAATGGGACGTGCGTAAAAAACAACCGTATGAAGTGTACGACCAAATTGATTTTGACATCCCCGTCGGCGTGAACGGCGACTGCTACGACCGCTATCTCTGCCGCATGGCGGAAATGCGCCAGTCCGTCTGTATCATCAAACAATGCGCCGACTGGCTGCGTGCAAACCCCGGCCTGCCCGTGATTACCGACAACCACAAAGTCGCCCCACCCAAACGCACCGAAATGAAACAGGGCATGGAAGACCTGATTCACCATTTCAAACTGTTTACCGAAGGTATGCACGTGCCCGAAGGCGAAACCTACACCGCCGTGGAACACCCCAAAGGCGAATTCGGCGTGTACATCATTTCGGACGGCGCGAACAAGCCCTACCGCCTGAAAATCCGCGCCCCCGGCTTTGCCCACCTGCAAGGCATGGACGAAATGGCGCGCGGCCACCTGCTCGCCGACGTGGTGGCGATTATCGGCACGCAGGATATCGTATTCGGGGAAGTGGACCGATAAGCCGCAAAAAGCAGCCTGCACTTTTCAGGCTGCCTGAAACCCGCCCCATCATTTTATCGAGAACAAAACCATGTTATCCGCACAATCGTTGCAACAAATCGACACCGAACTGGCCAAATATCCCGCCGACCAACGCCGCAGCGCCATTATGGGCGCGTTGCGCATCGCCCAAACCGAGCTTGGCTACCTTGCGCCCGAAACCATCGAATATGTAGCGCAATATGTCGGCATTCCGCCCATCGCAGCGTATGAAGTCGCCACGTTCTACAATATGTACGACCTCAAACCCGTGGGCAAATACAAACTCACCGTCTGCACCAACCTTCCCTGCGCCCTGCGCGGCGGCGTGGATGCGGGCGAATACCTGAAACAAAAGCTCGGTATCGACTACGGCGAAACCACCGCGAACGGCAAATTCACGCTGGTGGAAGGCGAGTGCATGGGCGCGTGCGGCGATGCCCCCGTGATGCTGCTGAACAACCACACCATGTGCAGCTATATGGATGCGGAAGCGATTGACAAGAAACTGGCAGAGTTGGAGTGAATGTTCGGGCAGCCTGAAAAGCAGCCTGCACCCCCAAACCCTTCTCTCTGCGGGAAAGGCCGATTCGTACGGCCGCAGAAAATTTTAAAGATTAAACATGGCGTCTTGCCGCCATACCCACGCTTTCAGGCAGCCTGAAAGCCAAAGGCGGCATCCTGTGCCGAAAGCCAAACCGCCAGAAAACAAAACCATGCCCGGTAAAACCGCACTATTGCTTGTCGCATTCCTGTCGGCCACCCATGCGGCTGCCGAAATCGTGCAGACCGAATACGATATCCGCCGCCGTTGCAGCGAACGTCATTTTGCCCAAGCCGAAGTTCGGGATTGTGTCCGTCGTGCCGCTGAAACCAGTGCGGCAAACCTGCGGCAGGCACAACGGCAGGCCGCCGCCAAAATCCGCGCGTGGAACGAAGACCGCCGCCATGTCCTCGCCGCACAGCAAAAATTAAGGGGCTGTCCTAGATAACTCAGGAAATTCACATTAAGTTAGAATTTCCCCT
>NZ_JAUMZV010000006.1 GCF_030527935.1 Kingella sp. (in: b-proteobacteria)
AGGGGAAATTCTAACTTAATGTGAATTTCCTGAGTTATCTAGGACAGCCCCTTAAAAAATCACCTTAAAAACAATTTATTGCATAAAATCAACCAAGATTCGCGCCTACGCGGGAATGACGAAGAATTGACTATTTTTTATGGCGTTTTAGGTTTTGCAAAGGTTTCAGCCTGAAAATAAACACGGCAATATTTGAAAAAGCGTTTTCAGTCTGCCTATCTGTGCTGCATTCTTTTATTGTTTTCAGGCTGCCTAAAAAGTAAAATCTTTGTTTTTTAATAGGATTAGCCATGGAACATGAAATTGCAGCGGCGCAGGTAAATCGTTTGTTTACGCATTGTTTGGAGCAGTTGGAGCAGCATCATGCGACCACTTCGCCGCGTTTATCGGACGCGCAAAATGCGTTGTTGGCGTATTTGCGTTTGGACAAAATTGCGGAAGATGATGGCTTTGCCACGCTGATTGCGCTGGGGCTGGGCGAAGAATTGTTGTGTGGCAATTTGGCGGAACAGCTTGCGGCGTGGGACATTCCGATGCTGCCCGAGATGGTGTTGCAGGCGCGTGGTTTGTATCACGAGCTGGGGGCGGCAATTTTGCTGCATGGCGATGCGGCGACGGTGCGCGAGTCGTTTCCGCAATTTGCCACACTGGATGAGTGGTATTTTATGGAATGCGAAGAGATTTTCCCCAAGGTGTATAACCATGTGCGCGGACATTTTGATGATTTTGTGGGATTGTTGGATTTTCAGGCTGCCTTGTGATGGGGCAATATGGGCACAACGATAGGTGAATTTTTACAAGTTCGTTTTGGGGTTATTTTTGGCACAATATTGCGTGTTTTTTGTAAAGAAAATATTTTTGCCCACAGCTTGACAGTTGATTTTTTATTTTATCTTTTTGATTGTTATGCGTTTTTGCTGTTCTGCTTATTTTTTCAGCAATCTTAACAGAAGCCATGATTTCACAAGGTTTTTTGGCTGTTGCGATGGAATGGGCGGGGGATTTATGCACAGGTTTTGTGGATAATTTTGGGGTGTTGGTTGGATGGTTGCGTTGTGTTTAAACGTTTTCAGGCTGCCTAATGGGATAACCAATAGGCAGCCTGAAAACGTTTACCCCCATTGCGTTGCTAACAATTTTGCCAACGGCTTGGGCATGCCGTATTGCGCGTAGGCTTGTGGGTTTACCCACTCGCCTGCTTCCCCATTGGCTTCGTTGCAGCTTTCGGTTTTCAGGCTGCCTATATTGGCTGTGATGCGGTAGGGGATGATTTCTAGCTGGCGGTGGGTCAAGCGGTGGTGGATGGTGGGCAGCTCGCTGACGTGCTGCAATGGGATGCGGTGTTGCGCGGCAAAGTGTTGTAATTCGGCGAGGCTGTTGAATGTGGGGGCGCACCATAAGCCTGCCCAGATGCCGTTTTGCGGGCGTTTGTGCAGCCAGATGGCGCGGTTGTGCTCAATCAGCAGCCAATAGAGCGTTTGCTGTTGCACGGCGGCGGGGGATTTTTTGCGCGGCAACTCGGCGGTGCGGTTTTGGGCGTGGGCTTGGCAAAGGTTTTGCATTGGGCATTCGGTGCAGCGGGGTTTGCTGCGCGTGCACAGGGTTGCGCCCAAATCCATCAAGCCTTGGGTGTAGGCAGGCATATCGCTGGGGCGGGCGGGCAGCAGGCTTTCGGCGAGTGCCCACAGCTGGCGTTCAAAGGCTTTATTGGCGGGGTCGCCGTCTTGGGCAAACACGCGGCAGAGCACGCGCTTGACGTTGCCGTCTAATATGGCTTCGCGCTGGTGGTAGGCAAAGGCGGCGATGGCGGCGGCGGTGCTGCGCCCTACGCCTTTTAGCGTTTCCAATTGGGCGCGATTGGGCGGGAATGCGCCGCCGTGTTGTTGCACGATTTGCTGCGCGGCGGCGTGTAGATTGCGGGCGCGGCTGTAATAGCCCAGCCCTGCCCACAGGCTTAACACTTGGTCTTGGCTGGCGGCGGCAAGGGCTTGCACGGTGGGAAAAGCGGCAAGAAAGCGCGGGTAGTAATCCAACACGGTGGCAACTTGGGTTTGTTGCAGCATGATTTCGGAGAGCCAAACGCGGTAGGGGTCGCGCGTTTGCCACGGCAGGTTGTTGCGCCCGTGTTGGCGTTGCCATTGGATTAGGCGGGTGGAAAATGGGAGCATGGTGTGGTGGTGTTGGGTGGGTTTCAGGCTGCCTATGTGGTCAGCAAACTGGGCGTGTTGATTGTGCAGTATGGGCTAAACAAATTTTCAGGCTGCCTATATGCATCCCAGTTAGGCAGCCTGAAAACGGTGTCGCCATCGCTTATTCCGCTTCGCTTATCCAAGCCTGTTGCACGGCTTCTAGGATTTTCTCGCCGCAGCGGTTGGTGTCGTCGTCAAAATCGGGCAGGGCGAGAATCAAATCGCGCAGTTGGGTGAAGCGCACGGTGGCGGGGTTGATGCTATCGCCGTGGGTGTCGTATAGCTCTTCGGCGATGCGTTGGATGTCGGTCCATTTCATGATGTGTGTCCTTGTAAACGAGTGTTAAGAGCGCAAATTATAAGCATTGAAAGGCAGCCTGAAAAGGCGCAAAATAGCGACTTTCCTGTTTTTGTAAAAGAATGCAAACATGAGTAACGCCAAACAACTTCATCCGCAAACGCTGGCGATTCGCGGCAGCAAAGAGCAAACCCAGTTCAAAGAGCATCATCAAGCTCTGTTTTTAACCAGCAGTTTTATGTTTGACAGCGCGGAGCAATGCGCCGATGTGTTTGCCAAACGCCAAGCGGGCTACACCTATTCGCGCACCAACAACCCCACCATTGCCGCGTTTCAGCAGCGCGTGGCGATTATGGAAGGCGCGGAAGCAGGCATCGCCACGGCAACGGGCATGAGCGCGATTCAGGCTGCCTTGCTCACTTTTTTGAGCGCGGGCGACCATTTAATCAGCAGCCGCAGCCTGTTTGGCACAACGGCAGGGCTGATTGCCATGCTGCCGCGCTTTGGCATTGAAGTTACGCTGGTTTCGCAAACCGATGTGAACGAATGGCGTAAAGCCATCCGCCCGAATACCAAAATATTTTTCTTGGAAACGCCGTCTAACCCCTTGGGCGAAGTGGCGGATATTGAAGCCTTGTCGCAAATCGCGCATGAAATCAATGCGTTGCTGGTGGTGGATAACTGCTTTTGTTCGCCCGCCGTGCAACAGCCGTTGCGCTTGGGCGCGGATTTGAGCGTGCAATCAGGCACCAAATCCATTGACGGGCAAGGGCGCGTGTTGGGCGGCATTGTGTGCGGCAAGCAGGATTTGATTACGCAAGTGGGGATGTATGTGAACACGATGGGACTGAGCCTGTCGCCGTTTAACGCTTGGATGCTGCTGAGCGGCATGGAAACGCTGATTTTGCGCACCGATGCGGCGGCAGCTTCTGCGCTGAAAATCGCGCAATGGCTGCAACAGCAACCGCAAGTGGGCAAGGTGTATTACTCGGGGCTGCCTGAAAACCCGCAAGCGGCGTTGGTGAAAAAACAGCAAAGCACAGGCGGCACGGTGCTGGCGTTTGAAGTGAAAGGCGACACGGCGGCGGCTTGGAAAGTGGTTGATAAGGTAAACATTTTTTCCAAAACGGCAAACTTTGGCGATGTGCGCTCCACCATCGCGCATCCGTGGACAACCACGCACGGCAGAATGTCGCCCGAAGATAAATTAGCCGCAGGCATCACCGAAGGCTTGCTGCGCTTGTCCATTGGCTTGGAATATGCGGATGATTTGATTGATGATTTGGCGCAGGCATTGGCGGCATAACAAGGCTTAAAGGCAGCCTGAAAATGGGTAATACGGTTTTCAGGCTGCCTTTGTAACCCCTAGCAACAGCCTGCGTAGCCAAATAGGGGCAAAGTTAAAAACAAGAAATGCCGTTAATTAAATGATTTAGGCGTTTTGCAAAGGTTTCAGGCTGCCTTTGCCATCCACACTACACACAAAGGAACAATCATGTCAGAAGAACAATTCGCCCTATGGGGCATGCGGCTCGGCATTGGCGGCTTGGTGATTATGCTCGGCTTCATCGTATGGCAACTGGGCAAAGAATCCAAAGCGGGCAAATGGGGGATGTTTATCCTGTTTTTCGTGCTCGGCTTGGGCGTGATGGGCTTTTTGTTTAAAAACATATTGGTGGAATTTTTCTTGCTTACCGAGTGAGCAAGAATAGACAGCCTGAAAATAGGTTTCATCCCGCCCCAAACCCAACCTTTTACGCCCAAATCCGCTATTTTCGGTTATGATAGCCACCTTTTAACCCACCCCCTGCCACATGAAAGCACTCAGCGATTTCATCGCCATCATCCTATTTTTTGCCACCTACACCGCCACCAAAAACATCATTCTCGCCACCGCCGTTGCCGTGGTAACAGGCGTTGCCCAAGCAGGCTACACCTATTGGAAACACCGCAAGCTAGAACCGACCCAATGGCTCAGCTTTATTTTGGTTGTTGTGTTTGGCGGCTTAACCATCGCGCTGAACGACCGCACCTTCATCATGCTCAAAACCACCATTTTGCCGTGGCTGCTCGCCATCATTATGGTTGCCATGCAACTGCGCGGGCAAAACAGCCTGCGGCTTTTGTTGGGCAAAGAGCTCACCCTGCCCGACCACGTTTGGCACAAGCTGGGCTACGCATGGATAGGCTTTTTCCTGTTTCTTGGCGCGCTCAATCTTGCCATCGCCTACCCGTTTACCGCCGAGCGCGAGCCTGTGTGGATGAACTTTAAACTATGGGGCTATCTGCCCATTTCCATTGCCTTTTCCATTGCGCAAGGCATTTACCTTGTTAAACACCTTCCCAAAGAAAGCGAATAACCATGCTGTTTATGTTCCTAGCCACCGATGCCGAAAACACCAGCGAAGCGCGTGCCGCCGCCCGCCCCGCCCATTTGGAACGCCTAGAAGCGTTGCACCAAGAAAACCGCCTGCTTTGCGCGGGTCCCAACCCGCTGCCCGATAATCCCAACGTGATGTCTGGCAGCTTGATTGTTGCCGATTTTGCCGATTTGGATGCCGCCGAAGCATGGGCAAGCGAAGACCCTTATGTGCACGCGGGCGTGTATGCCGAAATGCTGATTCGCCCCTTTAAACAAGTGTTCCCCAAATAATGCGCGACCAAATAGCCAGCCGACTCGCCCCGCTCGCCCCCGATGTGTACGAGTTTGCTGACGAAAGCCATTTGCACATCGGGCACGCAGGCAACAAAGGCGGCGGGCATTACACCATCGTGGTCGTGAGCAACGCATTTGACGGCATGAACCGCGTTGCCCGCCAACGCCAAGTGCAAAGCCTGCTGGCAGACTTATTTAGCAGCAAGCAAATCCACGCGCTCAGCGTCATCGCGCAAACGCCTGATGAGTATTTTCAGGCTGCCTAATCGTTTCAGGCTGCCTTGTGCAGCAAGCAAAGCGGCATCGCATAGGCAGCCTGAAACCAAGTTCGGCATTGCTAGACTGATTACCCCTTAACCAAACATTCCACCATCCACCGAAAGGAAACTTCATGAAACCCACTCATATCGCCGCCGCCCTATCCGCCGCCCTGCTTTCAGGCAGCCTATTGGCGCAAACCGTGGTAACCGTAAACGGCACCAAAATTGACAGCAGCGAGCTAGACCGCCGCGTGCAAGCCGTGGTTGCCAGCAGCCAAGGGCAAGTGCAAGACAGCCCCGAGCTGCGCCAATTTATCGCGCAGCAAACCGTGGTAGAAACCGTGGTAACCCAAGCCGCCAAAAAACAAGGCTTGGACAAAAGCAAAGAATACAAAGACGTTGAAACCGAAAGCATGAAGCAAGCCAAAGCCCAAGGCGCAGACAAGCAAGCCGACTTCAAACAACAATGGGCGGACTACCAAAACCAGCTTTTGATGCAGGTTTACGCGCGTGATGTCATCAACAAAAACCCCGTAACTGATGCCCAAGTGCAACAGCGTTACAATGAAATCAAACAACGCTACGACAACACCGACGAAGTGCAAATTGGCGAAATCATCAGCAACAACGCCGAGCAAATCAAAGCCGCCGAGCGCGATTTGAAAGCGAAAAAAAGTTTCGCCGAAGTGGCGCGCAAATACAGCATAGACCCCAACATCAAAGCAGGCGGCAGCGTGTTTAGCGACTATATTTCCCTGCGCGATTTGCAAGAAGCCCGCCCCAATATCTACCAAGCCATCGGCAGCCTGAAAAAAGGGCAATACAGCAAACCGATTGCGGGCGACAAATTGCACGCGCTGTATTACATCAACGACAAGCGCAAAATCACCGTTGGCCCGCTGGACAAAATCAAAGAAGGCTTACGCGCCAGCATGAGCAACGAGCTCGTGCAAGAAGCGGTAGGCAATTTGATGCAAAGCGCCAGCATTGTGCCTGCTGCTGGGCAGTAATCCTGATAACAGCCGCTCTGCGTGGGCGGCTGTTTTTTTGAGCAGGTAGCTATGGCGGTTGTGTCATTGTTTTGATTGATGGATTGGGTTTTAGCTTTTTCCAGGCTGCCTTTTAGCTAAACCAGCCGACACCGAACGCAATAGCCTGCATCAGGAACAACAGAACGCGAGTATAGATGCGGTGTGCAACGAGTTGCCCACCCTACCTTTGCTACCTTTGCTTATTTCCCACTTTCAGGCTGCCTTTGATGCCATCTCAACACCAAAGGCAGCCTGAAACAAAATCCAGCATCGCTAAACCATCCCTATCCCCCAACCACCAAAATGCCCCAACCCTGCTTCCATTGCGGACTGCCCGTCCCCGAACACACCCATCTGCCCATTATCTACAACAACCAAGAGCACCCCGCCTGTTGCGTGGGCTGCCAAGCCGTTGCCCAAGGCATTATTGATGCGGGGCTGGGCAGCTACTACAAAAACCGCACCGCCCAAGCCGAAAAAGCCGAGCTGCCGCCTGCTGAAATCATGGCGCAGCTTCAATTGTATGACCTGCCCGAAGTGCAAGCCGAGTTTGTGGAAACGCTGCCTGAAAACCAGCGCGAAGCCACGTTGATGCTGGGTGGCATCACTTGCGCCGCCTGCGTGTGGCTGATTGAGCAGCGGCTGATGCGCCAAGCGGGCATTAGCCAAGTGGAGCTGAATTACAGCACGCAACGCGCGCGCGTGCGCTGGGATGAAACGCGCGTGCAGCTTTCTGCCATTTTGTCGTTGATTCAAAAAACGGGCTACACCGCCGCGCCGTATGACGCGCAAAAAATGGAAGCGCAAACCCAACGCGAGCGCAAAACCATGCTGATTCGCCTTGCCATTGCTGCGTTTGCCAGTATGCAAACCATGATGTTTGCGCTGCCCACTTATTTGTTTGGCGACATTGAGCCGCCCTACCTTGCCATGCTGCATTGGGGCGCGTTTTTTATGGTGCTGCCTGCGATGTTTTACGCGGCGTTGCCGTTTTACCAAGGCGCGTGGCGCGATTTGAAAAACGGGCGCACGGGCATGGACACACCTGTTGCGCTGGCAATTTCGCTCACGTTTATCGCGGGCGTGGGCGCGTTGGCGGTGCAATCGCAGCAAGGCTTGTATTTTGAAAGCATTGCCATGTTTGTGTTCTTTTTGCTGCTGGGACGGTTTATGGAACACAGTGCGCGGCGCAAGGCGGGCGATGCGGCGGAGCGTTTGGTGAAACTGGTGCCTGCGTTTTGCCACCGCTTGCCGCGTTATCCCGATGAACACAGCGAAGAAGCCGCCGTGGTGTCGCTGGCGGTGGGCGATGTGCTGCTGGTGCGCGCGGGCGAAGTCGTGCCTGTGGATGGCGTGGTGTTAAGCGGCGAGAGCGAAATCAACGAAGCGATGCTCACGGGCGAACATCTGCCCGTTGCCAAGTTTTCAGGCTGCCTTGTAACCGCAGGCACACTCAACGTTGCCAGCCCCATCATCATCCGCGCCACCGAAGTGGGCAACCAAACGCGCTTGGCGCATATTGTGAAGCTGTTGGACAAAGCCCTAGCGCAAAAGCCGCGCCTTGCCGAGCTGGCGGAACGCTATGCTTCGGGCTTCACGCTGTCGCTGATTATCATGGCGGTGCCGACTTTTTTGGCGTGGTGGTGGTATGCCGATGCCGCTCGCGCTTTGTGGGTAACCGTGTCGCTGCTGGTGATTACTTGCCCCTGCGCCCTATCGTTGGCCACGCCCGCCGCGCTGGCGGCTTCCACAGGCAAGCTCGCCAGCGAAGGCGTGTTGATTGCGCACGGGCAAGCCCTTGAAAACTTGGCGCAAATCACCGATGCGGTGTTTGACAAAACAGGCACGCTCACCCAAGGCAAGCTGTCCATCAGCCATATTTATGCCTTTGCCAACCGGCAGCTTTACGATGAAACCACGTTTTCAGGCTGCCCCAGCGAACTCATCGCCATCGTCCAAGCCCTAGAACAACAATCCGAACACCCCATCGCGCAAGCCTTTTTCAGGCTGCCTACTGCCACCGAGCTGCTGGTTACGCAGCGGCAAAACCGCGTGGGGCACGGCATTGTTGCCCACATCTTGCAGCAAACATGGGCGATTGGACGCGCCGATTTTGTTGCCCGCATCAACAAACAAAGGCAGCCTGAAAAGCTGCCGAGCAACCTGCCCGCAGGCAGCGTGATTGTGTTGGGCAACGAGCGCGGTTTTCAGGCTGCCTTTATCCTGCGCGATGAAGCCAAGCCCAACGCCGCCGCCACGCTCGCCGAACTGCGCACGCGCGGCATCGCCTGCCATATTTTGAGCGGCGACCACGCCAGCGCGGTGAACCAGCTTGCCGAGCAGCTTGCCATCGCCCACCGCCGCGCCCAAGCCACGCCCGAAGACAAGCTCGCTTATGTGCAAGATTTGCAAGCGCAAGGCAAGCGCGTATTGATGCTGGGCGACGGCATCAACGATGCGCCCGTGCTGGCGGCGGCGAATGTGTCGCTGGCGGTGGCTGGCAGCGCAGACGCTGCCCGCGATGGCGCAGACGTGATTTTGCTGCAAGACGACCTTGCCCTTATCCCGCGCCTGCTGCACCAAGCCCAGCGCACGCGCCGCATCATCCGCCAAAACCTAATCTGGGCAAGCGTGTATAACCTGATTGTGGTGCCGCTGGCGGTGGCAGGCTGGGTAACGCCGTGGCTCGCCGCGATTGGCATGAGCGCGAGTTCGCTGCTGGTGGTGGGCAATGCGCTGCGGTTAAGGAAATGATTTTAGCTTCGCAGAAGCTCGTAAATTCGCTTTCAGGCTGCCTGAATGGTTAAAGGCAGCCTGAAAACCGTGTTGCATGGTTCTAAACGATTTGTTTGCGCAAGATGGATTTCAGGCTGCTTCGCTCATTCGCTCCAAAGGCAGCCTGAAAGCGAATTTACGAGCTTCTGCGAAGCTAAAATCATTTATCTCCATCCCCGCCCTGCTCTGCCGCTTCGTCCAATCCGCGCAGCCAAGCCAGTTTTTCGCCAATCTTAATCTCCAAGCCCCTGTCGGTGGGCTGGTAGAAATCGGGTTCGTCCATATCGTCGGGCATATAGCTTTCGCCTGCGGCGTAGGCGTGCGGCTCGTCGTGGGCGTAGCGGTAGTCGCGCCCGTAGCCAAGTTCTTTCATCAGCTTGGTGGGCGCGTTGCACAGGTGTACGGGAACGGCTGCGCTGCCGTGTTCGCGCACAAACTGGCGCATTTGGTTAAACGCGGTGTAGCCTGCGTTGGACTTCGCCGCCGCCGCCAGATACAGCACCGCCTGCGCCAGCGCCAGCTCGCCTTCGGGGCTGCCCAGCCGCTCGTAGGTTGCTGCTGCGTCGTTGGCGATTTGCATGGCACGGGGGTCGGCAAGCCCGATGTCTTCCCATGCCATGCGCACGATGCGGCGGGCGAGATAGCGCGGGTCTGCGCCGCCGTCCAGCATGCGCGTGAACCAATACAGCGCGGCGTTGGGGTGCGAACCGCGCACGGATTTGTGCAGGGCGGAGATTTGGTTGTAAAACGCTTCGCCGCCTTTATCAAACCGCCGCAGCTGGCTGCCGAGCGTTTGCGCCACCAGCTCGCTGCCGATTTCGGCGATGTTTTGCGTGCGGGCGGCGCGGGTGATTTGTTCCAGCGTGTTGAGCAACCGCCGCGCGTCGCCGTCGGCGTGCTGGATGATGAGCTGCTGCGCTTCGGGTGTGATGCGGGTGCGCTCGTTTTCAGGCAGCCTGAAAACTTTGTCGCACAGCTTGGCGAGTGCTTCGGGCTTGAGCGGTTTGAGCGTATAGACTTGGGCGCGGGAGAGCAGCGCGGCGTTCACTTCAAACGACGGGTTTTCGGTGGTCGCGCCGATAAAGGTTATCAGCCCGCTTTCAACGTGCGGCAAAAAGGCATCCTGCTGGGCTTTGTTGAAACGGTGCACTTCGTCAACAAACAATATCGTGCGCCTGCCGCGCTGCCACGCCATTTCGGCTTGGGTGATGGCTTCGCGGATGTCTTTCACGCCCGAAAACACGGCGGAAATGGGCAGAAACTGCGCGTCAAAACCCTGCGCCACAATCCGCGCCAGCGTGGTTTTGCCAATGCCCGCGCTGCCCCACAAAATCATGGAATGCGGCTCGCCGCTCGCCAGCGCAACGGCCAGCGGCTTGCCCGCGCCGGTTAGATGTTCCTGCCCCAGCACTTCATCCAGCGACTGCGGGCGCAGGCGTTCGGCAAGCGGGGCGGCGGGGGGGTGGGAGAATAAATCAGACATGGTTTCAGGCTGCCTTGCGGTGGAAAGGGGATATTTTAACATTGCGGGCGATGAGGTTAGGCAGCCTGAAAACGTTTGATTACGATGCCTAGCGGTTTCTGTTGGATAGATTGGTTTTCAGGCTGCCTTAGCCTATCCGCATCTGCTAAAATCCCCTTTTCCCAGCAGCCTGAAAGCGAGTTTCTCATGGCAAAAAAATCCGTTTACACCCAAGTCGTTATCGGCATCGCCGTCGTGCTCTTTGGCGCGATGGGCTACGGCGGCTACCGCTTTATCCAAGCCGTTAGCGACAGCGCGGCAGGCATCCAAAACACCGCCTCGCCCGTTGCCACCCTGCCCGAAATCAACCTAGAAGCCTCCGCCACACTGCCGCCCATGCCTGCCAGCGATGAAGCCAGCTCCGTGAGCACAGGCGAAGATGTTGCCATCCAAGCGGGCGATTTTTCCTACACCGCAGGCGAACCCAATATCCGCGTTTCGCTCACCAACAAAGGCAACTTCACCGTTTCCACCGTTTACATCAGCCTCGCACTCTACATCAACGACAGCAAGCAAGCCGTTGCCGAAAGCAAAAGCATTCCCATCACGCTCAACACCCCGCTGGAAGTGGGCGGCACCGTGGTGCTGGGCGTGCCCGCCGATGGCGTAACATGGCGCAGCGAAGCCGTGCAAGCTGCCAAAACGCGCAAAATTCTCGCCCAAATCACAGGCGTGAGCGATGAAGCCCAAAGCGACATTGCCTACTCGCAAAACAGCGCAGGCAAATGGCTCACCCAAGTCGCCAGCCCCGAGCCGCCGCCCGTAGCCAAAGACCCCACGCCCGCCGCGCCGCCCCCGCAGCAGCCTGAAAACGAAGCCAACGAACAAGAACTCACCCCGCAAGAAACTGAATCGCCCGCCCCCGCCAAGCGCAAAAAACCGCGCAGCATCAAAGAAGAGCTGGGCATGGAAGAAATGCCCACAGGCGAAACAGGCATCATTTCCTACGAACACAAAGAAGGCACCAAATAAATGAAGCAGCAAAACATTCTCGTGGCAGGGCTGGGCAGCACAGGGCTTTCCATCCTGCGCTATCTTGCCCACATCGGCGCAAGCCAAGTCGCCGCCTACGATGAACAGCTTACCGCCGAACGCCAAGCCGAACTCGCCGCGCTGTTCCCGCAATTCCCCATCCTTTCAGGCAGCCTGAAATCCGCGTTGGCAGATAAAACCACGCTGATATTAAGCCCTGGTGTGAGCCGTAGGCAGCCTGAAATCCGCGAATTTGAACAACGCGGCGGCAAAGTAACAGGCGACGTTGCCATCCTAGCCGACCTGCTGCGCCATCACCCCGACCAAATCATCGCCATCACCGGCAGCAACGGCAAAACCACCACCACCAGCCTAGTCGGGCATTTATGCCAACAAAGCGGCTTGGATACCGTTATCGCGGGCAACATCGGCACGCCCGTGCTAGACGCATGGCTGCAACGGCAAGGCAAAAGCACGGATGTGTGGGTGCTGGAATTATCCAGCTTTCAACTGGAAACCACGCCCTGCCTTGCCGCCGCAGCCGCCGCCTGTCTCAACATCTCCGAAGACCACCTAGACCGCTACGACGACCTGCTGGACTACGCCCGCAGCAAAGACCAAATCTTCAACGGCTGCCGCGTGCAAATCATCAACGCTGACGACCCATTCTGCCGCGCCATGCACCGCTCCGCGCAGCAAACGCGCCAATTCTCGCTCACACAAGCCACCGATTATTGGCTGGACAGCGTTTCAGGCTGCCTGAAACAACACGACACCGATTTAATGGCGCAAAGCCAAATCCCATTACAAGGCAGCCACAACACCGCCAACGCGCTCGCCGCCATCGCCCTATGCGAAGCCATCGGCATCCCGCGCAGCGAACTGGTGCAACACATCCAAACCTTCCACGGCTTGCCCCACCGCGTAGAAAAAATCGGCGAAAAAGACGGCATTTCCTACATTGACGACAGCAAAGGCACCAACGTGGGCGCAACCGTTGCCGCCATCGCAGGTCTGCCGCAAAAAATCGTGCTGATTGCGGGTGGGCAAGGCAAAGGGCAAGACTTCGCCCCGCTCGCCGCCGTGTTGCAAAATAAAGCCCGCGCCGTGTTCCTAATCGGCGTGGATGCGCCCAAAATCGCCGCCGAACTTGCCGCGCACAACGTGCCGCACCAATTTTGCGACACCCTGCCGCAAGCCGTTGCCGCCGCCCACGCCGCCGCGCACACAGGCGACATCGTGCTGCTTTCCCCCGCCTGCGCCAGCTACGATATGTTCAAAGGCTATGCCCATCGCGCGCAGGTGTTTAAAGAAGCGTTTGAGCGGTTGTAATCCCAAGGCAGCCTGAAAAACCATCCACCGCCTTGCTGGCAGCGTAGTCGCAGGCGTACAATATCCAACACAAAAGCAACAGTTTGTTTCAACCACCGCTTTCAGGTAGCCTGAAAGCATCAATAAGGAGAAAGACAATGTTCAACAAATCCATCGCACTATTCAGCGCAACCATACTGCTCGCCGCGTGCAACAGCGTGGCGCAACCCAAGCCCGCGCAACCGCAATCCGCGCCCGCCCCGCAATCGGCTGCGCCTGCGCCTATCCGCCAAGCATGGCGTTTAACCGAATTGAGCGGCTTTAAAGGCGAAATCCCCGCCAACGCCAAAATGGATTGGACAAAGCTGCCCACCGCCTACGCCTACATGGGCTGCAATCACATGAATTTCCACGCGCAAGCCAGCAAATCAGGCAGCCTGAAACTGGGCGAAATGACATCCACCGTCATGCTGTGCGAAAACAATCAACTGGAAGATGCGTTTACCATCGCCATGAAGCGGGTGTCGCGCTACGAAGTAAACGGGCAAACCTTGATTTTGCACGGCAAAAACGGCGTGCAAATAAAATTCACCCCCGCGCCATAATGCGCATCCACGTATGACAAGGCAGCCTGAAAGCGGTTTATCCACTTTCAGGCTGCCTTTATTCCACCCCCCCCATCATAGCCCAAACAACCCTGCATCCCCCTTGCCCTGCCGCATCAACTCCACGCCATCGGTCATATCAATCACCGTGGTCGGCTCTGTGCCACACCAGCCGCCATCAATCACCAAATCCACCGCGTGTTCCAAGCGGTCGCGGATTTCATACGGGTCGGTCAGTGGCTCATCATCTTCGGGCAACATCAGCGTGCTGCTCAACATCGGCTCGCCCAATTCTTTCAGCAACGCCAGCGCAATCGCATTATCGGGCACGCGCAGCCCAATCGTTTTGCGCTTCGGATGCAGCGTGCGATTGGGTACTTCCTTGGTCGCCTGCAAAATAAACGTGTAGCTACCGGGAGTCGCCGCTTTCAGTTGGCGAAACTGGCTGTTGTCCACCTTGGCATAAGTGCCCAAATCGCTCAAATCCGCGCACATCAGCGTTAAATGATGCTTCAAATTAATCTTGCGAATCGCCAAAATCCGCTCCATCGCCGTTTTATCGCCCAGCGCGCAGCCAATCGCGTAACACGAATCGGTGGGATACACAATCACCCCGCCCTTGCGAATAATCTCCACCGCCTGTTTAATCAACCGCTCTTGCGGGTTTTCGGGATGAATAGCAAAAAATTGAGACATGGTTTATTCCTTTAAAAAATGTTTTCAGGCTGCCTATCGCATCAGGCAGCCTGAAACTTTTGCAAAACCTAAAATGAAATGAGAAATGGTCAATCAGCCGTCATTCCTGCATAGGCGGGAATTTTGGTTAAATTTACGCAATAGTTTGTTACGGCATTTCTTAATTTTTCAGGCTGCTGTTAGGGGTTTTGCAAAGGTTGCAGCCTGAAAATTATTTCGGCGTGGTTTTCAAATAATGCTCCAAAATCGCCAGCGCATACTGCACCGCCTGCTCTCGCACCGCCTTGCGCTCGCCTTTAAAATGATACTGCTTCGCCCAAATACGCTGCTTGGTGGCAAAGCCAAACCACACCGTGCCCACAGGTTTATCCGCTGTGCCGCCATCGGGGCCAGCAATGCCCGAAATGCTCAACGCATAATCGCTTTTTGCCGCAATCAACGCGCTCAACGCCATCTCACGCACCACTTCTTCGCTCACCGCGCCATAATGCCGCAACGTGTCGCTGTTCACATTCACCAACTGCTCTTTGGCTTGGTTGGAATAAGTAATGTATGCGCATTCAAAAAACGCCGAGCTGCCTGCAATGCTGGTTAATTCCGCCGCCAGCAGCCCGCCCGTGCACGATTCGGCACAGGTAATTTTTTGTTTACGCGCAATCAATTCAGCCGCGATGTATTCAAGTCGTGTCATGATGTTCTCGGTTCACAACGCCGTTTTCAGGCTGCCTGCCGTATGGCAGAATCGCCATCAAAACTGCACACAATCATTTTAAAATCAATATCATGCGGGATAACTTCGCCCCGCATCCCTTCTTGGCTCGCCTGCACAAAGCGAATATGCGTGAAATATTTATTCGCCGACACTTCGGGCAACGCCCCCAAACTTTGCGGAATGGCAATCGTGAGCAAATGAATATTCTGCTCCATCTTGCTGTGTTCATAGTGCCCCGCTTCGGCATGGCATTGCACAACTATTTGATTACTCCGCAAAATTTCCAGCAGCAAATGCACCGCGTGATACGTGGGCATCATAAATTCACTCCAACGCTGCAAATCTTGCCTGCGCTTTTGTGCATCCACTTTTTGCCAAAAATAATAACTCGGCAGCTCAACAGGCGTAGTCCCCCCCGCCACCAACATCCGCTGTTTCACCGCCATCAGCCATTCATTCTCGCGAATATGCTGCCCAAATTTTTGCTGCACTTCCTGCAAATTCTGCGCCGTTTGGTTCAACCGCTCCAACATCGGCGCATCATTTTGATATTTCTCACTTTGCCGCTGGCGTTCCAACTCCTGCAAAATATCCAACTTCAATTCCGCACGCGACGAGCTTTCCATAATCTCAAACAGCGTGCTCAACGCAATATGGTGCGACCATTTATCATCGCCAGAGGTGGCATGGTTGAAGCGGTTGAACAAATGCTCAATACGAATCAAGCTGCGAACGCGCTCGGTCAATGGGTGGTCAAAACTTAACATCTATATGATTTTCCTTATTTTTCACTGGCAAAACATCGTTTCAAGCTGCCTGAAACAACGCTAAATACGCGCGATGCTGTCGTTCAACCGCTTGCTGCAAATCCTGCAAACTGCCTGTATTGGCAATCACATCATCCGCAACGCGCAAACGCGCTTCATCGCTCGCTTGGCTAGCCATAATGGCGCGAACAGCCGCTCCTGTCAAACCATTGCGCGCCATCACACGCTGCACACGGACGCTTTCAGGGCAAGTAACCACCAAAATCCGCGCCACAATCGATTGAAAAATAGGATGTTCTACCAAAGTAGGAATTTCCACCACGCCATAGGCAGCCTGAAAATCCTTTTGCTGCCGCTCAATTTCAGCAAAAATCAACGGATGCAAAATCGCTTCCAACTTCGCCTTTTCCCGCTTATCCGCAAACACCCGTTCGCGCATATAACCACGGTTTAGGCAGCCTGAAATGGTCAACGCACCATCACCAAATTGCTCACGAATCTGCTGCAATGCTGCATTGCTCGCCGTTTGCGTAAGCTGTCGCGAAATCGCATCCGCATCAATTCGCGGCACGCCCAAAGCAGAAAAATCGGCAGCGACTTGACTCTTGCCACTACCGATTCCACCTGTTAGTCCAATCCAAACAGTCATTTTAAAAGCCTGATTTTATCAGCCACCAGTGAATAAAATCGCCCACCGAACCATGAAATAAAAACACAAACCAGCCCGCAACTGCCAAGCATGGACCAAATGCCATAGGCGTATTTCGTGCAACACGTTTAACTAAAAACGCCGCGATGCCCACAAGAGAAGCCACAAGCAAGGTAATCGGTATAACAGCAACGCCCAACCACGCACCAATCGCCGCCAGCAATTTGAAGTCGCCATAACCCATGCCTTCTTTGCCAGTCAGCAATTTGAACACATGAAACAGCGTCCACAGGCTCATATAGCCCACCATCGCGCCAATAACAGCCTGCTCCAATGGCACAAAACCTGTGTACAAATTGAACAATAAACCGAACCATATCAATGGCAAAGTTAACTCATCAGGCAGCATTTGTGTATCTGCATCAATAAACGTCATCGCTACTACGTATGCCGTAAACACACACGCGCCAATGGTTTCTAGCGAATAACCATATTGCCACGCCATCAATCCGAACAACACACCTGTTAACAATTCCACCAACGGATAGCGGATGCTAATCGGCGTATGACAAGAATGACATTTACCGCGCAACATCAACCAGCTAATCACAGGAATATTGTGCCAAGGCTTAACTCTCGCACCACAATTCCCACAGCGCGATGGCGGCGTGATGAGATTGAAAGTAGGCTGCTCAATTGCTTCTAATCCCAAATGTGCTCTCGCTGCCCGTGTCCAATAATTGTTCAACCACACGGGCAAGCGATAGATAACCACATTTAGAAAACTGCCAATCAATAGACCAAAAATAATGGCAAAGATAACAATAATATCCAAGGTTTATTCCTTAACCGATTGCATCGCCCATGCTGAATAATGGCAAATACATTGCAACCAGAATAACACCAACGATACTACCCAATACAACCATAATGATAGGCTCCATCAAGGATGAAAGCGTTGCCACAGCAGTGTCTACCTCATCTTCATAGAATTCAGCTACTTTATTCAACATATCATCCAGCGCACCTGATTCTTCACCGATAGATGTCATTTGCACAACCATATTGGGGAAGATACCTGCTGCTTGCATACCAGAGGTAAGTGAAATACCTTGGTTTACCTTACTGCGAATTTCATAAGTCGCTTCTTCGTAAATAATATTACCTGATGCACCTGCAACAGAATCCAACACTTCAACCAAAGGTACACCCGCAGTAAACAGTGTAGCGGTTGTACGAGACCAGCGCGCAATTGTTGCTTTACGCACAATCTCACCAAAAATAGGCATTTTCAATAACCATCCATCCACTCGTTTTTGGAACGCAGGTGAACGCTTATGAAATTGAATCAAACCAACTATGATACCGATAAAGATTGGAATAATTATCCATCCTTGACCCACAAAAAAATCAGATAAATTCATCATCCATTGTGTCAACCCCGGTAATTCTGCACCCAAACCTTCATAAATTTTCTTGAATGATGGCAATACAAACATCATCATGACCAAGATTAAGACAATAGCTACTACCATCACCGCAATCGGATAAGTCAGCGCACTTTTTACCTTTTTCTTAATGGCTTGTGTTTTTTCCATATAGGTTGCCAATTTATCCAGCAAACCTTCTAACACACCACCCGTTTCACCCGCAGCAACCAAATTGCAATAAAATTTATCAAAATATTTGGGATGTTGTGAAAACGAGCTAGCCAAAGAATTACCTTGTTCAACGCTGTTTTTTACATCCAACAACAAGTTAGTCATCGCAGCATTAGAATGACCTTTCGCCACAATATCAAATGCTTGCATCAGCGGCAGACCCGCTTTCATCATAGTAGCCAACTGACGTGTAAACACCGTGATATCTGCAGAAGTAATCTTTTTCTGCCGTTGTTTTTTCATTTTCGTCAGTTGAATGATTTTGATTTGGCGACGTGCTAACTTTTGGCGTGCTTCATCTTCTGTTTTTGCAACAACCTCACCGCGCACAATCGAATCGCTTTGTAGACTTTTGCCTTCAAATTGATAACGATTGCCCTTTTCTACTTTCTTAACATTTGCAGCAGGTTTTTTTGCCACTACTTTTTTTGGGGCTGCTTTTCTAGCAGGTTTTGCTAAGGATGCCATAATGATTCCTTCAATTTAGTTAATTATTCATTTGTTGTTGCAATTACTTCCTCCAACGAAGTAATCCCTTGCATAACTTTCAATAACCCAGAACGGCGCAAATCCACCAATCCTTCTTCGTAAGCAATATTGGCAATATCCACTTCTGTACCACCTTTCATGATGACCGCTTTCATTTTTTCGGTCATGGGCATCACTTCATACAAGCCAGCACGCCCTTTATAGCCCTTGCCTTTACAGGCATCACACCCAACAGGGCGATACATCGTCCATTCTTTTGCCAAATCTTCTTCTGTGAAGCCTACATCCAATAATGCTTCTTTGGGAGGGCGTTCCATTGGTTGTTTGCAAGCCACGCACAAGCGACGTGCTAAGCGTTGCGCCATAATCAAGTTTACCGCACTAGCAATATTAAATGGTGCTACGCCCATATTGAGCATACGAGATAATGTTGCGGGGGCATTATTGGTATGCAAGGTTGAAAACACCATATGCCCTGTTTGCGCCGCTTTAATCGCAATATCCGCTGTTCCTAAATCACGAATCTCACCAATCATAATTACGTCTGGGTCTTGCCGCAAGAACGCTTTTAGTGCCGCTTCAAATGTTAAGCCTTGCTTGTCGTTTACGTTTACTTGGTTAATCCCTGGTAAGTTAATCTCTGCAGGGTCTTCTGCGGTGGAGATATTGATGTCTTCGGTGTTAAGAATATTTAAGCAAGTATAGAGCGACACCGTTTTACCTGAACCTGTTGGTCCTGTTACCAGTACCATGCCGTATGGACGATTGATGGCTTCCAAAATCAGTTCTTTTTGAAAATCTTCAAAGCCCAGTTGGTCAATATTCAGGCTGGCTGCGTCTGAATTCAAAATACGCATTACCACTTTTTCGCCGAACAGGCAGGGCATGGTGTTTACACGAAAGTCAATGGCTTTGGCATTTTTGGAAAATTGCAACTGAATCCGTCCGTCTTGCGGAACGCGCTTTTCAGAAATATCCATTTTCGCCATCACTTTAATACGCGATGCTAACTGGCTACGCACGGAAAGCGGGGGCTGTACCACTTCGCGCAACTGACCATCCGCACGGAAGCGAACACGCGCCATAAATTCGTAAAATTCAAAGTGAATATCGGATGCGCCTGATTGAACCGCATCGGCCAGAATTTTTTGAATAAATCGCGCAACAGGCCCATCTTCTTCTTCCACACCATCCACAATCATGGCGGGAGCTTGACCGTTTTCCAGTTGCGTGGCGGCAACGTCCATTTCTTTTAACAATTCGTTGTTGCTTTGACCAAACCAGTCCAACACATTGGTTAATTGGTCATCGCGCACCACCACCAGCTCAACTTGCAAGCCTGATGCAAACGCCAGTTTTTGCACATTTTGGATTTGCGTGGGGTCGGAAACGCCCACATACAAAGAACGTCCGCGCTTCAACAATGGGATGCAACGAAATTCTTTCATTTGTTCCGATGTCATCACGTCTTTAATTACGCGGCTGCGCGGATAGTAATTCAAATCCAAAACAGGGTAATTAAATAAGCGGGCGCATAATTCTGCCAACGATTCTGGCGTAATAACTTTGTCGCCAAAAAGCAGGGGCATAACGGGTTTTTCTGCTTTTACGGCTGCTTGATATTTTTCAATATTCTCTTGTGGAACAAGTTTTTGCTGTACCAAAATACGCAATAAACCAATACTCATACTGCTTCCTGTTTATTCTTTATGCTTGATTAGGCAGCCTGAAAATCTTGGACTGCCTTGCGCATTAAACTGTAAAATTTCTCGGGCAATTATACCAAATCTCGCTTTAAGTGTTGCTTTATCTTAGCAAATGTAAAGTTTTTTAGGGAAAAGCGTTTTATTTATGCGACAAATGAAAAAAAGCAGCTAAATTTAGCTGCTTTTTATTTGGTGCCGGCGGCAGGAATCGAACTCGCGACCCCCTGATTACAAGTCAGGTGCTCTACCAACTGAGCTACACCGGCGTTAAAGGAGTGAATTGTGGTGCCGGCGGCAGGAATCGAACTCGCGACCCCCTGATTACAAGTCAGGTGCTCTACCAACTGAGCTACACCGGCACGGAAAGACGCGCATTATACGGCTATTTTAGGATTTGGCAAGGGTTGGTTAAGGCTTTGTAAACAGGGGTTTGTTTTTTATTGATAAATTATTTTCAGGCTGCCTGAAAGGGGATTACGCTGCCGTCTTGCACGGTGAGCACGCGGTTGAAGCGTTGGGCGAGTTCGTCGTCGTGGGTAACCACAATCAGGGCGGTGCCCAGCTCGGCTTGCAAATCCAGCATCAAATCCAGCACAAGGCGGGCATTTTTGCGGTCTAGGTTGCCTGTGGGCTCATCGGCGAGCAGGCATTTGGGGTGGTTGACAAGGGCGCGGGCGATGGCGGCGCGTTGTCGTTCGCCGCCTGATAGCTCGGCGGGCCGGTGTTGGATGCGTTGCGCCAGTCCCACTTTTTCTAGCATGGTTTTGGCGCGGGCTTCGGCTTCGCGGCGGGGCAGTTTGCCAATCAGCAGAGGCATCATCACGTTTTCCAGCGCGGTAAACTCGGCGAGCAGATGGTGGAATTGGTACACAAAGCCGAGATTTTGATTGCGCAGCGCGCCGAGTTTGGCTTGGCTGAGCGTTTTCAGGTCTTGCCCGATGATTTTCAGGCTGCCTGAATCGGGTTTATCCAGCCCGCCGAGAATGTGCAGCAGGGTGGATTTGCCGCTGCCTGATGCGCCGATGATGCTGACGCTTTCGTTTTCGTTGATGCTGAAATTAAGGTCGCGCAGCACTTCCACGTTGAGCGCGCCGTCGTGGTAGGTTTTGGCGATGTGTTGGGCTTCGATAATGGGCTTATTCATAGCGTAGGGCTTCTGCGGGTTGGGTTCGGGCGGCGCGCCAGCTTGGGTAGAGCGTGGCAAGGAAGGATAAAAGCAGCGAAATCAGGACAACGGTGATGACATCGGGGGCTTGGATGTCGCTGGGCAGGTAGTCAATAAAATAGACTTTGGCGGAGATAAGGTGCGTGCCTGTTTGCATTTCTATCCATTTGATGATGCTGCCGATTTTCCACGCCAGCAGCAAGCCGAAAACCAGCCCGAATAGCGTGCCGAGTATGCCTGCCACCATGCCTTGCACCACAAAAATCTTCATCACGCCGCGCGGGGATAAGCCGAGCGTGCGCAGGATGGCGATGTCGGATTGTTTTTCGGTTACGGCCATCACCAGTGAAGAAACAAGGTTAAACGCAGCAACGATGATGATGCAGGTGAGCAGCAACGAGAGCATGCGTTTTTCCATTTCTACGGCGGAGAAATAGCTGCGGTTGTTGTCCGTCCAATCTTGCACCCATATTGTATTGCGCTGGTTTTCGGGGATAAGCCGCTGCATCACGGCGGGGGCGTTTTGCGGGTCGGCAAGGCGCAGGCGCAATGGGATGCTGCTTTCATCTTGGCGATAGAGTTTTTTTGCATCTTCTAGGTGAATCAAGGCTTTAACGTTGTCGGCATCTTCTACGCCTGTTTTCACAATGCCGACTACGTTGAACTGTTTGAGCCGTGGGGCTACGCCTGCGGGGGTTACGTTGCCTTCGGGGGTGATGACGGTTACTTTATTGCCGATGGTTACGTCTAGCGTTTTAGCAAGGGCGGAACCGAGAATGATGTTGAATTCGTCGGGTTTTAGGTCGTTCAGGCTGCCTGCTTCTAGGTTGTTGGCGTAATCCACCACTTTGCGTTCTTGCTCGGGCAGGATGCCGTCTAGTTGCACGCCTCGCACTTCGCCTGCGTTTGCCAGCAGGGCTTGCCCTGATAACAAGGGGGCGGTGGCAATGATTTCGGTTTTGTTGGCAAGCTGGGTTTGCAGTTGTTGCCATGTGGGCGCGCTGGCGGCTTCGGCTTCGCTGGGCAAGTAGCTAACCATAGCGTGTGGGGCGATGTTGAGCAGCTGCCCGCGAATTTCTTTTTGAAAGCCGTTGACTACGGATAACACGGTAATCAGGGCGATAACGCCAAGTGCGATGCCCACGATGGAGATTGCAGAAATGAACGACATAAAGCCGCTGCGTTTTTTGGCGCGGAGATAGCGCAAGCCAATCCATGTTTCTAGTGATGCCATTTGTTTCAGGCTGCCTTTGCTGGGGGTGGTTTGATGGAAAGGGAGCGATTGTATCATTAAGAACCTGTATTCATTATTTGCATAGGCAGATTTGATGACATAAAAGCGCGAATACAAGGCAAAAAGCGCAGCAAGTGTGGGGGACTGATAGTTTTTGCACCGCTCCAATTCGTGCTGAACTTCGCGCAAACCCTTGCTACATCAACGATGCAGCCGATTGTGCCTACGCCAACGATGACGTTACCTTTTTCAAAAAAACGATAAAAACCTATCAAATTCCTAGCAAAAGCTAGTGGATTTCGCGCAAGAATGAACGCGGTTTAATCAGGAATTAACACCTGATTAAACCGCGTTTAATTTTTGGGCATTACAGCAAGCGCCCCAGCCAGACGACTTTGCCGATAATGGCGAAATCGTCATCGGCGGACAGCTCAAAGGGCGGATAAGCGGTATTGGCACTGATGACCAGCAGTTTGTTTGGCAGGCGCTGGATGCGCTTTACAAACACTTCGTTGCCGATTCGCAGTGCGTACAACCCGTCGCGCACTTCGTTTTGGGCGTGGTCAACCAAGATTGTGTCGTTGTTTTTTAGGACGTCGTCCATGCTGTCGCCGCTTACTTTGACGACTGAAAGCTTGTCAAACTGCGATGTAACAAAGGTTTGCAGCCATTCGGCGCGGAAGGCGAGCGTGTTGATGGGCTGCTCGTTGTCCACCCACAAGCCAATGCCAGCGGATAGGCGCACATCGTAGTATGGGATAAACACAAACTCATCTACATCAACGGGGTTGCCTTGCGTATCGCACACGTCTGCGCTTTCAGGCTGCCTGTTTTTGCGCTTTTGCGCAGCGAGCTGCTGAACCAGCTTATCGGTGCGGGCGATATTGTCGGCTAGGGACATTTCTTGGGGTTGCGCGGGGAAAGGCTCGCCTTCTCCTGTCATCAACCATTGCCAATCACATTTTTTTAAATTCTGTATCAAAATCAAAGTTTCAGCTTTTGGAATAGTATTCTTTTCCAAAATCCGCATCATTCCACTAATGGATAAATTCAAATCTTTTGCAATATGTGCAGGCTTCGCTCCGTCCCATAAAAACAGCAGCCGTTCTTTAAAATTTTCCATAGCAAACTCTTTTGTTAAGTAAAAAAGCGACTAAACAAGAGACTAACCAAAAAATGGAACTTTTTTGTTTAGTTAAATTCTCAAAAGAAACAAATATTTGAGAATTTTCTCCACGAAAGAGCGAAATTTACTAAGCAAAAGAGTTTACAACTCCTTTTTTGTTTAGTAATATGCGCCCATACCAAACCAAGTAACCCGATAAAGTAACTTAATAAGGTAACACATTATGCAAAAAAATACAGCAACATCTACCGCCAAAGATTGGCATCGCGCAGATGTTACCGCTGCTTTAAAAAAGGTTGGGTGGTCGGTTCGTGCTTTATCAAGAGCACATGGGCTGCATCCTGACACGTTAAGCGCAGCGCTAATCCGCCCTTATCCCAAAGGCGAGAAAATTATTGCTGATGCTTTGGGCTTAACACCGCAAGACATCTGGCCGGAACGCGAAGCAAGACGAAATTTTCAACCCATACTGCATCGTGCACAGCCTGCTATTTAGCAGCTTTACACGAATTTTAAGAAAGTTATTCAAATGAATACGTTATTTAGTTCACAAGAATTGCTGGAAATGGAACTGTCTATGCTACCCAAATCCAAGCAAGGAATTGATTACCGTGCTAAGTCAGGGCAATGGGCTTTTGAATATGTTGCAGGCAAAGGGCGTGGCGGAAAAGTAAAGAAATATTTATTTTCCAGCCTGCCCCCCGCAGTCCAACAAGTCATTCTCCAAAAACAAACCGCCGAGCTTCTTTCCCAAGCCCGGCAGCCTGAAAGCACTTTTCCCGCGCCAAAAGAAGCCCAGCTTCCCTTGTTGTTGGAAGACAACACTTCTGCACTGAATGCACTTACCCAAAAGCAAAAAAACTGCGCTGCTGCACGTTGCGCCATTGTCCAAGACATTTTGCATACTGGTAATGCGCTTAGTTTATCACGCAAACGCGCGGTTGCCTACTTTTTGGAGCAGCTGCACGCGGGCACGCTGCCTGAGCGGTTAAGCCGTTTGGTGGGCATTGCCAACGCCCGCAACAATGCGCGGCGCATGGTGAGCCCGCGCACGCTGGCAAGCTGGGTGGATGCTTATGTGCAGGCGGATAAGGATGCCAACCGCCGTTTGCTGGCTTTATCGCCCGCCGCCACCAAGCTGGAGCGTTCGCCTTTTGCGGAAAACTGGCTACCGCGGTTTGTGCAATGGCATAAGGTGCCGCAAAAGCCTGCGCTGGCGCATAGCTATGAACGCTTTAAAGCGCAATGGCTGGCAGATGGGCTGCCTGAAAACGAGCTGCCGAGCCTGCGCAAGGTGCATCGGGTGTGGAACAAGCTGCCTAAAACCTTCCGCGAGCAGGGGCGCAGCACAGGGCAGGCGTATTTGACGCTGCTGCCTTATGTGAAGCGCGATTGGCATGTGTTGCAGCCGAATCAGGTGTGGATTGTGGACGGGCACAGCTTTAAAGCGCGGGTGAAGCACCGCGATCACGGGCAGCCGTATGTGCCGGAGATTACGCTGGTGGTGGACGGCTGCACGCGCAAGATTTTGGGGTTTAGCATCACCACAGGCGAAAGTAGCAAAGCGGTTGCCGATGCTTTGCGTATGGCGTTAAAGCATGGCGGGCTGCCGGTGTTGATATACAGCGATAACGGCAAGGGCGAAACGGGGCGCGATATTACGGGGGAACTGACGGGCTTTTGTCCACGCTTGGATATTGAGCATAAAACGGGCACGCCGGGGCGGGCGCAAGGGCGCGGGATTATTGAGGGCTTGTGGGATATCACGCTGATTAAGCAAGCCAAAACCTATGCCAGCTATCACGGCAAGGATATGGACAAAAGCGCGGGGCATTTGATGTATCGCAAAACCAATAGCTGGGCGAATGCCGAGATGAAGGGCAAGGCTTTGAGCGATGAGCAACGGCGATACCAAAGCAAAATGCCCAGTTTCCAGCAGTTTTTTGCCGATTTGCTGGCGGTGCTGGACGAATACAACGCCAAACCGCACAGCGCACACCCGAAAAAACCCGACGGCACGCATTACAGCCCGAACGAATATTGGGATTGGCGCATGGCGCAGCTGCCGATTGAGCAACGCCCCGAACAGATTAGTGAAGAGGAAATGCGGCTACTGGAGCGCAGCATGGAAGCGCGCACGGTGCAACGCGGTTGGATACAGTTTAACCACGCTGGCTATTTCAGCACTGCGCTTGCGCCGTATGACGGGCAAAAGCTGCTGATTGCTTACGATTGGGACGATGCCAGCCATATTGAGGTGTATCAGCCCGATGGGCGGTTTGTGTGCACCGCGCAATTAAACGGCAACACCCGCGCCGCGTTTGAAAACGTGGACAGCATGGCGGATACGCAGCGCAAAAAACGCGTTGCCAAGCAGATTACGCGCAAAAACAACCAAATCCAACGGCTGCAAATGGACATTAACGGCGGCAATGTGATTGAAAACACGCCTGATTTTGCGCAGATTTTGCCAAGCGAGCCGATACCTGCCGCCAATGAATACGATTTTGATTTGTTGGACAAATTAAGCGGATTCGATGAAGACGAAACCGCAGAGCCGAAAAAACAGTATTTTAATTTTGCTTAAAGAAAGGTTGATAAATCATGCAATTACAACAACGGTTAACACAGTTTATGCAGGCGCACGGCGTGTCGCAAAACCAAGTCGCCAAAAGCATAGGGAAAAGCGCGGCGGCGGTGAACCAATGGCTGCAAGGCAAGTATGCAGGCGATAACGAAGCCTTGGAGCAAGCGATTAACGCCTATTTAAACCGCGAGCAAGGGCGGCTGGCGATTGGCAGATTAGCCAAACAATGGGTGGAAACCGCCACCGCCAAGCGCATGCTGGGGCTGCTGACCGCCGCGCACCGCGACCGCGAAAACGCATTGCTTTACGGGCAGGCGGGCATGGGCAAAACCACCGCGCTGCGCCATTATGCCGAGCTGCACCCTGATGTGGTGTTGATTGAAGCGATGCCGACTTATACGCCTGCGGTGGTGTTGAAAACGATAGCGAAAAAGTTGAGCTTGCCCGTTTCAGGCAGCCTGAATGATTTGAACGAAGCGATTTTAAGCCGATTGAGCGACAGCGGGCGCATGATTGTGGTGGACGAAGCGGAAAACCTTTCCACCAAATCGCTGGAAATTTTGCGCCGCCTGCACGACAACGCGGAAGTGGGCTTGGTGTTGGCGGGGATGCCGCGCTTGCGCTTAAACCTGATGGGGCGGCATGGCGAATTGGCGCAGTTGTTTAGCCGCGTGGGCTATGTGTTGGAGCTGCCTGAAAGCATGGCGGATAAGGAGTTGGCGCAAATTTGCCAACACACGCTGCCTGAATTGAGTGAGGTGTTGAGTAATAAGATGGTGCAACGCGCTAATGGCAGCCCGCGCCGCTTGTGGAAAATGATGACGATTGCCGACCGCACCAGCAAGGAGACGGGCGATGCGATTAATGCCGATATGTTGGAGCAGCTGGATAAGATGCTGTTGAAAAATTGAGGGCGTGCGGTGAGACGCAATCCCCTAAAAGCAAAGGCGAATAATTTTTTTGCCTTGTGAATTTTGTAACTATTTGATTTAAAAGGAAATACAAAAATGAACAACGATTATTTGCTGCGCGGATTTTGGCGCGATATGGCGATGCTGGCGGCGGGAATGACCGCAGGCGCGATGATGACGGCGGCGGTTTCGCACGCGCAACCGCCTGTGCTCCAGCCCGCCGTGGCGGTGGAGAAAAACTGCGATGCGCTGTGGAACACGCCGTATGCGGATTTAAACGCGGCAGAGCAGGAGGCGCGCTATCAATGCGATGAGGCGGAAGCGTTGGTGGATAGATGGGCGGCGGCGAGTGGGGAGGAACAGCCATGATACGTTACACCCTTTACCTGCCTAGTGATACGCACGAGCCTTTGCCAATTGGCACGATTGAGCACCGCCCCGCCAGTAACCAAGCTGTGTTGCGGCTGGATGGTAGCAAAGAAAAAACGTTTTACAGCGTGGCGGCAGCGATGAAAAGCGTGCGAAACCAATATCCCGGCGCGTTTTTGGAGGACGGCGAATGAACATTGTTAAAGAGTACAGCTTGGAAATCCGTATCACACGGCAGGATAACAAATTCGGCTGCGACATCACCACCTACAACGGCGAATTGCTGTATGGCGTTATCCCCGAATACAGCCATGAAAACGATGCCGTCTATGCCGCGCTGCATGCCTTGGCAATGCAAAACAATTTTTCAGGCTGCCTGAAAGAAGCAGAGTGTGCAGCATGAAGCTCAACATAAGTTTAAAAAGCACATGGCGGCTGGCGCGCACAGAGGAACGCGCCCAGATGGTTTTTTATGCGCTGCTGATAATAATTAACGGCTGGCTTGTTATCGGGATGAAGATTGACAGCCAACGCGATGTCGCCTTGTTTCTCGCCTGCCTGCTGGCCATGTTTGCCGCCGCCAACGGCTTGCAAGTGATCCGCCGCGATATCGTTATCCGCCTACTCACCGTTGCCTTGCGGCGCAAAGGGGCGCAGCCATGAGCGCCGAAGAGCTGGAAACCGAACTGCGCTACGCCCGCATCGCCATCTGGACGGTGGCGCAGATGGGCGGCGAGAGTGCCAAGCTGCTGATGCAGTATATCGGCTGGTTTGCCCCACCTAACGGCAAATTGAGCTTTGGCGAGATTTACCAGCATTTAACCGCGGTGCAAGCGATGTTTAACGACAGCACGGCAGCGCAATGGCAGGCAGCCTTGCGGCAGATGTTGACGGATAAGGTTGCAGGCAGCCTGAAAATGCCGCTGAGCGACCATTTGACGTTGGAAGATTATTTAGCCGCCGCAAGCCATGCGCGGGATGGGCAGCCTGAAAACAACGGCAGCGAGCATGCAGCAAGCGCTGCGCAAGGTGCAAACCACAGCGCCGGCAGCTACCCCGAAGGCACGCGTCTTGTACCCAAGAGCGAACCGCCACCCGCCGCCGCGCCGCCCAGCGCAGAGCAAAAAGCCCGAGCGCATAAGCTGTGCCAACAAATGCAACAAGCCTGCCACCGCGCACGGCGATAGGCAGCCTGAAAAGCAAAACTGATTTTTAACCCTGCGGCAAGCCATTCTTGCCGCCAACCAACAAAAGGAAATAGCCATGACTATTGATTTGAGCCAATACAAAACCGATGCCAAGGGTAATTTAATCCCACTCGCAAACATTAAAGAGCTGGATTTGGCACGCGATGATTTGGTGCATGAAATCTTTGCCGCCGTGCAGCCTGCGGTGGACGCGCTGGATAGCGCCAAGCAACGCGCCATTGCCG
This sequence comes from Kingella sp. (in: b-proteobacteria), assembly GCF_030527935.1. GTDB lineage: Bacteria > Pseudomonadota > Gammaproteobacteria > Burkholderiales > Neisseriaceae > Kingella_B. Next base: position 29,124 of record NZ_JAUMZV010000006.1, read on the forward strand.
ATGTGCGCGCCTTTGTGGAGCTGTCGGCAGAAAAATACGGCGTGAAGCCCAGCAAAAAGGGCAATATCACGATCACCAGCTTTGACGGCAAATTGCGCGTGAACGTTGCCATGAAAGACGTGATGATGTTTGACGAGCGCCTTGCCGCCGCCAAAGCGTTGATAGACGAATGCCTGACCGAATGGACGCAAGACAGCCGCTCGGAATTGCGCGTGATTGTGCAGCAGGCGTTTGACGTGGATAAGGATGGACACATCAGCACTGCCAAAGTGCTTAGCCTGCGCAGCCTGAAAATTGAGGACGAGAAATGGCAACGCGCCATGCAAGCCTTGGGCGACAGCTTGCACACGCTGGCGACGCGCGAATATGTGCGCCTTTATCGGCGCGATGAGCGCACGGGCGAATGGGCGTTGTTGGGCGCAGAGGGGCGGGCGTGATGAGCAACAATACATCGTTTTCGCATAGCAAAGATGCCGACCTGTATCTGAAATTGACCGCAGATAGTGGTTATAAATCCGAAGAAACCCACCGCATCAGTCCAGACCAATGGGCACGGATACAGGAGATTTTGAATGAGCAGGAGCAATCATGAACAACGAAATCAAACTGCACACCAATAGCTCGGTGGACGATATAGCGGTGGATGGTTTAAGCCTGCTGGATGTGCTGAATGTGTGCAATCTGGCGATTGCGGGCTTGCCTGCCCTTGTGGATGCTATCCATCAAGGCGCACCGCGTAGGAGTTTGCCGCGTATGTGCAACGGTGTGCGACGGTTTTTGGCAGCGGCGCAAGAAACTGCCCAAGATAAGCCCGAGTTGCTGGCTGGGGTGAAGCAAACGGCGCAGCAGTTTGAGCTTGCGGCGGCGTTTGCGGAAAGTGAAATCAGTACCAAGCATTAAATCCCAAATCCAAGCGGGCTATCAAATTTGATAGCCCGTTTTAGTTTGTGATTTATTCTCTATAATGAATACTGTGTGATATTTTACAGTACTTTTTTAGAGGTGTTTTTATATGGAAGGCTCGCTTATTGGAATTGGGCTATTTGTCATAGTCTGTATGATTATTTTTGTGTGTAAAGAAATAAAGAACAGTTGGGTAAAAAATAAAGAAGCAAAAGAGTTGTTAGAGCATGAACAAAAAGAGCGAGAAATCAAAAAATTTCATGCTCAATTGCGTGCGAAAGCTGTAAAAATAGAACAAGAGCGGGCTGAGCGTGAGTCATGGCGTAATCGCGAAGCGGCAAAAATATGCCAAACGCTGCAAGGATACAGCGAAGCAAGAGCGTTTCTCTATGATATGGCATTTGAGAAATGCTTTGATAATTATCAATCCCGCGATGAACAAATACTTTGGGAATCTATACGCATTGTTTTGGAAAGCCACAATGAGAAAACCATGGAATCGCGTATCCACCTTATTTATCTAAAACATCAAGGGATGGGCAATGATAGCCCAATAGGGGCACATGAATTTAGGCTATTGGCAACGCATTTTTATTTAGGGCAAATACAAGCGTTGATGAACAAAATTGAAAATTATAAAACTCGTGCAGCCAAGGAAAAAGCTAAAATAAAAATTCAAGGTTTATTTGAACAGGCTTTATTGCCAAAGGCAGCGGATACGCTTTATCAAAATGCTGTTCGTGAGGGATTATGTTTGTACGAAGCGTTTTTACAAAAACAAAATACGTCCAATTAAACAATAAATACTTGTTGTATTTTTTGCCAAGAAACCGAATACAAGTAAAAGAACCCAAAAATCCTATACGCCCAAAAGCCCTCCGCTTTTGGGCGTTTTTTTTGCCTTGTCGTATGGATATAGGTTATTTGGTAACTTATTGTTTTTATGGTAAAGCTACACATTCAGCTTGCGCCGCTTTATTGGTATAATTCAGCTTATTTTACTTTGAAATTCAAGGAGAAAGCGCGTGAGCCATGCTGCCTATCGCCAAAAAATGTTAAGCAAAATCCATATCGGCAAAAAGCAGCTGGGACTGGATGATGATGTTTATCGCGATGTGCTAGCGCAGGCGACAGGCAAGCGCAGTTGCAAGGATATGGATGATGGCGAGCTGGCGGCGGTGTTGAATCTGTTGCAGCAAAAAGGCTTTTGCGCGGATGTGGACGCGAAAGCCTATCAGCGCACGCCGCTGCATTTTGCCGAACATGGGGCGATGATGCGCAAAATCGGAGCATTGCTCACGCAAATGGGCAAAAGCTGGGCATACGCGCACGGCATCGCGCGCAAGATGTTTGGCGTGGAGACGGTGCAGCGCTGCGATGGCGAGCAGATGCGCAAGGTGTTGGCGGCGCTGAATTATCAGGCGAAGCGCGAGGCGCACAAGGCAGCCTGAAACAGACAAGGCGGGCAAAAAAAAGCCCACGCATTGGGCGCAGGCGTATTCAAATAACAGTATCGGTTTGAATTTTAACACAGAATACGGAGCGTTTGATGCAAAAAGATGATTGGGATTGTTTGCCCGAGAGCATCCAGCGGATTGCGGAAGTGATTGGGTTGGATGGGGCGGAAAGATTGGTGCAGGCGATTGGGGGTGCGCGGTTTAAGTTTGGCAAGGGGCGGCAGAATACGGCGCGGATGAAGCTGCTGCATAAGGCGTTGGGCAAGGAAGATGCGGAGAAGCTGGCGGCGGTGTTTGGCGGGGATGAGCTGTATATTCCGCGCTGCACGGTGCAGCTGCGCAAGGTGCGCAATCGGCGGTTTCGGGAGGCGTTTATGGCTTTGACCGATGGCGGCAAAACCAGCAAGGCGATGGCTTTAACAGAACTTTGCCCGCAATTTGGGCTGTCGCATCGCACGGCGGATAAGATTTTAGCCGAGCGCGATGTGGTGGCGGTGCAGGGGGCGTTGTTTGATTGAAGAGTATTTAAAAACCGTTTAACGTGGCAGCGCGTTGGGCGGTTTTTTGCTATGACAAAATAGGCGTGAAATAAATAGGCAGCCTGAAACCTTGCTTGGGGTTTCAGGCTGCCTTTTTGCGTGGGGCGAAGCCTTGCGTCTGACTGGTGCGGCTGCGGTTTGGGCATGATGGCAACCTACTGAAACCATCATTAAACCATCATTAAACCCTAAAAGGAATAAGCATGAATACACAACCTTCCGAACTGGCATGGCTTGCCATCGCCCGCCGCGAAATCGGCACGCGCGAAATCGCGGGCAAAGAACACAATAGCAAAATCCGCAACTGGCTGATTGCGCTGGGCGCATGGTGGCAAGATGACGAAACGCCGTGGTGTGGCACATTCGTTGCCCATTGTGCACGCGAAGCGAAACGCGCCCTGCCACAGCATTGGTATCGCGCCAAAGACTGGCTGAACACAGGCACGCGCTTGGATAAACCTGCTTATGGCTGTGTGGTGGTGTTTGACCGCGCGGGCGGCGGGCATGTGGGCTTTGTAGTCGGCAAGGACAAGCAAGGGAATTTGATGGTGCTGGGCGGCAATCAGGGCGATGCGGTGAACATTAAGCCGTTTGCAATGAGCCGCGTGGCGGGCTATGTGTGGCTGGATTGGGCGGATGGGCGCAAATCGTCGCCCAAGCCTGAACGTTTTGCGCTGCCGCTGTTGGACAGCAATGGGCAAGTTTCGCGCGATGAGCGTTAAGGAGGCAGCCTGAAATGAAACGGTATGCAACTTTGGTAAGAGCTGTGTTGGCGTTAAGTATTGTTCAGCAACCTGAAATAGCTACAACAAAATTGCGTCGCCTACACCTGCCCAGCAACGTTGCCATTCGTAAACATCGGCATAGCGGCGTAGCCGCCGTGCGGCGGGCTAAACGCAAGGGGAAACGATGATGCAAACCAATGAACTGATTGCCGTTGCGCTGGTGGTGTTATCCAAAGTGGCGGTGGCATACATCGCTTACTTGGCGGCGCGGGAGCATATCTTGCACGCAGGCTGGTTTGTGTTTTTTGCGATTGTGTATGGGCTATCCAGTTTTAGAACAGGAGCAAGCGAATGAGCGCGTTGAAATGGCTATCAGGCTTAATTGCCAACCCCGCCACAGGGCAAATCAGCCACACCAAGCTGTGGGCAAACATTACCGCTGCCTGCATGACCTACAAATTTATCCAAACACCTGATGCGCCCGAGTGGCTGTGGTGGGCATACGGCGGCATGGTGGGCGGCTATGCGCTGATTAAGCGCGGTATTGCCGCCGTGCCACAGGTGGCAGAAATCAAAAAGGGGCAAAGCGATGCTGAAAATTTGGAATAAATACAAGTTTCAGGCTGCCTGCGTGGGTTTTGTGATTGCCTGCGCCTTATCCGCGTGGGCGGGCTATGCCGTGGCGCAAAGCGCATGCCATGCGGCAACGCTGGTTTTGAAAAACCAATATGCCGATGAGAAATTGCAAGCGCAGCAAACCTATTCCGCCGCGCTGGCGGATGCGCTGGCAAAACAGCAAGCGGCGGTGCAATGGGCGCAGCAGCAAGGCGAGCAACTTGCCGCCACACGCGCCCGGCTAGAACAACGGCAACACGAACTGAACAAGGAAATCCCCCATGCCACGCATCAAGACAATCAAGGCACTACTGTTTACAACGGCATTGGCAACCACAGCCTGCAACTCTACAACCGCGCCTTTGGCTACGCCGCCGATTAGGCAGCCTGAAATCCCACCCGTTTCCACCGAGCTGCTGGCAATACACGAACGCCCAGAGCGTCCCGCCAGCGGCTCACCCCAACATTTGCTAGACCACGCCGTGCGCTATGGCGGCTACTGCCAAAAGCTGGAAGCGCAGGTGGCGGGCTGGCAGGCGTGGTATCGGCAGCAGCAAGGCAGCCTGAAATGAACACGCAGAATTTTTTAACCATGGAATGGGCGTTTGGCATCCTGACCAGCTTTCTGATTGCGCTGCTGTGGCATTTTATCCGCGTGTTGGATGAAAAATTTGAGGCGATTGAAGCCAAGCATGAGCGCGTGCAGGGCGAATTGAACAAGGTGAAGCTGGATTACGCTACCAAGGCGGAAGCCACGGCAAACAGCGGCAATGTGATGAAATCGTTGGAGCGCTTGGAAGCCAAACTAGACAAATTGAACGACAAATTAGACCAAAAGGTAGACAAAGCATGACGCTGGAAAAAGACCCGATTTTAGCCGCGCTGGCGCGGATTGAAGCCAAGCAAGATTTGGCATTGGAACAGCAAAACCGCATGGAGCGCGAGATGGACGAGATTAGGCAAGACACGCGGCGCGTGGCGGCGATTACGGGCGGCGCGGCGGGCGGCTTGGTGTCCACGGGCATTTTGTTGATTAAAGCGAAATTTGGGCTGTGATATGGCGCATCCGCAAGAAAAACGCGACGAGGTGCGCCGCCGCTATGTGTTTGAAAACTGCCCGCTGGAAATGGCGGCGGCTTTTGCCCAAGTGCCGGTTGCCACGGCACGCAGTTGGAAATATGCCGCCAAGGAAATAGGCGACGATTGGGACAAGGTGCGCGCCGCGCATTTTATCGCCGGCGGCGGCTTGGAAGATGTGAACCGCCTGATTATGGCGGGTTTTTTGGTGCAATACCAAGCCACGTTTGAGCAGCTCAACGGTGGCGCGGAGATTGACCCGATTGCCCGCGTGCAAGCCTTGGGCAGCTTGGCGGATGCGTATAACAAGATGGTGGCGGCGAATAAGAAAATCCTGCCCGAAACCAGCGAGCTGGCAACGGCGATGCGCGTGCTCAACCTGTTGGCGGAGTTTACCGCGCAAAAATACCCCAACCACCTTGCTGCCATTGGCGAGCTATTGGAGCCTTTTGGCGCGTATATGCAGGATAAATTGGCATGAAGTTGAAAGAATTTACCCAGTCGCTCAAACAGCTGGCGGCGCAGTTGCAGCGCACGATTGAAGCCGAAGTGATGGGCTTTGCCAACGACCCTGCGGCGATTGCCGAGCGGCGGGCGCGTGTGTTTGACACCGTGGGCGGCTTTGAATTTTTTGTAAACACTTATTTCCCGCACTATGTGCGCAGCCCGCATAAATCGCAGCTGCATGAGTATTTGTTTTTCAGGCTGCCTGAAATGTTAAACAGCCCGAAAAACGAGCAAGACGGCATTGCTGCGCCGCGCGGCGAAGCGAAATCAACGCTGGTTACGCAGCTTTTTACGCTGTGGTGCATTGTTACCAACCGTAAACACTATATCTTGCTGGTGATGGACAGCATAGACCAAGCCTATCCGATGTTGGAAGCGATTAAGGCGGAGCTGGAATTTAACCCGCGCTTGGCGATGGATTTTGCCGATGTGTGCGGGCAGGGGCGCGTGTGGCAGGCGGGAACGGTGGTTACCGCCAATGATATTAAGGTGCAGGTGGCTGGCAGTGGCAAAAAGCTGCGCGGCTTGCGCCATGGCGCTTTTCGCCCAGATTTGGTGGTACTGGACGATATTGAGAACGATGAGCAGGTGCGCAACCCTGCCCAGCGCGACAAGCTGGAAATATGGCTGAAATCGTCGGTGCTGCATTTGGGCGGCGTGGGGCAGAAGTTTGATGTGGTGTATATCGGCACGATTTTGCACTACGACAGCGTGCTCAACCGCACTTTGCATAATCCGATGTGGCACAGCGCGAAATTTAAGGCGATGTTGGCGTTTCCCGAGCGCATGGATTTGTGGGACGAATGGGAAGCTATTTTGCGCAACAACGGCAATGCAGGCGCGGCAATGGCGCAGGCGTTTTACGAAGCCAATAAGGCAGAGATGGAGCGCGGGGCGCAAACAAGCTGGGCGGCGCGTGGGGTGTTGGATTTGATGAAAATCCGCGCCCGCGATGAGCATGAAGCGTTTGATAGCGAATTGCAAAACGACCCCGTTTCCAGCGAAAACGCGCCTTTTGCCAACGCGATGAAGTTTTGGACGGAGCTGCCGCCTGATTTGGTGTATTTCGGCGCGCTAGACCCGAGCTTGGGCAAAGCGGGCGCAAGCCGCGACCCGAGCGCGATTTTGGTGGGCGGCTATCAGCGCAGCACGGGCAAGCTGTTTGTGGTGGCGGCGCAGATTAAAAAACGGCTGCCCGATTTGATTATTGAAGATGTGATACGGCTGCATCAGCAATACCGCTGCGCGTTGTGGTTTGTGGAGACGGTGCAGTTTCAAGAGTTTTTAAAAGACGAGCTGGTGAAACGCAGCGCGGCGCGGGGCTACCCTGTGCCTGCGCGGGCGGTGAAGCCGATTGCGGATAAGCTGCTGCGAATTGAAACCTTGCAGCCGCACATGGCAAACGGCTTGATTTGGCTGCACGACACGCAAGCCACGCTGATTGAGCAGCTGCGCCATTTTCCCAAGGCGGCGCATGATGATGGACCAGATGCGCTGCAAATGCTTTGGGCGGGCGCAACCAGCAACGCTGCGCCGATTGAATGGCACAGCACGGCGGATGATGATTTTGATGACAGGGAATGGAAAAGCAAATGGGCGCGTTAAGGCAGCCTTATCCCTTTGCGTTTAACCCCCTTTTAAACACGGCATAAAACATGGCAAAAAAAGCGAAATTTAACCCCAAAACCCCCGCGCAACAGCCCACCCCAGAAGCGCAGCGGCAAACGCAAGAAGCGCGGATTACCGCCAATGGGCGCGTGATTAGCGAGCACCCCGCCACCTTTATCACGCCTGCCAAGCTGCGTGCGCTGTTTGAGGATGCCAAGGGCAACGACATTCAGGCGCAGCATGAATTGTTTGCCGACATGGAAGAGCGCGACAGCGCGATTGCCGCCGCGCTTGCCACGCGCAAGATGGCAGTGCTGGGGCTGGACTGGCGTGTTACCGAGCCGCGCGGGGCGAACCCTGCCGAGCAGCAGCTTGCCGAGGCGGCGCAAAGCTATTTTGACAACCTTGCGCACATGGACGATTTGCTGATGGATTTGATGGACGCGGTGGGGCATGGCTTTGCCGCGCTGGAAATTGCATGGCAGCTGCAAGGCAGCCTGAATTGTCCCGCGCGGTTTACTCCCACCCCGCAAAGCTGGTTTCGCTGGGACAACCACGACAACTTGCTGCTCAAAACCCCCGACCATCCAACAGGCGAGCCGTTGTGGGCGATGGGCTGGGTGGTGCATCGGCATAAAAACCGCAGCGTGCAGGCGGCGCGGGGCGGGCTGTTTCGCACGCTAGCTTGGTTGTATATGTTTAAGCACTATTCGGCGCACGATTTTGCCGAGTTTTTGGAGCTTTACGGCATGCCGATTCGCATCGGCAAATATGGCGCGGGCGCGACCGAAAAGGAAAAACAAACCTTGCTGCGCGCCGTTGCCGAAATCGGGCACAACGCGGCGGGCATTATGCCCGAGGGCATGATGATTGAGCTGCACCAAGCGGCATCGGGCACAACGGCGGGCAATAACCCGTTTATGACCATGATTGAATGGTGCGAAAAATCCGCCACGCGGCTGATTTTGGGGCAAACCCTAACCAGCGGGGCGGATGGCAAAGCCAGCACCAACGCGCTGGGGCAGATTCACAACGAAGTGCGCCATGATTTGCTGGTGGCCGATGCGCGGCGTTTGGCGCAAACGATTAACCGGCAGATTTTAGAACCCTTTTTGCGGGTGAATTTTGCCATCGGCGAAGATACCCGCCTGCCGCAGTTTGAATTTGACACGCGCGAAGCGGCGGATTTGGCGGCGATTGCCGAGGCGTTGCCGAAATTGGTGGATGTGGGCGTGCAAATTCCTGAACGCTGGGCGCGGGACAAGCTGGCGATTCCTGATGCACTGGATGGCGAGATGCTGCTGGGGCGGGCATCAGATGACAAAAAAGGCGCGAAAGACGCGCCAAAGCAGCCTGAAAACAACAAACCGCCTGCTGCATTGAACTACCGCCATGTTGCCCTGAATGCACATGGGCAAATTGCCCCCGCTTGGGATGTGGCGTTTGAAAACGGCGTGGAAGATTATTTGCGCGATGCGGCGTTTGCTGCCCAGCTTGAGCCGATGTTGCAAGATTTGGGGCGCGCACTGGCAGAGGGCGAGGATTATGAGGAAGTGGAAACTCGCTTAATCGCTGCCTATCCCACGCTGGACACACGCCGCTTGCAGGAGGCTTTAACGCGGGTGCTGTTTGTGGCGGATTTGTGGGGGCGCGCGCAGCCGTAATCTTTTACTCCTAGGCAGCCTGAAACCCTTTTTTGAATGAAACACAACCATGCAACCCAATCTTTCCCTAGCCCTAAACCTGCCGCCCGAGGGCGCATTGCGCTATTTTGATAGCCTAAACCTGCCCTTACCCGCCAACGCCAGCGAAGCCGTTGCCCAAGCGGCGACCAAGGCGCGCAGCATTGCGGGGATTTATCAACAAGAGATTGTGGGCGATTTATTGAACAGCTTGCGCCAAAGCGCGGCGGAGGGCACACCCTTTGCCACATGGCGCAAAAATATGCTGACGATGCTGCGCGAGCGTGGGCTGGCTTTGGATAAAGCAGGCGATATGGTGCAACAAAGCACGGGCGAAGTGGTGGGCACGGGCTTAACGCGCCACCGTTTGCAAACCATTTTTCAAACCCAAATGACCAACGCCCGCATGGCGAGCCTTTGGCAAAAGCTGCAAGAGAACAAAGATGCCCGCCCCTATTTGCAATACAGCGCAATAAATGACATGCGCACGCGCAAAACGCATTTGGCATTGGATGATTTGGTGTATCCGATTGACGACCCATTTTGGGATTATTTCTACCCGCCCAATGGCTTTCGCTGTCGCTGCCATGTGATTGCGTTAGCCCCGCGCGATGTGGCGCGCTCGGGACTAACCGTATCCCACAGCCAGCCCGAGCAGTTTAGCGAAATCACCATCACTAACCGCAAGGGGCAAAGCCACACGCGCACGCGCATCACGCTGGATGATGGCAGGAGCTTCACACCCGACAGGGGCTTTGACCACAATGTGGGCAAAAGCCATTTGGCGCAGCTGGGGCAGTTGCAGATGGAGCGGGCGGTGGATTTGCCGCCGCGGCTGGCAAGCATGGCGGTGGGGGAAGCGTTAAAAGATGAGCGATTGAGAAAGGCGGTGTCAGACTATTTGACACAAGCCTATCAAATGTTGCGAACCCAAAATCGCCCTACCAATCAGCCTATTTTTGTGGGCGCGTTGCCTTTGACCATACTGGATGCGATGGCGGCGGCTAATTTAAGGCAGCCTGAAAACGCGCTTATCGCTTCATCCGATAGTTTATTGCGCCATGCGCTGCGGGATGTGAAAGTGGGCGTAGGTAAAACGCTGCCCGAAGATTTTTGGGCAAACATTGCCGACCATTTGCGCGAGCCCGAAGCCGTTTACTATGATGAAAAAGGCGCGCTGTTGTATTTTTACTCCGATCCAAATGATAAAAATAAGCTGTACAAAGTAGTTTTAACATTGGATTACAATGGATTTAAGCGCAGCAAAAATCCCAACAATGGGCAGCGGGAAAATTTAATATTAAATGCTTTGGATACAGGGACAAAGGTAGATAGGTCGGGAATGCAATGGGGAAGTTATACCCATATTATCGGTAAGAAATTTTAAATGAAAAAGCCCGAATTAATCGGGCTTTGAAGTAAGCAGTGGTGGGACTTGAACCCACATCATAGCCCTGCCGTAGCAACGCTAACCTTTTGCCGCAACCGCGCAACGCGCGGCTCGCTCTGACCTTACGGTTGAGCATAGGAAACTCCTGCTTACACCACAAGGGGCGTTGGGACTCGAACCCACATAATACTAACGCAAGCTGTTGCGCCGTAACCGTTACCATTTGGAAACTACCCCTTGCTGTTGGCATTTTAACCCCATTTAAACCCATGGAACAAGATGATTGAAATCCAAATAGACAACCTTTTTGTGGTGCAAAATCAGATAGAACGCTTATCGCGCGGCATCAGCGGCGATAACCGCTATTTGCTGATGCGGCGGCTGGCGGGCGCGATGCGCTATGCGGTGGCGCAAAATTTCAAACAGGGCGGTCGCCCTGAATGGCTGGCGTTGAAATATCGCAGCGGCATTCCGCTAAACGACACAGGCGCGCTGCGGCAAAGCATAGATGAGCTGTCGGATAACGATACCGCGCTGGTGGGCACGAATATGGTTTATGCGGCGATTCATCAATTTGGTGGCTGGGCGGGGCGTAATCGCAAAGTCTATATCCCTGCGCGTCCGTTTTTGCAATTAACCAATGAGGACAAGCAGGATTTGATGGATGATGTGCAGGATTATTTTGCGCAGTTAGTGCGATGATGCCCAATAATGCCAAAAACGCGCGTTTGGCGCGTTTTTTTGCGCTTGGGCTATCTATCCCTATCCTTGCACCTTTATCGCAATCTGTGCGCGTTTTAAACGCCTTTTAAACACTATTGCTGCGCCGTTATTCCAAGGCAGCCTGAAAAGTATCTTTCAGGCTGCCTTTTTTGCGCGGCGCAATCAGGCAAAACGGGGGCGCAACCGTGCCACTCTTTGTCTTGTTTTGATGCGCTCATAATGCCGCCATCCCATAAAGGACAACCCATGAAACGCAAAAATCAGCATTTGGCATTAGCCGCTTGCAGCTTTGAGGTGTTGGGGCAAATGGGCAAGCGCATCCAGCTTTTGCCTTATGGCGAGTTTCGCGCGATTGACGGACGACCGACCGATGCGCCCGCTTGGTTTTTAACCGAGGAGAATGGGCACGATGTGGCGGCATTAGCCAATCAAGCGCGCACGCAGTTGGTGGTGGATTATGAACACCAAACCTTGCACAAGGAAGCCAACGGGCAACCTGCGCCAGCGGCGGGCTGGATGACGTGGCTGGAGTTTACCCCACGCGGCTTGTTTGCCGAGGTGGATTGGACCGACAACGCCCAACGCCTGATTGCCAACCGCGAATACCGCTATATATCGGCGGTGTTTGCTTACGACACGCAAGGCTATGTGCGCAAACTTTTGCACGCGGCTTTAACCAATTATCCCGCTTTGGACGGCATGGACGAGGTGCTCGCCGCCGCCAGCGCGCAATTTTTACCCCCAATGGAGACGCAAAACCCCATGAATACGCTATTGCAACAGCTTTTTGGCTTGCCAAACGCAAACGAAGACCAATTGAAAGACGCTTTAACTGCGCTTTTGGCAGCCAAACCCCAAACCGCCGCCTTGAACGCGCAGGTGTTTCAAGACTTGGCTGACAAGGACGAAAAAATCGCCGCCTTATCGGCGCAAGTGGCGCAGGCTCAAAACACGCCTGCCAACACGCCCGACCTAACCCAATACGCGCCGGTGAGCGTGGTGCAGGAATTGCAACAGCAAATTGCTGCGCTGACCGCCCAGCGCGATGCCGATAAGGGCGCGGAGCTGATTACTGCTGCGCTCGCGGCGGGCAAATTGCTGCCCGCGCAAAAAGAATGGGCAGAGGGTTGCTTGAAACAGCCTAATGGCTTGGCGTTTTTGACTGGCTTTATTGAGCAGGCGCAGCCGATTGCCGCGCTGGCAGGCAACACGCAAACGCAAGCAGCGGGCGCGGGCGAAGCGCATAAAGTAGCCGCTTTAACGGCGGAGCAAAAAGCCGCTGCCAAGATGCTGGGCATGAGCGAAGCCGATTTTGCTCAAACGCTAAACGGCGATAAGGCAGCCTGAAAAAACAAAACATGGAGCGGGCGCGATGCCGCCGCAAGATTTTTAACCCTTTAACACAAGGAAATCCACATGGATAAAGCCGCGATTTTGACCGCGCTGACCGCGCAGTTTCGCAAAGAGTTTCAAAACGGCTTGGCAAGCGTAGAGCCCAGTTTTTCTGCGATTGCCATGACCATCCCCAGCAGCACTGCCACCAACACTTATGCGTGGCTGGGCAAGTTTCCCAAAATGCGCGAATGGGTGGGCAGCCGCCAAATCGGCAAGATGGCGAAACAGGCGATGAGCTTGGAAAACAAGAAATTTGAAGCCACGGTGGGCGTGGAGCGCACCGATATTGAAGACGACCAAGTGGGCATGTATCGCCCGATGATGCAGGCGATGGGCGAATCGGCTGCCACGCTGGCGGATGATTTGGTGTGGGGCTTGTTGCCCAAGGGCAAAACCACGCTGTGCTACGACGGGCAGAACTTTTTTGATTCCGACCACCCTGTGTTTGCCAACAACGATGGCACGGGGGCAAACACCCCCACCAGCAACATCACCACGGGCACAGACAACGATGCGCCGACTTGGTATGTGGTGGATGACACCAAAACCTTGAAGCCTTTGATTTTCCAAGAGCGCACCGCGCCCGAGTTTGAAACCAAGTTTGACCCATCCAAATCCGACAAGGTGTTTATGGAGGATGTGTATTTATACGGCAGCCGCCGCCGTTGCAATGCGGGCTTTGGCTTGTGGCAACTGGCGCACATGGCGGAAAAAACCGCGCTTAACCGCGCCAATTTGGCAAAAATCATCGCGCAGATGATGACGATTAAGGCAGATGGCGGCTACACACTGAACATTAAACCCAGCTTGCTGGTTGTGCCGCCGCAATTGGAAGACGCTGCGCGCGAATTGTTGGAAGCCGACAAAATCAACGGCACCACCAACACGTTTAAAGGGCGTTTAAAGCTGCATGTGAGCGTGCATTTGGCGTGATGGCGCAGGCAGCCTGAAAACCGAGCGGAGAAGCGGCAGCCGCCGCGCCCCTAAACCATAAGGAAAAAGCTATGGCAAAAAACACACCCCAAACCCCAACGCAGCCTGAAAACGAGACCGAAGCGTTGGCACAAAACCCAACCAGCCCCGAGCAGGCGCAGCAAGAGACGCTGCAACCGCAAGACGCAGCAAATGCCGCCTTGCAGGCAGAAATCACCGCGCTGCGCGAAGCAAACGCTGCCTTAACAGCCGAGCGCGATGCGGCGCAAGCTGCGCTATTGGCGGCGCAACAAGCAGCCGCCCAAGCAACCGCAACGCAGCCCGAAAACCCCGATGCCGACCCACGCCAAGCCATTTTGGCGTGCAGCGCGGACGGCGTGGAATTCTGGCGCGGCGGCGTGTTGTTTAACCACGAATGGCAGCGCATTGAGCGCGCCGCGGTGGGCGAAGCAGCATGGCAGCGCATGGTGAACGAGCCGCGCTTGCGGATTAAAGCGGCGGATGAATATGGCGCATAACGCTGTTTACGCCGATATGGGCGACATGGTGGCGCGCTTTGGGGAATTGGAAGTGTTGCAGATTGCCGACCGAGATGCCGATGGCGTGATTGATGCGGATGTGGTGGCGGTTGCCCTTGCTGATGCCAGCGCGGAAATTGACGCGTATTTGGGGCGGTTTAAACAGCCGTTTGCCGAAACGCCGCCGATTTTGCGCCGCTTGGCGTGCGACATCGCCCGCTATCGTTTAACCGCCACATCGGGCGTGTTGATTACTGACGAAATCCGCAATCGCTACAAAATTGATGTGTTGGATTTGCTGAAAGCCTTGGCGCGCGGCGATGTGCAGCTGGGGATGGATAGCGGCGGGGCGCAAGTGGCGACATCGGATAACGGCGTGGTGTTTGCCAACAGCAAAAACCGAATCTTTGCGCGAGATGCCACATGATAACCACCCAGATTGAGCAAGCCATTTGCCTGCGGCTGCAACGCGGCTTGGGGCGCATGGTGCGCACGGTGAAAAGCTACAACGGCGAGGCGGACGACCTTGCTGCGCAAATCAAAACCCTGCCTGCGGTGTGGGTTACTTATGGCGGCAGCAGGGTGGAAACCATCAGCGGCGGCAGCCGTTATCAAGACACCGCGACCTTTGCCGTGATGTGCGCCACGCGCAGCTTGCGCAATGAAGTGGCGCAGCGGCAAGGCGGCGTGGTGATGCAAGAGATTGGCAGCAATGATTTGATTGATGCGGTGCGCCGCCTGCTGGATGGGCAACGGCTGGGGCTGCCTGCTGCCGATAGCAGAGGGCTGACCCCCAAAGCCATCCGCGCCATTGCCAACCACACGCTGGTGCAGCAGGCGGCGGTGAGCGTATATGCGCTGGAATATACCCTGCGCTTGAACCGCTGCGCTTTGGAAAACGACCGTTTCCCCGAGCCGCAAAGCGACAGCACGCATCCTGATTATGTGTTTACCCGCTATCAGGGCGAGACGAGCGCGCCTTATCCGCCGTTTGAATATTTGGATGGCTTGATTTTTGACCCCCAAGCCGAAAACGCCAAAATCCCGCTGACGGCGCAATTTTGGCAAGATTAACCGTTTACCTTGAAGGAAAACGCATGAATAAAATCATGGTAGTAGCAGAAGTGGGCTTGCGTGTGCCGCTGGCGCATAACCCGCATGAATATATTGAGCAAACGCCTGTGGAAGTGGATGGCGACGATGTGTATTACCGCCGCGCCATTGTGGATGGCGATTTGCTGATTTTGAGCAACGATGCGCCGAGCGCTGCCGAGCAGTCCAATCAGCAGCCTGAAAACGGGCTTGCAGGTTTGGGCGAAAGCCAAAACGCGAAGAAAGGCAAATAACCATGGCAGAACACATTAGCTTTGACACCATCCCTGGCAGCATTCGCGTGCCCGGGCAGTATATTGAATTTAACACGCGCAATGCGGTGCAAGGCTTGCCGCAAAACCCGCAATCGGTGCTGCTGCTGGCACCGATGTTGGCAAGCGGCAGCCAAGAGCCATTAACCCCTGTGCAATTGTTTAGCGATGCGCAAGCGGGCGATTTGTTTGGGCGCGGCTCGTGGGCGCAGTTGATGGTGCGCCAAGCGTTTAAAAACAATGCGTATTTGGATTTGACCGTGATCGGCTTGCCCGACCACAGCGCTGGCGTAGCCGCAACAGGCAGCCTGAAAATAGACGGCACGGCACAAACTGCCGCCAGCATCAGCATCACCATCGGCGGCGTGGCGGTTGCGGTGGCGGTGTCTGCCAACCAAAGCGCGGCGGAGGCGGTGGAAAAACTGGCGGCGGCGGTGAATGCTGCTGCCCTGCCTGTATCGGCAACTGCCGAGCAAGGCAGCCTGAAATTAACCGCCCGCAGCAAGGGCGCAATCGGCAACGAAATCAGCCTTGCCTGCGATATGGGCACAAGCGGCTTTTCAGGCAGCATTACGGCTATGACAAATGGCGCACAAAATGCCGATATTGCCGCCGCGCTGGATAAGGTGGCGGGCAAGCATTACCACATTATCGTGTCGCCGTTTAGCGATGCGGCGAACGCCAAGGCGTTGAGCCAACACATTACCCAAGTATCCAACGCCATTGAGCAGCGCGGCTGCATTGGCGTGATTGCCCAGCGCGGCACCATGCCGCAAGGCACAGCTTTAACCGCCCAGCTTAATGATGGGCGCATTACCTGCGCTTGGTATAAGGGCGCAGCCGAAGCGTGCGGCATTATTGCAGCGGGCTATGCGGCGGTGCTGGCGTTTGAGGAAGACCCCGCCCGCCCGTTGAACACGCTGGAAATCAAAGGACTGGACATTACGCCCGATGCGCAATGGCCGCTGTTTAACGAATGCAACAACGCGCTGTATAACGGCTTAACACCGCTAACGGTGGTGGCGGGCAAGGTGCAGATTATGCGGGCGGTATCTACCTACACCAAATCGGCGGCAAATGTGGACGACCCTGCGCTGTTGGACATCACCACCATCCGCACGCTGGATTACACGCGCCGCGCGATTAAAGAGCGCATCGCCTTGCGCTTTCCGCGCGACAAGTTGAGCGACCGTTTGCTGCCCAAGGTAAAAAGCGAGATTTTGGATGTGCTGTTAAAGCTGGAACAAGCCGAGATTATTGAAAACGCCGAAGCAAACAAGGGCAAGCTGGTGGTGAGCCGTAGCTTGCAAGATGCCAACCGCGTGAATGCTGCCATCCCTGCCGATGTGGTGAACGGCTTGCATGTATTCGCAGGGCGGATTGATTTAATCCTATAAGGCAGCCTGAAAACCGCTTGATATACCCAAACAGGGCGCGGCAAGACCAACGCGCCCCATCATCAACACCCAACACAAGGACAACACCATGAGCGATGCCATCTATGCCGGCGCGATTATTATGGAAGTGAACGGGCGCGATGTGGAAATCATCAGCCTGAAACCGCAAACCACCACAGGGCGCAAGCCCGTGAAAACCATGAACCGCCAAGGGCGCGTGATGGGCTATGCCGACGGTATCACCGAGCATAAATTGAGCGCGACCGCCGCCATTCCGATTGACGGCACAGAGATTGATTGGGGCAACATCACCCGCGCCAAAATCACCATTTACCCCATCAACAAGGAAGACAAGCGCGTGTCGTATTTGGATTGTTTCAGCACCGAAATCAGCGAGCAATACGAAGCAGACAACGAAGCGCGCATTGATATTGAATTGATTGCGCTGCATAAAATTGTAGAGTAAGGATAATCCATGAAACACAGTTTTACCCTGCAATATGGCTTGGAATACAACGGCGAGACCCATTTTCAGGCTGCCTTAAAGCCGCTGACCATCGGCGGCGAATTGAACGCTATGGAGGAAATTGATGCCCTACCCGCGCTGCCTGAACACGCCAGCGAAGCGCAGCAATCGCGCCGCGCGGTGCAAGAGACGCTGATTTATTGGGCGCAGCAATTATCCATTGACGGCATCCCGCAAGACATCATCACCGCCGATTATCTGCTCAACCATTTGAGCGGCGCGGATTACAGCCAATTGGTGGACGAAATGGAAACCCTGCGCTCAAAATCCACCGCCGCTACGGAAGCCCCCGCGCCCCCCGCAGCGGCAGCCTGAACACCCCGCGCAGCAGCCAAACCGCCCATCAGCAATACCGCCAAGCGGTGATTATGCTGGCACGCGCGGGGCTGGGTGCGGCGGACGTGCGCGCCATGTGCCACGCCGAGCTGACCGCATGGCTGCAAGATTTGCTCGCCAGCATGGGCATTCACAGCCCCACAGGCGGCGAAGTGATTGTGTCGCGGCGGCTGCCAAAACCTAGCGCGTAGCCAGCCCTTGGATACACGGGGCGAAGCCTTTACCATCTATCCCTATCTAGCCTTTAAACGATAATTAACCATGAGTTAATTTAAGTTTAAAGGCTATTTTTTATGGCAAGTGGCGACATGAATTTGGTGCTATCGCTGACGGGGCGCGATGGAGGGGCAAGACGCTTATTACAACAAACGCAAGAGGAATTGGCGCGGCTTAACAGGGCGCAAGCTGCCCGCAACCGCGCCAATCGCCCTTATGAAATCGCGGGCGTGCGCGCCGAACGCGAGATTCGCCGCGAGATTGCCCAAACCCAAGCCGCCTATAACCGCCTTGCCCGCAGCGGGCGCGCTTCGCACAACGATTTGGCGCGCGCGGCAACGGCTACGCGCAACCGCATCCGCGAGTTAAACGATGAGCTGCGGCAGGGAGCGGGCGGCTGGCGCAGCCGAATGGGGGCAATCGGGCGCGGCGCTGCATCGGCGGCGGCGGGCAGCGTGGCGGCTTATGCGGCGGTGCGCCCCGAGGTGGAACGTTATAAGGCGTTGGATATGCGCCTGCGCGAGGTTACTTGGGCAGCGCATGGCGAAACGCGCGGCGCGGATACGGCTTGGCTGCAAGCACAGGGCATGGCGCAAACCAAAGCCCTTGCGCTGGCGTTGGTGCAACAAAACGGCGGCAGCAGCGATTTGGCATTGGATACGCTATCGGGGATGCTGGCTAACGGCATGAACTGGGCGGATGTGCAAAAAAACGCAGCGGCAACGCACGCCATGGCACGCGCGGCAGGCGAAAACGGGCAATACGATGGCGCGGCAGCGGCAAAGCTGGCGAAAACCTTTGCTGATAACGGGCTGGATGTGGCGCGCGCTTCGCAAATGGCGGCGCAATCGGGCATGCAGGGTACGTTTGAGATTGCCAATATGGTGCGCGATTTGCCATCGCTGCTGCCCGATGCTAAGGCGGCGGGGTTTAGCGGCGAGGCGGGGCTGGCTTATTTGCTGTCGGCGTTGCAATCGGCATCCAATAAGGCGGGCACGCCCGACGAAGCGGCAAATAACGTGAAAAACGTGTTGCAAAAAACGCTATCGGCAGATACCACCAAACGCATGGACAAGTTGCTGAAAACATCGGGCAGCAAGGCGGATTGGCAAAAGATGGTGTTGGAAGGGCAAAAGCAGGGCAAAAACGCGGTGCAGGTGTTGGCGGATTTTGCCCAAACACTGTTGAGCAAGGACAAGGGCTTTCAGGCTGTCAAAGCGCGGGCGGATAAGGGCGACGAGCTGGCGCAGCAGCAAATGGCGACCATGCAGGCGTTTATGGTGAGCAAACTGATGCCTGATATGCAGGCGCGTGCGGGCTTGAATGCCATGCTGGATGCCGAGCAGATGCGGCAATATTTTGATGGCTTGATGGGCAATAAAACCGATGTGATCGGTGGCAAAAATCAATTTATGGCGTTGGGCGAGGCAGCGAAGCAGGAAAAGGCGCAGGCGGAAAAAGAATTGAGCCTGCAAAGCTCGCAGTTTTTTGCCACAGTTGCCGATGGCGAAACCAAGCTGGCGCAGCTGACGGCGCAGTTTCCTGTTGCCACCGAGGCGTTAAAGGCATTGGCAGCGGCAGCGAGCGCGGCAGCATTGGCGCAGGGGGCGATGGCGATGCTGGGGCGCGGTGGGGGCGGCGGTGCAGGTGGGGCGATGGGACGCATGGGCGGCTGGCTACGCGGGGCGGCGGCAAGCGTGGGCGGTTGGTTTGCGGCGCGGGGCGCGCAGGCGGCGAGCGCGGTGGGCAGCGCGGGGCGGGCAATAGGTGGTGCGGCGCGGGGTGTAGGTGGCTGGTTTGCGACACGCGGGGCGCAGGCGGCATCGGCGGCAGGCAGGGCAGGACAGGCAATCGGCGGCGCGGTACGGAGCGCAGGCAGTTGGCTGGGCAATGCGGGCAGGGGTGTGGTGAATGTGATGGTAAACAACCCACGTGCGCTGGGTGGGCTGGGCTTATTGTTGCATTCAGGCAAGCTGAATGAGGGTGAGAGCGAAATGTTGGCGAAGATGGCAGAACATCGGCGCGAGCGAGACAAAATGCAGGCGTGGTGGCGACGCCCGCAAAGACAGAATGTTGTCCCATTTGGACCATCTCTCCCCGCCGCATCTGCTCCACATAATGCCCCTGCGGAAAAGCTCGCCCCCATCATTACACAGCAAACGGCGGCGTATCAAACCGCCACGCAGGCGCAAACCGCGAGCTTTCAGGCTGCCTTAGCAGCAGATACGGCGGCGGTGGGCGGCAAGCTGGATGCGATTAACGGCACACTGGGCGGGTTGAACCAAACCATTCAAAACAATGTGCATGTGCAGCTGGATGGGCGTTTGATTGCGGAAAACGTGTCGCGCCATCAGGTGAATATGTTTAACCGAGGAGCTGGGCAATGAGTATGTGGCACACGGTGTTGCAGGATGCGTCGTTTCGCGATGTGCGCTTTGATGTGGTGGCGCTGGATGAGCAAGACGGCAAGGCGTTGGTGGAACACGCGCGCCCATTTACCGATGGCGTGTGGCTGGAAGACATGGGCAGCACGGGGCGGCAGGTGCAAGTGGAAGCGGTGTTTTGGGGCAAGGGCTACCATAGCCGCTTGAATGCGCTGGTGGAAGCGTTGATGGAACGCGGTGCGGGGGTGTTGGTGCATCCTGTTTGGGGGCGGCTGCAAAACATGATGGCAGCGAGCTGGCACTTTCACCACGACGCAGACAATGTGGACTATGCCACGTTGAGCATCACGTTTCGCGAAAGCGGCGAGCCGCAAAAGATTTTTGTGTTTGAAAACGCCTTTTTGATGGCGATTGAACGCCTAATCGCGCGGATTGATGCTTACCGCGCGGCATTGGAAGGCTGGATTGATGCGCTCACCATGGCAAAACAAAGCGTCGGCGCGCTAATCGGCAGCGCGTTTGGCTTTGCCAGCGCGGCAAGGGGTGCGTGGGCGGCGTTGCGCGATTTGTTTGATGTAGGGAGCTTGGGATTAGGCGGGCACGAGAGCGGCGGCGCGGGCGATGGCGCAGGCAGTAAAAGGCTGTGGCGCGAGATGCACAGCATGGTGCAGGCGAGATTGTTTCAGGCTGCCGCGATTGGCGCAGATGGCGCGGTGTACACGGCGGATGTGCGCAGCGCGAAAAGCCGTTTTGATGCGCTGCTGCGCGCGGCGGATGCGGTGGCGACGGTGGAGCAGCGCATGGCAGTGGCTGCAAACAGCAACACACGCCGTGGCAGCGATTGGGCAGAGCGGGCGCAAGTGGGGCAAGTGTTGCGCTTGATGGCGCTGGAGACGATATTTCAGGCTGCCTTGTTGCTGTTGGAACACGATGGCGAGCGCATGAGCGCGCCCGATGTGTGGCACATCAACCGCGCGGTGCGGCATCGCACGGCGGCGGAAATTGCCCGCTTGCGCGCCACGCTGGCGGCGATGCCCGACAAGGCGCAGGCTTATGATGCGGTGTATGCCGTGGTGGAAACGCTGCGCGATGCGGTGGCGCATTTAAACCTGCTGGCGATTGCCGTGCTGAACCAAAAACCGCCGTTGATTGCGCGCCCTGCGCCGTTAAGCGGTACGGTGCATCAATTGGCGTTTGCTTGGTATGGCGAGATTAATCGCGCGGATGAATTGATACGGCTTAATCCGCAGCTGCGCCATCCTTGCTTTATCCAAACAGGAGAAATCATGAATGGCTACGCCCAATAATTTGTATGACAACCAAATTGTGCTGCGCATTGGCGGCATGGAGCATCGCACATGGCAAAGCTACGATATTGACAGCGATTTTTTAATCCCTGCCGATGGTTTTGACTTTGAGCTGGGCGTGGCGGCAACACAGGGGCAAATCCCCGATTTAACAGGGCAACGCTGCGAAGTGGTGATTAACGGCGAAACGGTGCTCACAGGCATTATCGGCAACCAGCGCGATGAGAAAGATAAGGGCAGCCGCAGCCTGCGCTTAACAGGGCGCGATTTGGCTTGCTTGCTGGTGGATTGTTCTGCGCCGCAAGTGAATGTAAAAGGCATGACGGTGCTGGCGGCAGTGCAAAAGCTGGTTGCGCCGTGGAGGCAATATCTGCCCCGCGTGGTATTAAAAGCGGAAAACAACCCCACGCTGGATAAGGTGGATATTGAACCGAGCGAAAGCGCGTGGCAGGCGTTAAGCCATGTGACGAACTCGGTGGGCTTGCATGTGTGGCTGGAAGCGGATGGCACGCTGGCGGTGGGCGGGGCGGATTATTCGTCTGAGCCTGTGGCGACCTTGTGTTGGAGCAGAAATGATAACCGCCGCAATGTGGAGCGCATCAATATTGAGCGCGATGTGGACAACCGCTTTTCGGAAGTAACCTTTTTGGCGCAATCGCATGGCAGAAGCGGCAATGCGGCGAAGCATGATTTAAAGTGGGTGTGGCAAGACCCGTCTATGCCTTTACACAAGCCCAAAACGGTGGTGGTGGCGGACGCGGATAATTTGGAAGCCTTGAAACGGCAGGCGAAGAAGCAGCTTTCCGATTGGAAGCTGGAAGGCTTGACGATTACGGTTACCGTGGGCGACCACAAAACGGCGGCGGGGGTGCTGTGGGCGGCTGGGCAGCGCGTGCATTTGATTGACGAGGAAGAAGGCATTGATGCGATTTTCTTTGTGATGGGGCGGCGATTGATGCTCAGCCGCATGGGTGGCACGCAAACGGAGCTGCGGCTAAAAGAAGATGGGGTGTGGACACCTGATGCCTATGCGCAAAAAGCGGAGCGGGCGCGTAAACGCAAGGGCAAACGCAAAACGGCGCGGGGCAAGAATAAGGGCGAGGAGTTGAAAAGCAAATGAGTTTGGCAAAATTGGCAAAGCGCACCGCGCAGGTGGCGCGGGGCGTGCAAGATGGGATTCGGCAGGCATTTCGCGGCAAGGTGGCGGCAACTCAATCGGGCGAGCCGATTCAGCGGGTGCAGGTACAGGGCTTGGCTGATGAAACGCTGCAAGATGTGGAGCAATTACAGCAATTTGGCTTTACCAGTCATGCGCCCGCGGGCAGCGAGATGATTGTGTTGCCTTTGGGCGGCGATACCACGCATGGCATTGTGATTGCCAGCGAGCATGGCAGCTTTCGGGTGAAAAATCTGCAAGGCGGCGAGGTGGCGGTGTATGACCAATCGGGCAGCAGCATTGTATTGAAGCAGGGGCGGCTGATTGAGATGGATTGCGATAATTTGGTGATTCGCGCCAGCCAAAAGGTGCGGATTGATAGCCCGCTGGTGGAAGCGAGCGCGCAGGTGTTGGCAAAAGGGCAAATCACAGGGCAAAACGGTTTAGCCATTTCGGGCGGCGAAGGCGGAACAGCGGCACGCATCAGCGGCAGCCTGAAAACCACGGGCGATGTGGTGGCGGGCAATATTTCCACGCAACAACACACGCATCCGGGCGACAGTGGGGGCACAACGGGAGCGGCGCAATAGCGCATGGACTGAAACAAACAGAGGCAGCCTGAAACGGTTTATTCGT
This sequence comes from Kingella sp. (in: b-proteobacteria), assembly GCF_030527935.1. GTDB lineage: Bacteria > Pseudomonadota > Gammaproteobacteria > Burkholderiales > Neisseriaceae > Kingella_B. The sequence goes on from NZ_JAUMZV010000006.1 coordinate 52,518, forward strand.
TTTCAGGCTGCCTTTTTTTGGGGCGAAGCCATGCGCCTGCCTGCCCCCGTTTGCCGCGCCGTATGATGCCAGCATGGATAAAGAACTCAACCCTTTAACAGGCGATTACACAGGGCGCGCCGTTAAAAACCTGCAAAACGCGGTGTATATCCGCCTGCGCACGCCGCTGGGCACATGGTGGGCGGATAAAAGCATCGGCTCGCTATTGCACCTTTTGCAGCGGGAAAAAGATGTGGCGCGGGTGGGGTTGCTGGCAGAGCAGTATGCGATGGAAGCCTTGCAGCCGATGGTGGATGATGGGCGAGCGCAACAAATCAGCGTAACCGCCACGCAGCCGCACAATGGCTGGCTGCTGCTGCGCATTCGCGTGGAAACAGCGCAGGGCGGCTTTGATTATGACCACCGCGTGCCGATTGTGTGATGGCGGCAGCCTGAAACATCCTTTTAATCCCTTATTAAACCCCGATTAAACCCATGTTTACACCCCCTGATTTTGACACCATACGCGCGGCGATTTTGCGCGACACACAATCGCTGATACCCGATGCCGACATCAGCGCCGATAGCGACCATTATGTGCACGCATCGCGCTTGGCATCCTGCGCCGCAGGGCAATACGCGCATCAAACGTGGATAACGCGGCAAATCTTCCCCGACACGGCAGACACCGATTATTTGGAGCGACACGCGGCATTGCGCGGGATTACGCGCCGTGCGGCAACCCGCGCAGGCGGCACGGCAACACTGGCGGGCACAGCAGGGGCAAGGCTGGCGGCAGGGGCGCAGATTAAGCTGGGCAACCGTTTTTATACTACCCGCGCCGATGCGGTGATTGACGGCAGTTTAAGCGCTCGCGTGCCGATTGTGGCAAGCGAAGCGGGCGAGCAGGGCAATTGCGACACCACCGCAGGGCAATTGATGGCAGCCAGCGCAGGCATCAGCAGCGATGTGATGCTATCGGCGACAGGCGGCACGGATGCGGAAAACGATGCTTCGCTGTTGTCGCGCTTGTTGGAGCGCATCCGCCGTCCGCCCGCAGGTGGTAATCGGCACGATTATAAAAACTGGGCGTTAAGTGTGGATGGCGTATCCAGCGCCTATGTTTACCCGCTGCGGCGCGGCTTGGGCACGGTGGATGTGGCGATTACATCAGCCAATCAATTGCCCAGCGCGGAAACCTTGGCGGCGGTGCAAAACTATATTGATGCGGTGCGCCCTGTTACCGCCAAAAATGTGCGCGTGCTTGCGCCTGATATTACGCGGGTGGATGTGCGCGTGCGGGTTAAGCTAGCTGGCGCGGATTGGGCGGCGGCGCAGCGCGAAATTCAGGCTGCCTTGGCCGCTTATTTTGACGCGCTGATACCCGCCGACGACGTGGTGGTGTCGCAATTGGAAGCGGTAATCAGCAATGCTGCGGGGGTGGTGGATAGGGTGTTGCTGGCACCGCGTGCCAATTTGACCGCCGACACGGTGAACAAGATTGAATGGTTTAAATTGGGCAGCCTGAACATGGAGCGGATGGCATGAATTATCAGGAAGTGTTGCTGGGCTTGCTGCCGCCTGTGTCTTATGCGCGGGGTGGGGCGCGGGTGCGACAGCAGGCGCAGATTGATGCGCAGGTGTTGGATGGGGTGGCACGCAGCGCACAAGCGGTGGCAGGCGCGTGTTTGCCCGATACGGCAGGCGCGATGCTGGCGGACTGGGAGCGCGTGTTGGGCTTGGAAGATGCCAACATGGGCAAGCCTTATGCCGCGCGGCTTTCCGCCGTGTTGCTCAAAATCAACGCAGTGGGCGGTTTGAGCATTCCCTATTTTATCCAGCTTGCCCAAAGCGCGGGCTACACCATCAGCATAGACGAACCGCAGCCGTTTCGCGTGGGCATCAACCGCGCAGGCGAGCGGCTCGCACCCGAAGAAATTATGTGGGTGTGGGTGGTGAATGTGCAAGCGCAAAACCAAACGGTGTTTTATTTCCGCGCAGGTGGCAGCACCGCAGGCGAGCGGTTAAGCAGTTTCAGCGACAGCGTGATTGAAAGCGTGTTCCAAGATTTAAAGCCTGCCCACAGCTTTGTGCGCTTTGCCTATGTGGGCTAAGACAATCATTCCCAAACCAAAGGATAAACCTCAAAGGATAGACCATGTTTCCGATAGAAACCCAAGACAACGAATTTCACGATGGCAACGGCACCACCGAGCTGGGCACCATTTTGCCGGCGTGGTGGTTAAACCAAGTGCAAGCCGAGATGATGGAAGTGGTGCGCGCAGGCGGCTTAACCCCCAACAAGGCGCAACGCAATCAAATGCTGGCCGCCCTGAAAAAACTGATGAACGATGCCACCAACCCCGCCACGCTTTCAGGCGATACCGAGAACCAAGCAGCGAATGGTGCAACAGGGCATACGCATAAGATTGAGCGCGCCACCGACACGCTGGCAGGCGTGGTTAGGCTCATCGACGCGCTCAACAGCAATGATACCACCGCCGCTTTATCCGCCGCGCAGGGCAAGGTGCTTGCCGAGAGCAAGCTGGACGGCAACAGCGGCGTTACTTTATCCACTAACCAGACCATTACGGGTTATAAAGATTTTGCACAGGGGCTTAATTCGGGCGCACCGATTAAAGTCGAGTACGCCAACGATTGGGTGGGCTTTATCGCCAACCAGCCTACCGAGGGCAAAAACATCTTTTTTGACGCTTATGTGGGCAACGTGCCGCGCGGCGGGATGCAGGTGGTGTCGGACGGCAACGGGCAGTACAGCCTGCGCTTTTCGGTTACGCCGCCGGGCGCGACCAACGTCGACCGCCGCACCCACGGCATGAGCGTTTATGACAACTCGGTATGGACTAGGGCGTATGGCTGGCTGCACGAGGGCTTTGTGCGCAGCGGCGTAGGGCACCGCCAAAACGCAGGGCATCAGGTAAAGATTGGTTGGAGCGGCGACCGCCTGAAAGCCACGGTAGACAGCACGGATTTGGGCGATTTTGTGTTTGACGGGCATTTTGCTAGCAATTCGTTCGGGCAAAACGGCTATCAGCGTTTGCCGGGCGGGCTGATACTGCAATGGGGCAGATTAAAGGTGCAGGGCGACGGTTTTTACAGGGTATGGATGCCCATCTCCTTTCCCAACGCCAACCTTAACGCGCAGGCGACCATTTCCATCGGCGGCGCGGTGCAGGGCAATAACGTAGCATCGGCGCATGTGGCTTGGCTGGAAAACAGCTCCATCCATGTGGGATTTTCGGAAAACGGCACGTTTGGCGAGCAGGAATTGTTTTGGTTTGCCATCGGACATTGATGTTTTTACGGGAGATTAACCATGATTTATTACTCGCACAGCGCGCAGGCGTTTTTTGACGACCAAATCCACAGCGCGGCGCAGATACCCGAGGACGCGCAGGCAATTGATGCGCAGCAACATCGAGCCTTGCTGGATGCGCTGAACACAGGGGCGCACATTGGCGCGGATTTATCCATTATCCCGCGCCCATCGCCTGCCCATACATGGAATGGCAAAACATGGGTGTTGGATACAGCCAAACAAGCCGAAGCGGAAAAAACGGCGTTTCAAGCTGCCCAAGCGGCAAAACTGGCGGAACTTGCCGACGCAGCGCAGGCGTTTGTGGATAAGTACGCCAAAACCGATATTGTCCCCGCCTTTGAGCAGGAAACGTGGGCGATGCAGGGCGCGGAAGCGCGGGCTTGGGCGGAGGACGACAACGCGCCTACGCCTGTGTTAGACGGCATCGCCAAGCATCGCGGCATTGACCGCATCACGCTGATTCGCGCGGCGTTGCGCAAGACGCAGCAATATGAAACGCTGGCAGCGGGCGTGGCGGGGCAGCGGCAGGCGTTGCAGGTGCGGATTGAGCGCGCCAAAACGCAGGATGATTTGGCGGCGATTGAGCTTGCTTTCAGGCTGCCTGAAATGGGAGGTTAGGCGATGACGCGGGTTTATTTGGCTTTGTATAAAGGGCGAAAACGGCTGATGGATTGGACGGTGCGAACCGCTACGCGCGGGCAGTATTCGCATTGCGAAATTGCAGTGAAGCATGATTTTACCGATACCTATCATTGCTATTCTGCCAGCGCACGCGATGGCGGGGTGCGCAGTAAACGAATGCTGTTGCCTGCTGATAAATGGGATTTGCTGGAAATCCGCGATGTGGAGGCGCATGAGAAAGTTTGGGCTTTGTATCAAGCCACGCAAGGGGCGAAATATGATTATTTGGGCGCGTTGGGCGTGGTGTTGCCGATACGCCAAGCAACGCAGCGGTGGTTTTGCTCGGAGTGGTGCGCTAAGGCATTAGGGCTGGGGCAGCCTGAAAGGTTTAGCCCGAGCCGACTTGCTCACTGCCTTTCGGACGGCGTTTTGAATATAGGCGCGGTGTGCAAAAAATAGAAAACCCCCGTTAAAAAACGGGGGAATGCTAAAAAAGTACGGCAGGAACGTGGGTGCGCTAGGAACACACCCACGCCCCCTTGCCAAAGCAGATAGTCCCTGCATTAGCCGCCGTAGCCCTCGAGGGCGGGCGGATTGTAAACCAAAACACAGGAATCTGCACAATGAATACAAACGAGAAAACAGAACACACATCAACCGAATTGCGCTGTCAATCATGCCGCCGCAAACTGGGCGAAATCGCAGGCAAATATCGCCTTGCCGTAAAGTGCCCACGCTGCAAGCAATTCAATCACTTTCAGGCAGCCTGAAACATCAAAATCTAAACTTCTTTTGAGCATCCATAAGAATGCCTTTTAGCTGAACGCCTGCGAGCGTCTGTATTTTGAAAGGACACTATGGATGCTCAATCTCAATCAATCCAACCAACCCAACAGCCCACAATCGGCAGCCTGTTCGCCGGCATCGGCGGATTTGACCTCGGCTTTGAGCAAGCAGGTTTCACAACCAAATGGCAAGTGGAAATCAACGACACCTGCCGTGCCGTGCTCGCCGACCGCTTCCCACACGCCCAACAGTTTACCGACGTGCGCACCTGCCTGCCCGACTTATCGCCGGTTGACGTTATCGTCGGCGGATTCCCCTGTCAAGACGTTTCCATTGCAGGCAAACGGCGCGGACTTGCAGGCAAACGCACAGGCTTGTTCTTTGATGCGCTCCACATCGTGGATAGCCTTAAACCCCGCTGGGTTGTGCTGGAAAACGTTACGGGACTGCTCAATAGCAACGCTGGCCAAGACTTTCAAACAGTCATCCAGTCCCTTGCCGAATGCGGGTATTTGGGCGCATGGCGCGTGCTTAATGCTGCATATTTCGGAGTCCCCACAAAACGCCGTCGCGTATTCATGGTCGCTGGACTGGGAGAGTTGCCCCCAGCCGAGTTTATGGCTGACACCGCACCAGTTGGAATGCTGGCGCAAACGCGCGACCCACAACGGCAAGAACCCCACGCTACTTTGCTGGCCGGCATCGGCGCATCAGGGATTGACCGAGCGGGTTCGGACATCATCGTTGTGCGAAACGGACGGGGTGCGATGGTTGAGCGGGCGCGAGCGGCTGCAAATCATGGGCTTTGCCTCGGACTGGATGAGATCAACGCTGCGGAAGCTCGGGCTGCGGGCAACGCCGTCTGTCCGCCGGTTGCGCGCTGGATTGCCGAAAAGCTGATTCAGACGTTTTAAGCAGTTTCAGGCTGCCTGAAAGCCGTAAAACCCCGTTTAAATATCCTTTAAAAACAGAGTGCCTTTGAGTGCCGAACATACCCAAAGGCACACATGAAAACCTACAAAAAAGCACCCTTGCCCTTTATCGGGCAAAAGCGCAATTTCCTAAAACACTTTATCCCGCTGCTGCAACAAAACATCCCTGATGACGGCGCAGGCTGGACAATTGTGGACGTGTTTGGCGGCAGCGGCTTGCTGGCGCATACCACCAAACGCACCCTGCCCAAGGCGCGCGTGGTTTACAACGACTTTGACGGCTACGCCGAGCGCCTGCTCCATATTGCCGACACCGAGAGACTGCGCCGACAATGCCTTGCCATTGTAGGCACAGCGGGCAAAGATAACCGGTTAAGCGATGACACCAAAGCCTGCCTGATTGCAGAGATTGAGACATTTAACAGCTTTGTGGACGTGCAAACGCTGGCAAGCTGGTTTCTGTTCAGCGGCAAACAAGCCAAAGACTGGGCAGATTTAAAAAGCAAAATCTGGTGGAACGGCATTGCCAAATCACCCTATGCCGAAGCAGCAGACTACTTAGACGGCTTGGAAATCCGCCATCAATGCTTTACCAAGCTGCTGCCCGAATGTGCAGGGCAGACTAAAACCCTGCTACTGCTTGACCCGCCCTACGTCTCCACTGCACAAGGCGCATACGCCAACGAGCAATATTTCGGTATGGTGCAGTTTCTCAAACTGGCAGATAAGATTAAGCCGCCTTTCGTATTTTTCAGCAGCACCAAAAGCGAGCTGCCCGCTTATGTGGATTACGTTTGCAGCACTAAGACGGGCAACTGGCAGGCGTGGAAAGATTGCCAAAAAGTGGTTGTCAATGCACAGCTGAATTATCAGACTGCGTATGAAGACAATATGCTTTGGACGTTTGACTAAGCTGGCTTTTTGAGCATAGGTTAAGCCAAAATAATAGCCTGCAAGTGAATATGCTTGCAGGCTGATTTAAATGCAAAAGGTTTTGACGCGGAGATAAAGGCAGTTTGTAAAAGGTGGTGTCATTTGATGCAAAAGGCGGCGGCGGTTTACACAAGGTTGGACACCTTGCAAGCATTTTTAACGCAGTAGCCGCGTTTTTAGGGCATAAAAGATGCCTATGCAAATAATGAATACAGGTTCTCAATGTGTTGCGGGTTTTTGGGGCGGGTAAAGTTTGGTTAGGCAGCCTGAAAAGGCTGTTTTGGGTTTTCAGGCTGCCTAATCTATAATCCGCGCTTTTGTTGTGAGGGTGTGGGTATGTCTAGCCGTGTGAATCATCAAACGATTTTTTTGCTGACGACGTTGCCGTGGCGCGAGAATAGCTTGCGCGTGGAAGCGTTTAGCCGCGATTTTGGGCGGGTGTCGCTGCTGGCGCGCAGTGCGCGGTCGCGTGGCTCGGAGTTGCGCGGGGTGTTGCTGCCGTTTGTGCCGATTTCGGTGTCTTGGTTTGGCAAGGAAGAGTTGAAAACGGTGCATCGGGCGGAATGGCGCGGCGGCTGGGCGCAACCGAGTGGGCAGCGGTTGATGAGTGCTTTGTATGTGAACGAGTTGGTGCTGAAATTGACGGTGCGGGAAGATGGGCAGCCTGAATTGTTTGCGGCGTTGCAGGATGTGCTGCGGGCGATTTGCACGGCGCGGGCGTTTGCCAGCGCGTTGCGTTGCTTTGAGTGGCGTTTGCTGGCGTTGCTGGGCTTTGCGCCTGATTGGGAGCGTGATGCGGATGGGCGGCGCGTGGCAGCGGATGGGTGGTATGCGGTGCAGCCTGAATTGCCTGTTCAGGCGGTGGATGAGCGCGATGCGGATAGTTGGGGCGATGCGGTGGTGGTGCGCGGGGATGTGTTGTTGGCGTTGGGCGCGGGGGATGAAAACGCGGCGCTGGATTGGGCGAGCGCGCGGGCGGTAACGCGCCTGCTGTTGGATTTCAGGCTGCCTGATGAGATGCACAGCCGCAAGGTGTTGCAGCAGTTGAGTGGGTTGAAAGCTGTGTTGGGCGCGGGCGGGATGGGGACAGCCTGAAACGGGTGTTCGCGTGGGGTGCACTTCTGTTGCACGCCATATTAAACACTGGCTAAACGGTGCGTGGCAGAGCCATACACCCTACGACAACTGTTTCAGGTTGCCTTGGCGTGGTCGTTAGCAAAAGGCAGCCTGAAACCGCTAAACCACCGCCATACCAAACAAAATCGCCCAAGCGATAAAACTTGGGCGATTTTGCGTTTGCGAACTGCTTGGAAATGTTTACATTTTTTCTTTCACATCTTGCGCGGCATTGCTTACGGCGTTGCCTGCTGCGCTCACATCTTTACCTGCGCCTGAAATGGTGTTGCAAGCGGAAAGGGCAAGCATGGATGTGATGGCGATGAGTACGAGTTTTTTCATGGTTGGTCTCCTAAAAGATTGGGTTAATGCAGCAAGTTGGCTGCGTGCGCATCATACTGCGTTTTGCGGGGTGGGCGCAATTGGTTTGACTGCGCTGCCCCGCGCCGCATAAGCAGCCTGAAAACGTTTACTGGCGATAGCCGTGCAAGAAGCGGGCTAGGCGGCTGATGGCTTCTTCAATTTGCTCTTTGTGTGGCAGCGTAACCACACGGAAGTGGTCGGGGCTGGGCCAGTTGAAGCCTGTGCCTTGCACAATCAGCACTTTTTCTTGCGCAAGAAAATCGCGGGCAAATTTCACATCGTCGTGGATGTTGAATTTTTTGGTGTCCAGTTTGGGGAACACGTAGAGCGCGCCCTTGGGTCGCACGCAGCTTACGCCGTCAATATCGTTGAGCATTTCGGCGGCGGAAATGCTTTGGTCGTAGAGCCGCCCCCCAGGGACGATAAGGTCGTCAATGCTTTGGTAGCCATTTAATGCGGCGGAAATGCCGTATTGCATGGGGGTATTGACGCAAAGGCGCATGGAAGATAGGGTGTTTACCCCGTCAATAAAGCCGCTGGCGGCGGATTTGTTGCCTGTAAACACCATCCAGCCTTGGCGGAAGCCTGACACGCGGTAGGCTTTGGATAAGCCGTTGAAGGTTACGCAGAATACATCGGGGGCGAGCGTGGCGATGTGGTGGTGAACCGCGCCATCGTAAACGATTTTTTCGTAGATTTCGTCGGCGAAAATCATCAGTTTGTGCTGGCGGGCAACTTCAACGATTTCTTGCAGCACTTCTTTGCTGTACACCGCGCCTGTGGGGTTGTTGGGGTTGATGATGACGATGGCTTTGGTTTTATCGCTGATTTTGGATTTGATGTCGGCGATGTCGGGCACCCAATCGGCGGCTTCGTCGCACAGATAATGGCGCACTTTGCCGCCTGAAAGCGTGGCGGCGGCTGTCCACAGCGGATAGTCGGGCGCGGGGATGAGTATTTCATCGCCATCGTTGAGCAGGGCTTGCATGGTCATCAAGATAAGCTCGGACACGCCGTTGCCGATGTAAATATCGTTGACATCTACATCTGGAAAATGGCGCGCTTGGTAGTATTGCACGATGGCTTGGCGTGCGCTCAACAGCCCTTTACTGTCGCAATAGCCTTGCGAAGTGGCTAGATGGCTGATGATGTCTTTGACGATTTCTTCGGGGGCTTCAAAACCGAACGGAGCGGGGTTGCCGATATTGAGTTTGATGATTTGATGCCCTGCGGCTTCCATTTTCATGGCTTCTTGCATCACAGGACCGCGAATTTCGTAACGAACGTTTTCTAGACGATGGGATTTGGGGAATTGTTCCATTGTTGCGCTCCGTTTGTTAATAGTGGTTAAGAAGAAGTAAGGAAATGATAATGTACTCTATTTTTCGGGACTTGGGAAGTGGGTTTTGCTGGGGCAGCCTGAAAATTAGAACCTGTATTCATTATTTGCATAGGCAGATTTGATGACATAAAAGCGTGGATACAAGGCAAAAAGCACAGCAAGGTTGAACACCTTGCGCGCATTTTTAACGCGGTAGCCGCGTTTTTAGGGCATAAAAGATACCTATGGAAATAGTGAATACAGGTTCTTAATTGGGGGTGGTTTTCAGGCTGCCTTATTGGGTTAGGCGATTTGGCGACGAGCCGTCGCCGCTCCATTTTTCAGGCTGCCTTATGCTTACGCCACCAGCGTCCAGCGCAAGGTTTCGCCTGCGCACATCGGCACAACGCGCGCGTCGCCAAAGGCAAAGCTCTCGGGCACGCGCTGCTCGCGTTTTTCTAGCGTGATGGTGCGGGTGTTTTCAGGCTGCCCATAAAAGCGTGCGCCGTTTTGGCTGGCAAAGGCTTCTAGTTTGTGCAACGCGCCTGCGTCTTCAAAAATTTGCGCGTAGAGCTCTATGGCGTGCGCTGCGCTGAACATTCCTGCGCAGCCGCAGGCGTTTTCTTTGGCGGCTTGGGCGTGGGGTGCGGAGTCGGTGCCGAGAAAGAATTTGTGCGATTGCTCGCCCATCACGGCGTTGATTAGGGCTTGGCGGTGGCGTTCGCGTTTGATAATCGGCAGGCAGTAAAAATGCGGGCGCACTCCGCCCACCAGCAGATGATTGCGGTTGTACATTAAATGTTGCGGGGTAATGGTGGCGGCGATGTTGCCGCCCGCTTGGCACACGAGCTGGGCGGCTTCGGCAGTGGTAATGTGTTCAAACACGATTTTGAGCTGCGGCACTTGCGCCATGATGGGCTGCATCACGCGCTCAATAAAGGCGGCTTCGCGGTCAAAGATGTCAATGCTGGGGTCGGTTACTTCGCCGTGGGCAAGCAGCAGGATGTTTTGCGCCGCCATTTCGTGCAACACGGGCAGCAGTTTGAATAGGTCGGTTACGCCGCTGTCGGAGTTGGTGGTTGCGCCTGCGGGGTAGAGCTTGAAGGCGACGATGCCTGCGGCTTTGGCTTGGCGCACCAGCTCGGGCGTGGCGTGGTCGGTGAGATAGAGCGACATCAGTGGCTCAAATGGGTTGCCCTGCGGCACGGCAGCCTGAATTTCGGCGCGGTAGGCAAGGGCTTGTGCTACGGTGGTAATGGGCGGTTTTAGGTTGGGCATCACGAGTGCGCGCGCCATTTGGCGGGCGGTGTGTGGCACAACGGAGCGCAGGGCTGCGCCATCGCGAAAGTGGACGTGGAAGTCGTCGGGCTGGATGATGGTTAGGGTTTGCATGGGGGTTCCTTTGGGGTTGGGCGTTTTGGGGGTGGGTTGGGTGGGTTTCAGGCTGCCTTTTGAGTTGGGGGCGATTTTAGCAATTTGCGCGGGGGGTGTTGGGGGGATTTTTTTGTGTTGTGGGGTGGGAGTGTGTTTAATCGGTTTTCAGGCTGCATTTGGGGGAATGGGCAGCCTGAAAATAAACCTAGCCCATTTTCAGGCTGCCTTGAACGGCGTGCGCAGCCAAGCTGCACATCCTACTTGTGTCGTTATTATTTGGCGTGGCTGGTTGGATTGGGTTGTTTGGCGACGAGCCGTCGCCGCTCCATTTGCGGCAGCTTGAAACCTTTGCAAAACGCCAGCAGCAGCCTGAAAAATTGAGTGTGTAGGGTGGGCAACTTGCTTGCCCACCATGGTGATAGCGTTAACGTTTTGGTGGGCAAGTGAATTGCCCACCCTTACATTTGGCGTTTTCAGGTTGCCTCAATCATTCCCCAAAGGCAGCCTGAAAATGGCGTGCGGATATTTTGGCTGATGATAAATGCCATCCTATTTCATCCAACATTGGGCAACGAGCCATCGCCACTCCATCGGCTATTTGGTTTTGCAAAGGTTTCAGGCTGCCTAACCCCCCTGTTTATCGCTATAATCGCGTTCAATTCTCATCAAAAAGAACAGGCGGCTGCCATGAATTTTTTGTTGTTTGTTGTCGTGCCTACGCTGATTGTGTGCGCGATGACGCATTACAGTGCTGGCGTGGAAGCGTTTTTGATTTTGTGCGCGGCATGGCTGCATCATCGGGCGCGCGACAAGCAGCAGGAGCAAGCGCGTAAGCAGCAAGACAACAAGCTGCGCGATTTGCAAAACGAGTTGGACATTTTGCACCAGCGCATCAATCAGCAAAATCAAACGATTCAAACCTTGCTGGGGCAGCCTGAAAACGCCATCACGCGGGACGCTACTGGGCAGCCTGAAAATCATTTGGCGACCGATTTATCGGCAACCACCGCAAGCGCAACCCTACGGCAGCCTGAAAGCCATTTAACCGTGTCGCGGGAAACCGCAAGGCAGCCTGAAACGCAGCCCGCGCCTGCTGCCATCCAGCAAACGGTTCAGCAAACCATTCATACGCCCGAACCCCTTGGGCAGCCTGAAAATCAAGACAACGAATTTAACCTAGACGCGCCGGGCAACCGCCCCGCCGTCGCCCCATCCCTTGCTCAATCTACGGCGCAACCCGCGTCCCCATCCCATCGGCAGCCTGAAACGGCAATTGCCGCCGAAACACCTGTTCCCACGCAAACCACCGCGCATCAACCCGCCAAGCATCGACAGCCTAAACCCGCCGACCAGCCCAGCGAACCCGCCGAACCCAACCCGCTTATCGCGTGGTTTGTGGGCGGCAATCCGCTGTTGAAAATCGGCGTGGTGGTGCTGTTTTTTGGCTTGGCGTTTTTGCTGCGCTATGTGGGCAGCCATTTGCCTTTGTGGCTCAAATATTTGGCGGCGTTTGGCGCGGGCGTGGCGGCGGCGGCGGGGGGCGAAAAATTGCGCGCGCAAAACCGCGAATACGGCTTGGTGCTGCAAGGATTTGGCTTTGCCGTTATGTATTTAACCGCGCTGGCGGCGTTGAAATGGCATCATCTGATGCCTGCGGCGATGGTGTTCGCCGTAATGCTGGGCGCGGTGGCGTTGATGGCGGCGTTGGCGATGCGGCGCGATGCCAAAATCATGGCGCAAGTGGCGTTAATCGGCGGCTTGGCTGCACCTGTTTTAACTTCGGATGGCTCGGGCAACTATTTGGTTTTGTTTAGTTATTTGGCGTTGCTCAACACGGCGGTGGCGTGGATTGCGTGGCACAAGGCGTGGCGCGATTTGAACATCACGGGCTTTGTGGGCACGTTTGCCATCGCGCTCTCTTGGGGGATGCGCGACTACACGGCGGCGCATTTTGCCCGCACCGAGCCGTTTTTGCTGTATCACTGGCTGCTTTACACGGCGGTGGCGTGCTTTTTTGCGCGGCAAACGCTGGCGCACGAGCCGTTTTCAGGTAGCCTGAAACGCATTCCGAACGATGCGCCGTTGCAGCGCATTATGGAGACGTTTGCCGCCTATGCCAGCCATATTCGCGGCTTGGACAGCACGCTGCTGTTTGGCACGGCTATTACGGCGTTTTCCATGCAATATCAAATGGTTGAATATTGGCAACACGCGGCGGCGGCTTCGGCGGTGGGCTTTGCGGCGGTGTATGCGGGTTTTGCGCTGTGGTTTGCGCAGCAGGGCGATGATTTTGCCGTGATGAAACAGGCGTTTGCGGCGTTGTCGCTGCTGTTTGTTACGCTGGCGGTTCCGCTGGAATGGGATGGCGCGTGGACGGCGAGCGCGTGGGCGTTGGAAGCGGCGTTGGTGTACGTTTTTGGCATGAAGCTGCGCCAGCCGCACACGCGCTTGGCGGCGTTGGTGGTGTTTGTGTTGGCGGCGGTGGCGCAGTTGGGCGAGTGGAAGCTGTTCCCGCACGGCAGCGATACGCTGATGGGCGGTTCGCTGTGGAGCACGCTGTGGCTGATGGGCGGCGGCGCGGCGATGGCGTGGACATGGTTTAGGCAGCCTGAAAAGCTGGCGGCGTGGGAAAACGGTTTTCAGGCTGCCGTGCAGGCGTTGGCGTTGGCAAATGCGGTGGCGTTGCCGATGATGCTGTTTGCCGAAACAGGCACGGCGTATGCGATGGCGGCGTACACGCTGGCGTTGGCGGCGGCGCAGTTTCGCCATCAGAACAAGGTGTTGTCGGTGTTTGCAGTGGGCACGGGCTGGTGGGGGATGCTGCTGGCGGCGGGGGCGAGCGACAGCGGTGTGTTGCAATTAACGGCGGCGGTGTTGGTGTTGGCGGCGGCGTTTTTGTTGCACAAGAGCCGTTGGCAGCCTGAAAACGGGGTTACGCCAAATGGGTTTATGCTAAACGCGGCGGCGGGCTGGGCGTTGCTGCCGTTTGCCGCGCTGCTGGCGATGGCGGGCGAAAACCTGCTGTTGCCGCTGGCCGCGCCGCCGTCTTATGGGTCTGATTTTGAAGTGTGGTGGTTGGTGTCTTATTGGGCGATGTGGTGGCTGGTGTGGCTGCCGCTGCTGGCGGTATCGCGCTGGGGCAAGTGGACGCAGGGTTTGCAAACCTGCGCGGTGGCGGGCTGGGTGTATGCGTGTTTGCTGTTTAACGCGATGGATAATGGGCAGGTTTATGCGCCCGTTGCCAAAACGCTGACTTTGGCGATGATGACGGCGGTATCGCTGCGGGCGATGACGTGGCAGCCGACGTGGCAGCCTGAAAAGCTGCGCCGCAGCGTGGCGTGGCACAGCATGGCGTTGGCGGTGTTTGGCTTGATGTGGACGATTTGGCTGGGCAGGCTGGGCGAGCAGTATGCCAGCGGGGTGTGGGCGCAATGGGCGCAGTTGGCTGTGCCGATGCTGCTGTGGTGCGCGTTTACGGCGTGGCGCAACCATCCGCGCTTGCAGCCGCGCGCGGTGTATTGGCAATGGGGCAGCTTGGCGGCGGCGGCTTCGGCGGTGCTGTGGCTGCTGACGGCAAACTGGGTTGCGCCGCGCGAAAGCGGGCTGCCGTATCTGCCGCTGCTGAACCCGCTGGAATTGGCAACGGCGGCGATTGTGTGGCAGGCGTGGCGTTGGTGCGCTCTGTGGCTACCTGAATTTGCGCCCGATGCGAAAAAGCTGCGGATTGCGCTGCCATCGGCGTTGGCGTTGTTTGCGGTGAGCGCGCTGGTGATGCGCGTGTGGCACAAGTATGACGGCGTGGCGTGGCGGCTGCGCGATTTGCTGGCTTCGTTCGGCTTGCAGGCGAGCTTGTCGATTGTGTGGGCTTTGCTGGCGATTGGCTTGATGGTGCGCGGCAATCAAAAGGCGGCGCGCGCGTTGTGGTTCACGGGCGCGGGGCTGATGGGCGTGGTGGTGGCGAAACTGTTTTTGGTGGAACTGGGCAACAGCGGCGGCGTGGCGCGGATTGTGTCGTTTATTGTGGTGGGGCTGTTGCTGCTGCTGGTGGGGTGGTTTGCGCCGATGCCGCCGAGGGAGGGGGAGTAGATGGGATTTCAGGCTGGCTTTTTTGAGAGAAATAGGCAGCCTGAAAATGGGATTTGGGCGTGGAGCGGTGAATGGGGTGGGTTTGATTGGGTATTTTGGCGACGAGCCATCGTTGTTCTATTTGAGGCAGCCTGAAATCGTTTACAGCGTTTCAGGCTGCTTTTTGTGTGATTGGGCAGCCTGAAATGGGGTTCAACGTCATCACAACGTGGAAATGGCATTTCAGGCTGCCTTTTTGCTCACCATGCGAACGGCGTGCGCAGCAAAGCTGCACACCCTACGCCGATTGCTTCGCCCTACCCTGTTTTAGCTTCGCAACCAGTAGGCAGCCTGAAAACCGTGCCAACACGTTTCAGGCTGCCTTTTGATACAGCTAGGGCGTTGCGAATCTGCCTAGATAAAACAATCATTAAATCGCCGTCCATCATTGGGCACATCCAGCCGTCCGTAGTAAGCAAGCATGGCGTTGGCTTGGGTGAGCTCTGCTGCTTTGGCTTGAAGCACCGCCGCTCGCCAGTCGCTGCGGGCAACTTTGTTGGCGAGAAAATCTTTTGGCGGCACGGCTTGCGCTTGCGGTGGGTAGGCTTGCAATCGTTCGGCATCCTATTCGCCGCCCAAGTCGTGCGCAAATGGGCTGGGGTTGCCGTTCAGATAGTTGGCAAATTCCGCCACGTTTTGTGGCACATCGCCTAGCCAAATGTGGACAAACTGGTTTTCTGTGCCATCTGCAACGATGCGGTCGTAGCCTTTTTTGCTGTTTAAGGCTCGGGCGGAGCGGTGGATAAGCTGCTCGGCTTCGGGCTTGTGTTCGTCATCCACATCGGTGTAATAGGCAAACAGCAGCAAGCCGTTTTCGGCGCGGTTGCCAAATACACTTTCGCGGTCGCATTGCTGCATGGCGGCAATCACGGCGTTTTCAAAATTGGCGCGGGCGGTGGCGTATGCGGTGTCGTCGCCTGTTGCTTCGGCGATTTTTTTCTGCTTCGTCCAGCCATTCCCAGCCCAAACGGTACAGCAGGCTTTGCTTGCCCGGCCAATCATCGCCATCGGGATTGGATGGCTGTATGGGCGTGCAATAGCACTTGGTTTGGTCTGTCCGCAGCGCATCCTGCAAAGCCCCGCCTTGTTGGCCTATATCTTCCTGCGAAATGCCGTCGGGCGTGGCGGCGTAAAAATCGGCAACAAAGCAAAAGAAAAATGCCGCCAGTTTCTCGCCGTGGGCGACAACTTGGTCGCGAATAGAGGGAAAGGCGCAGCGGATGCTGTCCGCCGCAGCGGCTTGCACTTGGGCAAAGTGGGGCATATTGTTTCCTTGGATTGGGTGGGTTTCGGGCTGCCTTTGCTAACGATGCAAACCGCGTGCACAGCAAGCTGCACACCCTACGCGCTGGGTTTCAGGCTGCCTATTTGCATGGGCTTTTTGGCGATGAGCCGTTGCCGCTTCATTTAAGGCAGCCTGCGTAGCGAAGCGGAGTTGCGAAGCTAAAACCATTTGCTTGCGCGTTTCAGGCTGCCTTTGTTTTGTTGAATGGGGGCGGGCGGGGTTACCAGCTATCGCGTTTCATTTTGTCTAGCTGGCGGCGGTCGCGTTTGGTGGGGCGACCGTCGGGATAGGCGGCGGTGATGCGGCTGGCTTGGTCTAGCAGCTTTTGCGCTTCGCGGTTTTGTGCGGTGGCTTCGTCTTCTTGATAGAGCAGCCGCGCTTCGGGCGCGGGGCGGCGTTGTTCGTTGAGCGCGAGCACGGTGAGTTTGTAGGGCAGCGAGTTCAGCGTTAAATCTATCACGTCGCCCACGGCGATGTATTTGCTGGTTTTGGCTTTTGCGCCGTTTACGCTGACGCGGTTGAGTTCAATTTGTTTTTGCGCCAGAGAGCGTGTTTTGAAAAAGCGGGCTGCCCAGAGCCATTTGTCTAGGCGCATGGTGGCGGGGGTGGGTTTCATGGGGATGTCCTTGTTGGCAGGTTGGATGGCGGTATTTTATCAGCCACAGGCGATGTTGGCGGCTTGGTATAATCGGCTTCTTTTGATTTTCAGGCTGCCTTGTATGGGTAATTTTTATGTTTGGGCGGTGGTGGGGCTGGTATTTGCGCCGTTGCTGCTGTTGGCTGCGATGCCGAAAAGTCGGTTGCGGGAGCTATGGCTGCGTGGTTATTTGGGAGTGTTGCTGATTGCTTCGGGGCTGGCGGGCTGTTTGTCGCTGTTGCTGCCGTTTGTGTTGCCGCCTGAATATGCGCATTTTGCGGAAGGCTGGCGGTTTTTTTCTGTGCTGTCGGCGTTGTTGTTGATGCTGTCGTCGGGCTTGGTGTTGCTGCTGCCGCCGAGCAATTTGAAAACGATGCTGACCAATGGTTTGCTGTGGCTGGCGGGGGCGGTGGCTTTGGTGTTGGCGGCGGTTGGGGCGGTGTTGCCTGTGATGCCGACTGTGCCGTTTTTGCTGGTTACGTTTACTTGCTGGGCGAAAGCGTCGCCGCGGTTTAAGGCTTGGCTGTATCGCCACCCGAAGTTTGGCAAGATGATGCGCGATTGGCAGGAGAAGCGGGCGATTCCGCGGCGGGGCAAGTATATGGCTTGGGGGATGATGTCGCTGTCGTGCGTGGGACTGCTGATTCGGTTTCCTGAACGGCTGTATGTGGGCGTGGGGGTGAGCGTGGTGTGTTTGTGCGTGGGGGTGTATATGGCGCGGTTTCCTGATGCGTGATGGGTTGGATAAAAGGCAGCCTGAAAACGAGAAATATCGTTTCAGGCTGCCTTTGTTGTTCTTGTTTGCAGGTAATTGTTCCCCGCCTGCGCCTGATAAAGGCAGCCTGAAACCTTTGCAAAACCTGTAACCAATAGAGCGTCGGCGGCTCGCCGACATTTTGTTAATAAACTAAGCCATGTTGAATCAACCATTTAGCGACGAGCCGTCGCCGCTCCATTTTAGATTTCAGGCTGTTGTTGAGGGTTTTGCAAAGGTTTCAGCCTGAAAACGCATTCTTCTCGTTTTCAGGCTGCCTTCTATTAGCAGTTACCACGATTTAGAATCTGTATTCATTATTTGCATAGGCAGATTTGATGACATAAAAGCGCGGATACAAGGCAAAAAGCACAGCAAGGTTGGACACCTTGCGAGCATTTTTAACGCGGTAGCCGCGTTTTTAGGGCATAAAAGATACCTATGAAAATAGTGAATACAGGTTCTTACAACTGCTTCACCAACTCCACCACCATCTGCGCCGAATGCTGCGCGGCGGTGGCGAGAAATTCGTCAAAGCTGATGCTCGCTTCGCTGTCTGCGCTATCGGAAATGGCGCGGATAATCACAACCGGTTTGTTCAGCTGATGGCACGTTTGCGCGATGGCGGCGGCTTCCATTTCCACCGCTTGCGGGCTGGCAAACTCGCGGCAGATGGTTTCAATGCTGAATGTGTCGTTGATAAACTGGTCGCCGCTCACAATCAAGCCTTGGCGGATGTGGGCAGCCTGAAACACTTGGGCGGCGCGTTCGGCGGCGTGCACTAAGCTGTGTTCGCTGGCGTAGCTGGCGGGCTGTTGCGGCACTTGCCCGATGGCGTAGCCAAACGCGGTTACATCCACATCGTGATGCGCCACTTGCGTGCCGATGACCACATCGCCCACTTGCAAGCCTTTGCCAATGCCGCCTGCGCTGCCTGTGTTGATGACGCAATCGGGCGAAAAATGCTCAATCACCAGCGTGGTGGCGATGGCGGCGTTTACCTTGCCGATGCCACTTTGGCACAGCACGATGTCTTTGCCGTGCAGCGTGCCCGTGTAGATGGTGGCGGCTTTGCCGAAGCTGTGCGTTTTCAGGCTGCCTAACAGCGTTTTCAAATGCGCCACTTCGGCTTCCATCGCGCCGATGATGGCGATGGTGTTGGCAACCAGCATCTCGCGGCTCATGCAAAAATCTCCGTCCACTCGCCGCGTTTATCCAGCAGATATTGCGCGATTTTTTGCGCGCCCTCTAGGCTGTGGCTCGCCGCCCAGCCGCATTGCACCACATTGCAAGCGGGCACTTCTTGCGCCACCACCACGTCTTTTAACGTGGCTTCAATCAAATCCAGCGCGTCTTGGTAATCGGGCACATTGAGCAGGGTTACATAAAACCCCGTTTGGCAACCCATCGGGCTGATGTCCACAATTTTGTCGCTATGATTGCGCGACAATTCCGCCATCAAATGCTCCAACGAATGCAGCGACGGCATTTCCATGTGGTCTTGATTGGGCTGGCACACACGCAAATCGTATTTATAAATGATGTCACCATGATTGCCATCGGTTACACACGCAAGACGCACATAAGGCGCTTTCACTTTGGTGTGATCCAGATTAAAACTTTCCACGTTCATGCGTTTTTCGGCGGTGATTTCAGTCATTGAGTAGTCCTTTTGAATAAGCTAGAAAAGGCGAATTTTACGCGAAAATATCGCATTCAGGCAGCCTGAAAACGAACGAAGTGAGTTTCGGCGAAGCCAAAACGCGCAAAAACCATTGCAAACAATTTACTTGGCTGATGGCTTAGATGCACCGCGTTTCAGGCTGCCTTTGCGCCCCCATTTTTGCCACAAGAATGGCATCAATTTTGCTCGTTTATTGGCAAACTGAGTGATTGAAACCTTTGCAAAACCCCAACAGCAGTCTGAAATCCAAAACGAAAAGGCGGCAGTTCACTGCAAAATATCTGATTAAACAGAGTGTTACTGATTTATCAAAATGTCGGCGAATCGCCGACATTCTATTGGTTGTAGGTTTTGCAAAGGTTTCTGATTAAACTATTTTTGTCATCAGTTCCAAGATTTATCCCCTTTTTTTGCACTTTTTTCCTTTACCCCTGCACTATTTCGGCAACCTGAAAACCAATATCCAAGAGAAAATCCAAATGAACAAAAAAACCATCGTCCTCGTGCTCATGAGCCTATTCGCACTCAACGCCTGCAACGAAGAAAAACCCAAAACCACACCCAACGATGAAAACAACGCCTCCACCCACCCCAATCTAATCAGCAATCGCAGCAGCCAAAACAACGGCAGCCATAACAACCAAAACAATGGCAACGACAATGGGCGCACAACGCACACGCCCAACCCCCAGCCTGCACCTAGCCCAGAGCCCAATCCAACGCCCAATTCACGTTCTAACGGCGTGATAGTTGATGCCAACAAGGCAAACATTGGCGGCAGCCACACCCCCATTGCACCCGAACCCAAGCCAACCCAATACAACGGCGGCATTATGATGAATGCGAACAAGCGCAAGCAGCCTGATGAGCATATTGCGCCTGTGCCAACGCCTGTTCCTACTTCAAAACCTGATTTGAAACCTGATCCAAAACCTGATCCGA
>NZ_JAUMZV010000007.1 GCF_030527935.1 Kingella sp. (in: b-proteobacteria)
ATTTCCATTTTAAAACAATTGGTAAGAAGTAATTTATCCTAGTTATCTAGGACAGTCCCTTTTATAAAACACAAAAAACCATTCCCCCCAAAGGCAGCCTGAAAACCCACCCCCCATTTTCAGGCTGCCCCTTTATTCACATGATAAAATCCCACTCATCGCAACCCATCCCCGCAGCCCCATCATGACCTCCATCCCCCTACGCGCCCATTCCGAATTTTCCATCACCGACAGCATTATCCGCATTGGCGAGTATGTCGCCGCCGCACGCGCCGCGCATTATCCCGCGCTCGCGCTCACCGACCTGATGAACACCTTTGGGCTGCTCAAATTCTACAAAGCCTGTCGCAAAGCAGGCATCAAGCCCATTTGCGGCGCAGACGTGCGCATAGAAAACACCGAGCAGCCTGAAAAGCCCCACCGTGCCGTGCTGCTGATACGCAACGAGCAAGGCTACATCCGCCTGAACGAACTGCTCACCGCCGCCTTTGAAGCCGACGACCGCAACAAACACACCCCGCAAATCAACCAAGCATGGCTTGCCCAAGGCGACAACAGCGGCTTGCTGTGCCTATCGGGTGCGCACATGGGCGAAGTGGGCAGCCATTTAATGCTGGGCAACGAAGACAAAGCCCGCGCCGCCGCGCAAAAATACGCAGCATGGTTTCCCAACGCCTTTTATTTGGAACTGCAACGCCTGCCCGAAAAGCCCGACTGGGAAACCAGCGTTTCAGGCAGCCTGAAAATCGCCCAAGCCCTACAACTGCCCGTGGTTGCCACCCATCCCACCCAATTTTTGCAACAAGGCGACTACAAAGCCCACGATGCCCGCGTGTGCATCGCAGGCGGCTGGACGCTCATTGACCCCAAACGCCCGCACGACTTCACCCCCAGCCAGCATTTTCTCGCCCCTGCCGATTTCGCCACCCGCTTCGCCGACATCCCTGAAGCCCTAGCCAACAGCCAAGAAATCGCCAAACGATGCAACCTCACGCTCACGCTGGGCAAAAACTTTCTGCCGCTGTTCCCCACGCCCGATGGCATGGATTTAAACGACTACCTGCGCCATCTTGCCAACGAAGGGCTGCAAGAACGCCTAGCCGTGCTGTATCCCAACGCAGCCGAGCGCGCCCAAAGGCAGCCTGAATACCAAGCGCGGCTGGATTTTGAGCTAGACATCATCATCAAAATGCAGTTCCCTGGGTATTTTCTCATCGTGCAAGACTTCATCAACTGGGCAAAAAACCACGGCTGCCCTGTTGGGCCGGGGCGCGGCTCAGGCGCAGGCTCGCTGGTGGCGTATTCGCTCAAAATCACCGACCTAGACCCCTTAAAATACGCGCTGCTGTTTGAGCGGTTTCTCAACCCAGAGCGCGTGTCCATGCCCGACTTTGATATTGACTTCTGCCAAGCCAATCGCGGGCGCGTGATTGAATATGTGCGCGAAAAATACGGCAAACAAGCCGTGAGCCAAATCGTAACCTTTGGCGCGATGTCGTCCAAAGCAGTGGTACGCGATGTGGGGCGCGTGCTGCAACTGCCGTTTGCCCTGTGCGACCGCTTGTCCAAACTTATCCCGCTGGAAGCCAACAAGCCGCTGCATCTGAAAGACGCGCTCGCCGCCGAGCCCGAAATTGAACAAATCATCCGCGAAGAAGAAGCCGATGAGCTGCTCAATCTTGCCATGAAGCTGGAAGATTTAACCCGCAATTTGGGGATGCACGCGGGCGGTGTGTTGATTGCGCCGAGCAAAATTTCCGATTTTTGCGGCGTGTATCAAGCCGATGAAAACGCATCGCCCGTGTCTATGTTTGACAAGGGCGATGTGGAAGAAATTGGGCTGGTGAAGTTTGACTTTTTGGGGCTGCGCAACTTAACCATTATTGAAATGGCGCAAAACTTCATCCGCCAAACCACAGGCGAGCAAGTGGATGTGAACAACATTCCGCTGGACGACCAAACCGCTTATAAAATCTTCCGCGATGCCAACACCACCGCCGTGTTCCAGTTTGAATCCAGCGGCATGAAAAAAATGCTGGCGCAAGCCAACACCACCAATTTGGAAGAAATCATCGCCTTTGTGTCGCTGTATCGCCCCGGTCCCATGGATTTGATTCCTGACTTTATTGAACGGATGAAAGGTGCGAAGTTTGAATACATGCACCCGCTTCTGGAACCTGTGTTAGAGCCAACCTACGGCATCATGGTGTATCAAGAGCAAGTGATGCAGGCAGCGCAAGTCATCGGCGGCTACTCGCTGGGCGGCGCGGATTTGCTGCGCCGCGCGATGGGCAAGAAAAAGCCCGAAGAGATGGTAAAACACCGCGAAATTTTTGCCGAAGGCGCAGCAGAACAAGGCATCAGCCGCGAAAAAGCCGATGAAATTTTTGACTACATGGAAAAATTTGCGGGCTACGGCTTCAACAAATCGCACGCGGCGGCATATGCCTATGTGTCGTATCAAACCGCGTGGCTCAAAGCGCATTACCCCGCCGAATTTATGGCGGCAACCATGTCATCCGAATTAGACAACACCGACCAGCTCAAAGTGTTTTTTGATGACGCGCAAAGCAAGCTCAACGGCATCCGCTTTTTGCCACCCGATGTAAACGAATCGTTTTACCGCTTTATCCCCAACGCGCAAAAACAAATCCGCTACGCGTTGGGCGCAATCAAAGGCACAGGTGAAGCGGCGGTCAACGCCATTGTTGCCGCGCGAGAAAGCGGCGGCAAGTTCACCGATTTATTTGATTTTTGCGAACGCGTGGGCAAGCAACACGCCAATCGCCGCGTGCTGGAAGCCCTGATTCGCGGTGGCGCGTTTGACAGCATAGAGCCCAACCGCGCCATGCTGCTGGGCAATATTGACCTTGCCATCGCCCAAGCCGAGCAAAAAGCCGACAACGCCAACCAAGGCGGCTTGTTTGACATGGTGGAAGACGCGCTGGCGGATGTGCCGCTGCAATACATTGAGCCGTGGAACGAAGCCACCAAGCTCGCCGAAGAAAAGCAAGCCATTGGTTTTTATTTAAGCGGGCATCCGTTTGCGCCCTATGCCAGCGAAGTGCGTGCCTTTGCGCCCACGCCATTAGGCAGCCTGAAAGCCAAAGACGGCACGCAACGGCTGGCAGGCTTTGCCACATCCATCCGCAGCATCATGACCAAAAACGGCAAAATGATTGCCCTGCTGCTGGAAGACGACACCGCCAAGCAAGAAGTCATCATCCGCAGCGATTTGCTGGACGGCATCCCCAAAGAAACGCTAAAAGCCGACCAAATCCTGATTTGCGATTGCAGCGTGCGCGAAGACCGCTTTAACCCCGATGGCGGCTTGCGCATCAATGTAGCCAACATCGGCAGCGAAGAGCAAAAACAAGCAGGCATCCACAGGCTCAACGAAGCCCGCTCGCGCTTTGCCATCAGCCTAACGCTCAACCTGCGCCCCGAACACGACATCGCCGCCCTTGCCCAACTGCTGCGCCCGCACACGCAAGCCACAGGCAACAAAATCCCGCTTATCTTTACCTACGCCAACGACCGCGCCCACGGCACATTGCTGCCCAACGCCCAATGGCGGCTGGTGTTGAGCAACGAATTGCTGGATGGCTTGGTGGCAATGCTGGGCGAACGCGCCGTAGCAACACGGTTTAGGTAGAGCAGGGTAGGGCGCAAGCGGTTTCAGGCTGCCTATGTTGCTACCTGTTTGCCTAATAAAGGCAGCCTGAAAACGAGTGGACGGTGTTCTAAAAAGTATGCTGACGTTATTGTTGCGGACAGCAAGCCATTCAGTCATCTGTTCCTTCCCCCGCTGGCGGGAAAAGGCTAGGATGGGGTGGCAGGTTAAACAGCCCCCCGCCATAACTTCACTCACGCCGTTATTTAAACATCCCCCCCACATTCTTAGCGTACAATCCCCGTAACGCTCCCCAAACGAAAGACAGCCATGAACATCAAACAAAACATACTCGCCCAATGCCGCGCCCAAAATGTTCAAGTAACCCCGCTGCGCGAACACGTTTTAGACATCGTATTGCAGCTAGACGGCGTGATTAAAGCCTACATCGTGCTGGCGCAAATGCAGCGCGAAAGCGACAACGTGCTCGCCCCGCCCACTGCCTACCGCGCCCTAGACTTCTGGGCAGAGCAAGGCGTGCTGCACAAAATCCCCGCCGTAAACGGCTACATCCTATGCAGCCATGTGCAACACGAATGCAACAGCCATTGCCACAGCGATGCCCACAGCCACAACAGCAGCTTTATTCTTGTGTGCACCCAATGCGGCACGGTGGACGAACAAAGCCTGAACCGCGAATGGCAAGCCCTGCACCAAGCCGTAGAACAAACAGGCTTCGCGCTCAACGAAGAACACGTTGTGCTTACAGGCGTATGCGGCAAATGCCGCGCGTAATCGTTTGCGCCACGATGCTAAACCCATTTTCAGGCTGCCTTTGCGATGCCCAAAGGCAGTTTGAAACGTTTGCGCTACGGCAATGGAAAGAGTGGGTATGGCGGCGATACGCCATGTTCTGTTTCAGGCTGCACCAATGCTTGGGGCAGCCTGAAAAGCATATCGCGTTGGGTGCTTTCAGGCTGCCTAAAAGCGTGCATCACCAACACGCCTGCGCGTCCACATTTCTTAACACACGCGCCCTGCTTGTTATACAATATCGTCCTTTTTCTCAGGCAGCCTGAAAGCGTGTTTATGAAATCTCCCTTTTCCTTGCTGCTCGCCAGCTTATCGCAACGCCTTGCCATCGCCGCCGCTGTGCTGCTGGTGGTGTGTGGCGTGTATTTTTGGGCGGTGGCGGCATGAGCATTGTTATCCAAAATTTGACTGTGAGCTATCAGGCGCGCCCTGCAGTGCATCATGTGGACATGACGTTTGCCAAGGGCTGTATGTATGCCATTTTTGGCCCGAACGGGGCGGGCAAATCTACGCTGCTCAAAGCGGTGATGGGGCTGCTGAAACATTCGGGCAGCGTGGCGTGGCAAGACTTGTCGCGCTGCGATATTGCTTATCTGCCGCAGCAGTCGGATATTGACCGCAGCCAGCCTTTGACGGTGTTTGAGTTGGCGGCGATGGGGCTGTGGTATGAAATCGGCTTTTTTGGGCGGCTAACGGCGGTGCAGCGCGAGCGGGTGTATCACGCGCTGGCGCGGGTGGAGATGGCGGATTTTGCGCAACGCCAAATCAGCGCGTTGTCCAATGGGCAGTTTCAGCGGGTGTTGTTTGCGCGTATGCTGGTGCAAAACGCGCAATTTTTGCTGTTGGATGAGCCGTTTAACGCGGTGGATGCCAAAACCACTTACGCGCTGCTGGATTGGCTGCGCCAAGAAAATCAAGCGGGGCGGGCGGTGATTGCGGTGTTGCA
Source organism: Kingella sp. (in: b-proteobacteria) (assembly GCF_030527935.1). GTDB lineage: Bacteria > Pseudomonadota > Gammaproteobacteria > Burkholderiales > Neisseriaceae > Kingella_B. The sequence goes on from NZ_JAUMZV010000007.1 coordinate 5,373, forward strand.
TGATTATGAGCAGGTGCGGGCGTATTTTCCGCATACGTTTTTGCTGGCGCGGGAAAAGGTGGCGGATGGCAAGACCGAAGCGGTGCTGACCGATGAGCTGTTGCTGCGTGCCAATGCGTTGGCGCAAAAGGCGGAAGATGAAGCGCAATGGTGCGAAGTGTAGGCAGCCTGAAAACTGCATCGCCCTGTTTTACTCATATCCCCCAAGGCAGCCTGAAACGACCTTCCCCTGTTTACATAAATAAAATCCCCACCGCCCTATCCTTTTTCAGGCTGCCTAACATCCCAACCACTCCACCCCATCCCCAACCATGACCGACCTATTCATCACCCCGTTTACCGAATTTGCCTTTATGCGCTACGCCCTAGCGTCTGTTGTGTTCCTTGCCTTATCCGCTGCGCCTGTGGGCGTGTTTTTGGTGATGCGCCGCATGAGCCTGATTGGCGACGCGCTGAGCCACGCTGTGCTGCCAGGGGCGGCGGTTGGCTACATGATTGCGGGGCTCAGCCTGCCTGCGATGGGGCTGGGCGGCTTTATTGCGGGGATGCTGATGGCGTTTTTCGCGGGCATTGTGAGCCGCTTCACCGAGCTTAAAGAAGATGCCAACTTTGCCGCGTTCTACCTAACCAGCCTTGCCATCGGCGTGCTGCTGGTGAGCTTGGGCAACAACAGCGTGGAGCTGCTGCATTTGCTGTTTGGCTCGGTGCTGGCGGTGGATTTGGGCTCGCTGCGGCTGATGGGCGGCGTGGCAAGCTGCACCATCATCGCGCTGGCGGTAATGTTTCGCCCCTTGCTGCTGGAAAGCATAGACCCGCTGTTTCTGCGCTCGGTAAACGGACGCGGCGGCTTGTGGCACGTCGCCTTTTTGATTTTGGTGGTGATGAATTTGGTGGCGGGCTTTCAGGCATTGGGCACGCTGATGTCGGTGGGCTTGATGATGCTGCCCGCCATCGCCGCACGGCTGTGGGTGAAAAGCATCGGCGCGTTGATGCTGGTTTCCGCCATCAGCGCGTTGCTGTGCGGCTATGCGGGGCTGTTGCTGTCGTACCACCATCCCGCCAACCTGCCATCGGGCCCAACAATTATCCTGTTCTGCGGCGTGTGGTATCTCATCTCCGTGCTGTTTGGCACGCAAAGCGGGATTGTGGTCAAACTGCTGCGCAAGCGGCATCATGTGATTCATGTGAAATGATTTTTGGCTTTTCAGGCTGCCTATGTTCCCCCCGCATAGGCAGCCTGAAAAGCCAAAAACGCATCCAAACCACTCGGGCGATTTTCTTACCCATATTATTCAAGCTATTTCCCACCATCCCATTATGTCCAACGACCAACTAAGAACCTGTATTCACTATTTCCATAGGCAGATTTTATGACATAAAAGCGCGGATACAAGGCAAAAAGCACAGCAAGGTTGGACACCTTGCGAGCATTTTTAACGCAGTAGCCGCGTTTTTAGGGCATAAAAGATGCCTATGAGAATAGTGAATACAGGTTCTAACAATCTGTTCCTGAAACTACGGCGGCGTATCGCTCTCTTATTGAAATCAGAACCCCCAAAGGCAGCCTGAAACCCGTTTTTCCACTACAATCCCGCCATCTCCGCACCATCACACCATAAGAAAATCATGGATTTAATCAAACTCATCTACACCCGGCACCGCCGCCCGTTTTTGCAGATGCTTGCGCTGACTACCCTTTCTGGCGCGCTGGGCGTCGGTATTTTGTCCTATCTCAACAGCCAGCTCTTGCAGGGCAAGGGCGGCGGGCTACTGCCGTTTCTGCTGCTGGTTGCGCTGTATTTTGCCGCCGCCAATTTCGCCCAAGTCCAGCTGGCCAGAATCGGGCAGAATTTCGTGTTCCAAATGCAGACGCAGCTGGTCAAACGCATCATGGATTCGCACGAAGAGCAAATCCAGCTGATTGGCAAACCCAAAATTCTCGCCAGCCTGAGCAGCGACATCCGCAATCTGTCCTTCTCGTTCACGCGGCTGCCCGAATTGGTGCAGGGCGCGCTGTTTGTGCTGGCGTGTTGTGTTTACATGATGGTGCTGTCGGCCAAGCTGTTTGCCGTTACGCTCGCCATGATGCTGCTGATGGTGGCGGGCACGCATTTTGTGGTACAGCGGCAATACGCCAGCTTCCGCCAGATGCGCCACAGCGAAGACGAAATCCAACGCCACTACGAAACCAGCCTGAACGGCCACAAAGAACTCGCGCTCAACCGCCACCGCGCCGAACGTTTTTATCAACAAGAAGTCCTGCCCGCCGCCGCCGAACGCCGCGACACCCATATCCGCGCCGATGCCTACAACGCCATCTCAGGCAATTGGGGCAACAGCATCATGCTCACCACCATCGGCATCATCTACTACCTTGCCAACTACCACGGCTGGGCGAGCCCCACCGATGCCGCCGTTATCAGCATGACCCTGCTGTTTATGCGCGCCCCCATCAACGCCACCGTCAGCGCCTATCCCGTGCTGATGCAGAGCAAAGTCGCCCTGCAAGCCCTTGCCGATTTGGGTCTTGCCGACTACACCACCACCTTCCACAGCCCTTTCAGGCTGCCTGAAAACTGGCAGACTATCCGCCTGGAAAATGTAACCTACGCCTACCCGCAGCAAGGCGGGCAAACCTTCGCGCTGCAACCCGTCAACCTTACCATCCATCGCGGCGAAACCCTGTTTCTGATTGGCGGCAACGGCTCGGGCAAATCCACCCTATCCATGCTAATCGCAGGGCTGTACGCCCCCGCAACGGGCAAAATCTTCGTGGACGACACCGAAATCACCGCCGAAAACCGCCCCGCCTACCGCCAACTGTTCGCCAGCGTGTTCACCGACTTCCACATCTTCGAGCAACTGGTGGACGGCATCGGCGCAGACGTTGCCCAAGCCCAGATAGACCACTGGCTCGCCCATCTGCAACTGGACGAAAAAGTCAAAATAGAGCACAACCGCATCCTGAACCGCAAACTGTCGCAAGGGCAGAAAAAACGGCTCGGACTGCTCGCCGCCGCGCTGGAAAACCGCAGCATCATCATTCTCGACGAATGGGCCGCCGACCAAGACCCGCAGTTTCGCCGCATCTTTTACGAACAACTGCTGCCCCTGCTCAAACAAAGCGGCAGCACCGTCTTTGCCATCAGTCACGACGACAAATACTTCCACCACGCCGAACGGATTATCTCCATGAAACAAGGCGTATTGAGTGAATACGACAGCGAAACGGCGAAAACCGTGGCGGACGAGCACAGCAGGGCGCAATGACAAGGCAGCCTGAAAACGAGCGAAGCGCGTTTCAGCGAAGCTAAAACGGTTTCCCCATTTTCAGGCTGCCTATTTCAATCAACAAGCGGTATTTACAGCGTGCGTGCCACTTCAATCACATCAAAGCATTCCAACACATCGCCTTCGGCAATGTCGTCATAGCCTTTAATCATCAAGCCGCATTCAAAGCCCATGCGCACTTCTTTCACATCGTCTTTGAAGCGTTTGAGCGACGACAATTCGCCCGTGTGGATGACCACATTATTGCGGATGATGCGCACATGGCTGTCGCGTTTGACCACGCCATCGGTAACCATGCAGCCCGCGATGTTGCCCACTTTGGACACGGTAATCACTTGGCGGATTTCCACCGTGCCTGTTTGCTGTTCTTTCTCTTCGGGGGCGAGCATACCGCTCATCGCGGCTTTCACATCGTCAATCGCGTCATAAATAATGTTGTAGTAGCGGATTTCCACGTCTTCGTTTTCGGCGAGCTTGCGGGCTGAACCATCGGCGCGCACGTTAAAGCCGATAATCAACGCGCCCGAAGCAATCGCCAAGTTCACATCGCTTTCTGAAATGCCGCCCACGCCGCTGTGCAACACGCTCACTTTCACTTCATCGGTGGACAATTTTTGCAAGCTGCCCGCCAAGGCTTCGTAAGAACCTTGCACGTCTGCTTTGATGATGACCGCCAAATTTTGCGCCGCGCCTTCGCCCATGTTGTTGAACATATTTTCCAGTTTGGCGGCTTGTTGCTTGGCAAGGCGCACATCGCGGTATTTGCCTTGGCGGAACAGCGCCACTTCACGCGCTTTTTTCTCGTCTGCCAACACCAGCGCGTCTTCGCCTGCGTTGGGCACGTCCGACAAGCCCAAAATTTCCACGGGGATAGACGGCGTGGCAACATCAATCGGCTTGCCTGTTTCGTCCAGCATGGCGCGAACCTTACCAAACGCCGTGCCCGCCAGCAGCATATCGCCTTTGCGCAGCGTGCCGCTTTGCACCAGCAGCGTTGCCACCGCGCCGCGACCTTTGTCCAACCGCGCTTCCACAATCAGACCTTTGGCAGGCGCATCCACAGGGGCTTTCAGCTCCAACACTTCGGCTTCCAGCAACACGGCTTCCAGCAATTTATCAATGTTGGTGCCTTGTTTGGCGGAAACGTCAATAAACTGCACATCGCCGCCCCATTCATCGCACACCACTTCGTGTTGCGTTAATTCTTGGCGAATGCGCTCGGGGTTGGCGGCTTCCTTATCAATTTTGTTCACCGCCACCACCAACGGCACGCCCGCCGCTTTGGCGTGGGCAATCGCTTCCACCGTTTGCGGCATCACGCCATCATCGGCGGCGACCACCAAAATCACAATATCGGTCGCCTGCGCACCACGCGCCCGCATCGCGGTAAACGCTTCGTGCCCCGGCGTGTCCAAAAAGGTAACCACGCCTTTGGGCGTTTCCACATGATACGCGCCGATGTGTTGCGTGATGCCGCCTGCTTCGCCCGCCACCACTTTACTGCGGCGGATGTAGTCCAATAGCGAAGTTTTACCGTGGTCCACGTGGCCCATCACCGTTACCACAGGTGGGCGTGGCAGCAATTCGGCGTTGCTGCTGGCTTCTTCGCCCAAGAAAGCATCGGGGTCGTCGATGGCGGCAGGTTTGCCGATGTGTCCCATCTCTTCCACCACAATCAGCGCGGTTTCTTGGTCTAGCGATTGGTTGATGGTAACCATCATGCCCATTTTCATCAGCGTTTTCACCACTTCCACGCCTTTGACCGCCATTTTGTGCGCCAAATCGGCAACGGTAATGGTTTCGGGTACTAATACTTCATGCACCACAGGCTCGGTAGGTGCTTGGAAGCCGTGTTGATTGGGTTCCAGTTTCAGTTTTTTGCCTTTTTTGCCGCCGCGCACGCGTTCGTCATCGCCACCGCGATTGCCACGCGCATCTTTGCCGCCTTTGCCTTTGCCGCCACGGCTGCCGCGCATTTCGTCATCATCGCGGCTGCTGCGGCGGTCGTCTTTTTTGCGACTGCCGCTGCTGGGGTTTTCAGGCTGCCCTTGTTGATGGGCAGGCGCAGCAGTTTTCAGGCTGCCTGATGCGTTGCCTGATTTGCCGCCTGCTTTTTGTTCCGCTTTTTGGCGTTTGGCTTCGGCGGCTTTTTTCTCTAATTTTTCTTCGCTTGGCTTGGCGATGCGTTGCCCTTTGCCGTCTTTGCCTTCTTTTTTGGCGGCGGCGGCTAAACGCGCTTCTTCTGCCGCTTGCAATTTGGCTTCTTCGCGACGTTTGCGGCGTTCTTCGCGCTCGGCTTTTTCGCGGGCAAGCTGCTCTTGCGCTTCGCGCAATTTGGCGGCGCGGTCGGCTTCTTCGCTGCGGCGTTCTGCTTCGGCGGCGTTCACCACTTCAACAGGCGTGGGCAAAGGCTCGGGCGCAGCGTCTTTTTTCTTGTTGCGATTGCGTTTTTTCTTGTCGCCTTCGCTGGCGGTGTTTTCAGGCTGCCCTTTGGGTTGGGCAGCGGGTTTTTTGTCTGCGGCGGTTTCAGGCTGCTTTTGCGTTTCGGCTACGACAGCGGGGGCTGCGGGTTCGCTTGCAGGTTCTGCTGACGCAACGGCTGTTTCCGCCGCTTCTGCTTTTTCAGGCTGCTTATCGGCTTTGGCAGATTTGCCCGCGCGCACGCGCTCGGCTTCGGCTAAGGCGGCGCGGCGTTTTTCTTCGCGCTCGGCGGCTTCTTGCTCAGCGGTGGGTTCGGCAGTTTCTGGTTTATCTGCCGCGTTTTCAGGCTGCACCTGAGCGGTAGATTGTTGCGCGGCTGATTGCGCAGCAGCGGGTTCATCCGTTTTCAGGCTGCCTACTGCTTCGGCGGCGGCTTCTGTTGCCGCTGCGGCGTTTTCAGGCTGCCCTTCTTGCTCGGCTTTAAGCTGCGCCAACAACTCTTCTTTGGAAACGGCGCGGCGGCGTTTTTTTACAACCACTTCGGTGTCGGTTGTGGACACGGGTTTTCGGTTAGTCATCTTGTGTATTCCTTATGCGTTGTCTTCTTCAGCGAACCAATGGGCGCGGGCAGCCAAAATGGCGGTTTCGGCTTCTTCGTGGCTCACGCCTGTGATTTCAATCAACTCGGCGATGGAAAGCTCCGCCAAATCTTCGCGGTTGGTGATGTTGGCTTCTGCCAAATCGCGCAGCATATCTTCGTCCACGCCATCCAAGGTGCGCAAATCTTCGTCAATCTCGTTGAGCTTGGCTTCGGCTTCTTCGGCAGCTTTAAGCACCACTTCGCGGGCTTTGGCGCGCAGGCTTTCTGCCAATTCGGCATCAAAGCCTTCCACTTCCAGCAATTCGCTGGCGGGCACATACGCCACTTCTTCCACGCTTTCAAAGCCTTCGTTGACCAGTGCATCGGCGATTTCTTCCGACACTTCAAGCTGTTCCACAAACAAATTCCGCGCTGCCGCGCTTTCGGCAGCCGTGCGCTCTTCGGCTTCTTGCAGCGTCATAATGTTTAACTGCAAGCCTGTTAATTCTGCCGCCAAGCGCACGTTTTGCCCGCCGCGCCCAATCGCCAGCGCAAGCTGGTCTTCGGCAACGATGACATCCACCGAGTTCAACTCGTCATCAATCACAATGCGGCTCACTTGCGCGGGCGAGAGCGCGTTAATCACAAACTGCGCGGTATCATCCGACCACAGCACCACATCAATGCGCTCGCCGCCAATTTCGTTGGACACGGCGTTCACACGCGAACCGCGCACGCCAATGCACGTTCCTTGCGGGTCTATGCGTTGGTCGCGCGCCAGCACGGCGATTTTGGCGCGTTGCCCAGGGTCGCGGGCGACTTCTTTAACCTCCAACAAGCCATCGGCGATTTCGGGCACTTCCAGCGCAAACAGTTCGCGCACAAAATCGGGCGCGGAACGGCTGAGCAACACTTGTTTGCGCCCGCCGTTAAATTCTTCCAGTTTCCAAAACAGCGCACGAATGCGGTCGCCGCCGCGATAGTTTTCGCGTGGCAGCATTTGCTCGCGCGGAATCAGCGCGTCCAGCTTGGGCGCAAGCTCCACCACAATGCCGTGGCGTTCCATGCGTTTGACCGTGCCTGTTACAATGTTTTCATGCGATTCCAAAAATTGATTCAAAATTTGCTCACGCTCGGCATCGCGGATGCGTTGCAAAATGATTTGCTTGGCGGTTTGCGCGGCTTGTCGTCCAAAGGCTTCGTTGGGCAGTTCTTCTTCGTAATAATCGCCCACGCTGATTTGGATTTCAGGCTGTTCTTCTTGGATTTGCTCAATGGTTTTTTCCAGCTCGGGATAGGTGTAATCCAAGTCTTCTACGATGAGCCATTTGCGGATGGTTTTGTAGTCGCCTGTTTCGCGGTCAATGCGGATTTCCAAATCCATTTGCTCGCGGTCGGCTTTTTTCTTGGCGGCGATGCCCAAGGCGGTTTCTAGTGCTTCAAATACGATTTCGTTGCTGACGTTTTTTTCGCTTGCCAAGGCTTCGGCAAGTAGCAATATCTCTTTGCTCACGTGGGTTCTCCTAATGTTTAAAATTTAAATTCGGGTTTCAGGCGGGCTTTGTCTAGGTTGCTCAATTCTATTTCGGCGGTTTTGCCGTCAAATGAGAGCGTGAGCGTTTGCGTGTTTTCGTTAAACGCTTCTATGCGCCCGATGAAGTTTTTTTGCCCATCCACGGGCAAGCGGGTTTTGAGCTTGACTTGGCTGCCTGCAAAGCGGATGAAATCGGCGGCTTTTTTCAGCGGTCTATCCAACCCAGGGCTGGAAATTTCTAGGTTTTTATAGTCAATGTCTTCCACCATAAACACGCGGCTTAGGTGGTTGCTCACGGCGGCGCAGTCGTCCACGGTGATGCCGCCTTCTTTGTCAATAAACACGCGCAAGGTGCCTTGCGCGGTGAGTTCGTAATCCACCAGCTCGTAGCCGAGCCCGGGCAGGGTGGTGTCTAAAATGCTTTGAATATCCATGTTTGCTTGTTTACAAAGGGTATAAATACAAAAAAATGACCGCTGGGGTCATTTTTCGCTTGGGGGATGAAAAATTGGCGCAATTATACGGCTTTTTGCTTGAAAAGAAAAGGATGTTTTGCGGTAGGCAGCCTGAAAATGGGCGGTTTTGGGGCAGCCTGAAAAGGGGAAATGGGTTGGACTGTGTTGGGGCGCGATTTATATATTTAGTTGTGTGTTTGGCTTGCGCGGGACGATTTTCAGGCTGCCTAAATGGCTAAATACCTGCATAATGCGCGTTTTGTTGTGTTTTGTTGTTTTCAGGGAGCAAGCAATGTCGGAACTGGATAAGATTTTGGCTTACAACGAGTCGTTTGTGGACGCAGAGCAGTATGCGGCGTATCAAACCAATAAATACCCCGAGCGCAAGCTGGCGATTTTGTCGTGCATGGACACGCGGATTGTGGAGCTGATTTACGCGGCTTTGGGGGTGAAAAACGGCGATGTAAAGATGATTCGCAACGCGGGGGCGGTGGTGGCGCATCCTTGGGGGTCGGTGATGCGTTCGCTGCTGGTGGCGGTGCTGGAATTGCGCGTGGAAGAGATTATGGTGATTGCGCATTTTGACTGCGGAATGCGCGGGCTGAACGCGCAATCGGTGCTGGCGGCGGCGCAGGCGCGGGGCATTCCCGCTGACCGCATTGAAACGCTGCGCCATGCGGGGATTGATTTGGATGGCTGGTTTACGGGCTTTGATAATGTGGAACAGAGCGTGCGCCACACGGTGAGCATGATTCGCCATCATCCGCTGATGCCGAGCAATGTGGTGGTGCATGGGCTGGTGATTCATCCGAGCACGGGCAAATTAACGCTGATTGATAAGGGGGCAACGCGATGAATAAGCTGGGGCTGTTTGGCGGCAGTTTTGACCCGATTCACAACGGGCATTTGCACATTGCCCGCGCATTTGCCGATGAGCTGGGCTTGGATAGCGTGATTTTTCTGCCTGCGGGCGAGCCGTATCACAAAAATGCCCCGCGCACACCTGCGACGCAACGTTTGGCGATGGTGGAAGCGGCGATTGCGGGCGATAGCCGTTTTGCGGCGAGCGATGTGGACATGGTGCGCGGCGGGGCGACGTATAGCGTGGACACAGTACAGATTTTTCGCCAGCATTTTGCCGATGCCGCGCTGTGGTGGCTGATGGGCATGGATAGCTTGCTGCAACTGCACACTTGGAAAAACTGGCGCACCTTTGCGCGGCTGACTAACATTGCGGTGGCGGCGCGCGCGGGGCAGTCGCTGGGTCATGCACCGCGCGAGTTGCACGCTTGGCTGGGGCAGGCATTGCAAGATGGCAGACTGAAAATCTTGTCTGCGTCGTTGCGGGATGTGAGTTCCAGCGCAATTCGGCAGCGGGTGGCGGCGGGGGAGAATATTGCGGATGATGTGCCTGATGCGGTGGCGCGGTTGATTGCGGAGTGGGGGGTGTATCGGGGGCAGCCTGAAACTTGAAACAGGGTTGATGCGTTTTCAGGCTGCATCAATCATACGCTTGGCGGGAAACAGAGCATGGCGTATCGCCGCCATACCCACTCTTTCGGTTGCTGTGGCGCAAGCGTTTCAGGCTGCCTTTGGGCACGGCAAAGGCAGCCTGAAAAATAAAACCGCTTGGTGTTGCGCCAAACGTTTTTTTGCTGGATGGATTAGGTTTCAGGCTGCCTAAACACACTTCATCATTAAAATTATTCATACCAACGCAACAAATATTTCACTTGTATTCATGCAAAAGCAAGCGCAATATGCGTGCTTTCCTGTTTTCAATGGTTTCTTAACCCCAGACCTCTATACGGAGACCCACCATGACCACCTTCCACCTATCAGGTTATCCCCGCATTGGCGGCAAACGCGAGCTCAAATTTGCCACCGAATCCTTCTGGAAAGGCGCGACCAGCGAAGCCGAGCTGCAAAACGTTGCCGCCGAAATCCGCCGTGCCAACTGGGCAACCCAACACGCCGCAGGCGCAGATTTGCTGCCCGTTGGCGATTTTTCGTTTTACGACCATGTATTAGATTTGTTGTGCGCGGTGGGCGCGATTCCTGCGCGATTTGGTTTTCAGGCTGCCGACTTAACCCTGCCGCAATACTTTGAACTGGCACGCGGCAACGCCACCCAGTTTGCCATGGAAATGACCAAATGGTTTGACACCAACTATCACTACATCGTGCCCGAATGGCACGCCGACACCCAATTCTTCGCGCACCCCGAGCGCATCATCGCGCAAATCCGCGAAGCCCAAGCGCAAGGCTATGCGGTAAAACCCACGCTGGTTGGCCCGCTCACGCTGCTGTGGCTGGGCAAGAAAAAAGAAGACTTCGGCTGCCGCATCAAAACGCTGATGCCCAAGCTGTTGCCCGTTTACCAACAATTATTGCAAGCCATCGCCGAAGCAGGCGTGGAATATGTGCAAATTGACGAACCGATTTTGGCGGCTGATGCGGGCAAACCTTGGCTGGAAGCCTTTCCCAGCACTTATCAAGCCCTTGCGCAAACGCCTGTTCGCATCATTTTGGGCACTTATTTTGCCAGCGTTGCCGAACACGCCACCTTGCTAAACAGCTTGCCCATCAGCGGCGTGCACATTGATTGCGTGCGCGCGCCCGAGCAGCTGGCGGCGTTTGTGGAACAATTGGACAGCAGCAAAATCCTATCCGCAGGCGTGGTGGACGGTCGCAATGTGTGGCGTGCCAACTTGCGCCAAGTGGTTGCCAACTTGCAAGCGGCAAAAGCCAAATTTGGCGACAAGCTCTGGGTTGCGCCCAGCTGCTCTTTGTTACACAGCCCGCAAGACCTTGCGCTGGAAGAAAAACTAGACCCCGAAATCAAATCTTGGATGGCGTTTGCCGCGCAAAAATTGGTGGAACTGGGCAACATCAAACAAGCCTTGCAAGGCGGGTTAGACAGCATTCAGGCTGCCTTAGCCGCATCCGATGCCGCCCAAGCCGACCGCGCCAGCAACAGCAAAATCCACAACGCCGCCGTGCAAACGCGCATCGCCAATCTGCCCAAAGGCGCAGACCAACGCGGCGCACCGTTTGCCGAGCGCATCAAAGCGCAGCAAGCCCAGCTTAACCTGCCCTTGCTGCCCACCACCACCATCGGCTCATTCCCGCAAACCACCGAAATCCGCCAAGCGCGCGCTGCGTTCAAAAAAGGCGAACTTTCTGCTGCCGATTACGATGCAGCGATGAAAAAAGAAATCGCCTACTGCGTTGCCGAGCAAGAAAAACTGGGCATTGACGTGTTGGTACACGGCGAAGCCGAGCGCAACGATATGGTGGAATATTTTGGCGAGCAGTTAGCAGGCTATTGTTTCAGCCAATTTGGCTGGGTGCAAAGCTACGGCAGCCGCTGCGTGAAACCACCCATCATTTACGGCGACGTGTCTCGCCCCAACCCGATGACGGTTTACTGGTCTAGCTACGCGCAAAGCCTAACCAAACGCCCAATGAAAGGGATGCTCACAGGGCCTGTTACCATGTTCAAATGGTCGTTTGTGCGCGATGATGTGCCGCTTTCCACCGTTGCCAAACAAATCGCGTTGGCGTTGAACGATGAAGTGCTGGATTTGGAACGCGCGGGCATCACCGTGATTCAAATTGATGAACCTGCCATCCGCGAAGCCTTGCCGTTGAAAAAAGCGCAGTGGAATGAATACTTGGCTTGGGCGTGCGAGAGCTTCCGCCTTGCCAGCGTGGGCACGGCTAACAGCACGCAAATCCACACCCATATGTGTTACAGCGAGTTCAACGACATTCTGCCCGCCATCGCCAGCATGGATGCGGATGTGATTACCATTGAAACTTCGCGCTCCGATATGGATTTGCTGACCGCGTTTGGCGAGTTCAAATACCCCAACGACATCGGTCCGGGCGTGTACGACATCCACAGCCCGCGCGTGCCCACCGAAGCTGAAGTGGAACATTTGTTGCGCAAAGCCATCAGCGTGGTGCCGCTGGAACGCTTGTGGGTGAACCCCGACTGCGGCTTGAAAACACGCGGCTGGGCAGAAACCATTGAGCAGCTGCGCGTGATGATGGCTGTAACCAACAAGCTGCGCAGCGAGTTTGCCGCGAAGTAATCCGCGCAACAGGGTAGGCACAGCTTGCCGCCCTTTGCTCGCATCAAAGGCAGTCTGAAACTTGCTTGACTCGTTTTCAGGCTGCCTTATTTCTGTCGCAAAGTAGGGTGTGTGGTTTTATTTCATACACGCTACTTGTGCCGTTGTTGTAGCGAAATAAATAAAGCAATATTTGATTTGCGATGTAGGGTGTGTGCCGCCGGCACGCACGCGGTGTGTCGTGGCATTAGGAACAGCGTGCGTGGCATAGCCACACACCCTACTCGTGTTGTTTTTATTTCGGTTCACTATTTGGTTTACTGCATTTTCAGGCTGCCCCATCCGTTTAGCCAAGGCAGCCTGAAAACCCCATTAAGGAATCCCACCATGTCCACCCCACGCAACATCAGCTTTGAATTTTTCCCCACCCGCACCCCCGAAGGGCGCGCCAAACAAATCCTTGTGCGCCAGCAGCTCAAACAGCTCAATCCGCAATTTTTCTCCTGCACATCAGGCGCAGGCGGCTCAACGCGTGAAGGCACGCTGCAAACCGTGCGCGATATTTTGAACGAGCAAACCCCCGCCGCCCCCCATTTGCCCTGCATCGGCATGCTGGAAAACGAAATTGTTGAATTGCTGCAACAATACAAAGACATCGGCGTAAACCGCCTGATTGCCCTGCGCGGCGACATTCCATCGGGCACAGGTTTTGGCATGGAAGGCTTGCGCTACGCCAATGAACTCGTCGCCCTAGTCAAACAAAAATTTGGCGACCACTTCCACACCATTGTCGCCGCCTATCCCGAATATCATCCCCAATCGCAAAACGCCGCCGACGATTTGCGCTACTTCGTGCAAAAAGTGAACGCAGGCGCAGACAGCGCCATCACGCAATATTTTTTCAACGCCGATGCCTATTTTCACTTTGTGGACGATGCCCAACGCGCAGGCGTAACCATCCCCATCATCCCCGGCATCATCCCCGTGGAAAGTTTCACCAAGCTGGTGCGCTTTTCCGATATGTGCGGCGCGGAAATCCCCCGCTGGCTGCGGCTCAAACTGTATTCCTATGCCGACGATGCCGAATCCATCCGCGCTTTCTCGCTGGATGTGGTAACCCAGATGTGCGAACGCTTGCTGCAAGGCGGCGCACCGGGCTTGCATTTTTACACGCTCAACCGCGCCGATTTGGCAACGGAAATTTGCCAACGGGTGTATGGTACGCCAGCGGCGTAGGCAGCCTGAAAATGGAACAGGCAGCCTGAAAAGCAAAATTGGGCTTTTCAGGCTGCCCATTCGTTTCAGGCTAAAACCTTTGCAAAACCTGTAACCGATGGAGTGTCGGCGGCTCGCCGACATCTTGGTAAATCAATAATGCCTTGTTTAATAGACAATTTGGCGACGAGCCGTCGCCGCTCCATTTTGGGTTTCAGGCTGCCTACTTATCCGCCCGTCGCCGCACAATCTCCGCCCGCGCATGGTCGTAACACCAATGAAACACCACCGTGTAGCCCATCACCGCCAGCGTCATGCCGATGTCCATCGCCACCGCTTCCCACCAGCCCATATCCATCAGCCACGCGATAATCGGCACGGTCAGCAGCATCAGCCCGCCTTCAAACAGCACCGCGTGCAGCAGCCGCACCTTTGCCCCGCGTTCTATGCGCGGCGCGGTAAACCAGCGGTCAAACCCTGCGTTAAACACCACATTCCACGCCAGAGCCACCAGCGCAATCGTTATCATGGTGAGCGTGGTTTCGCCCGCCTGATGCGCCGTCAGCAGCACCACCGCGATGCTGGACAACGCCACCAGCAGCACTTCAAACAACACCGCCTGAAAAATCCGCTCGCGCAAGGACATTTCAGGCTGCCTTTCTGTTTCAATCATTCAATTTCACCGAATGCTCGCGCGTTTCGTGGAACACAATATCTTTCCAACGCTCTTCGGTTAAATTCAAATTCACGCGGTTGGGCGCGAGATAGGCGAGATTGCCTCCTGCGTCCACCGCCAAGTTTGCCGCGTTGGCTTTTTCAAACTCCGCCAGTTTTTTCTTGTCATCGCACGACACCCAGCGCGCCGACCAAATCGCCGCGTTGTCAAACACCGCTTCCACGCCGTATTCGTTCGCCAGCCGCGACGTTACCACTTCAAACTGCAACACGCCCACCGCGCCCAAAATCAAATCTGCGCCGCTCATCGGTTTGAAGACTTGAACCGCGCCTTCTTCGCCGAGCTGTTGCAAACCTTTTTGCAGTTGCTTGATTTTAAGCGGGTTTTTGATGCGAACGCTGCGGAACAGTTCGGGCGCGAAGAAGGGGATGCCGGTGAACGCCAGTTGTTCGCCTTCGGAGAAACTGTCGCCGATTTGGATGTTGCCGTGGTTCGGGATGCCGATGATGTCGCCCGCAAACGCTTCTTCCACCAGCTCGCGGTCGTGCGACATAAACGTAACCACGCTGCTGGCGGCGATTTCGCGGTTGATGCGCAGGTGCTTCATCTTCATGCCGCGCTCAAACTTGCCCGAGCAGACGCGCAAAAAGGCGATGCGGTCGCGGTGTTTCGGGTCCATATTGGCTTGGATTTTGAACACAAATCCCGAAAACTTGGCTTCATCGGGCGCAACTTGGCGCACGGTGGCATCGCGCGGCTGCGGCGCGGGTGCCCAGTCAATCAGCGAGTTCAAGATTTCCTGAATGCCGAAGTTGTTAATCGCCGAACCGAAGAACACGGGCGTGAGTTCGCCCGCCAAAAATTCGTCCAAACTGAACTCGTTGGACGCAGCCTGAACCAGCTCAATCTCGTCGCGCAGCTGCTGGATTTCCAGCGGAAAGCGTTGTTCCAGCTCGGGATTGTTGATGCCTTTAATCACGTCAAATTCGTGCGGCAGCCGCTCGCCACCCGCTTCAAACAGGTAAATCTCATCGTTGAGAATGTGGTACACGCCCTTGAAGTTTTTGCCCATGCCGATCGGCCAAGTAACGGGCGCGCAGCGGATTTTTAAAATATTTTCTACTTCGTCCAAGAGTTCCAGCGAATCGCGCACTTCGCGGTCGTATTTGTTCATAAAGGTTACGATGGGCGTGTTACGCAGGCGGCAGACGTTGAGCAGTTTGATGGTTTGCGCTTCCACGCCTTTGGCGGCATCAATCACCATCAATGCGCTGTCCACAGCCGTGAGCACGCGGTAGGTGTCTTCCGAGAAGTCTTGGTGGCCGGGGGTGTCCAGCAGGTTGACGGTGTGGTCGTGGTAGTCAAACTGCATCACGCTGGACGCAACGGAAATGCCGCGCTGCTTTTCAATCTCCATCCAGTCGGACGTGGCGAACTTGCCGCTTTTCTTGCCCTTGACCGTGCCCGCGCTTTGGATTGCGCCCGAAAACAGCAGCAGCTTTTCCGTGAGCGTGGTTTTACCCGCGTCGGGGTGGGAGATGATGGCGAAGGTGCGGCGGCGGCGCACGTTTTCTAGAATTTCAGACATAGGGACTCTTTGTTTAAACGGGTAATAATGATTTTCAGGCTGCCTTTGGCATCAGGCAGCCTGAAACGGGAAAAATGAAAGGGCGTATTGTAAACGTTTTTGGCGTTTCAGGCTGCCTGTGCGGGGAAACATAGGCAGCTTGAAACCTTAGAACCTGTATTCACTATTTCCATAGACATCTTTTATGCCCTAAAAACGCGGCTACTGCGTTAAAAATGCTCGCAAGGTGTCCAACCTTGCTGCGCTTTTTGCCTTGTATCCGCGCTTTTATGTCATAAAATCTGCCTATGGAAATAGTGAATACAGGTTCTTATTTTCAGGCTGTCCTAAATGCCGGCAAGGCTAGCAGAAGCTGATGCTGTGCCGCCCGCCGTTTTGCTGTTTCAGGCTGCATTCTTGGGCGAGTGCGTCGAGCCATCTTTGGCTGTTGGCAAACGGGGCGAAGCGGTGGTGGCTGACTCTGCTGATGTCGGCAATAAAGCGGCACACGGTGGTGAAATGGGCGTGAAATAGGCGGGCGGTGTCGCGCAGGGCGTTTTCGCGGTTCATGTGTAAGGCAAAGCGCAGCATCGCCTGCTCGGCTTCGTTCAAACCGAGCCTGCGGGCAACAAAGTCGATGTTGCAGTAGGCTTGGGTGTAGTCGAGGTTGTCTGAATGCAGATGCTGGATTTGCTGGCGCCACGCAGTAAGCAGCTTGCGGGCGATGTGCTGTTTATCGGGATGCTCTTCCAGTTCGTCGGCCAGCCCGAGCGACTGGGTGATGTCGGTATCCCAGTTGCTGTTGTTGAGAAACGAGTAGGACAGTTTGTAATCAAGCCGCCGCCGCTGTATCATCTGCTCGGCATACAGGCTGATGGCGTGCGGGGTTGTGGGCGAGATTTTTTTGAATGCTGGACATGGCTTGCTCCTTGTTGGAATACTGCCATTATCCGCAGGGACGCGACGGATAGTATTGCAGAGAAGAAAGGCAGCCTGAAAAGGCAAAGAACGGCAACATGCGCCTAACGCAATCAACAAGCGCAGCAACAGCAAGACCGTTCGCAGCAAGCAGCGAATGTTTGATAAAATGGCGCATGATTTTTCAGCCTGAAATCTTTTCAAACCACCCAATCTATTCACATCATTATTCCCGCCTGCGTAGGAATAACGACATTTATCCGTTTCAGGCTGCCTTTAAATCCAACCAATAATAGGCAGCCTTGCCCCTTTGTCCAAATCTTTGATTTGGGTATAAAGGGGTATACCGCAGCGCAACGCGCAAGGTTGAAAACCAAAATAACCAAGAAAGACCCCCACCATGACCGCATTTACCGAACTGGGCTTAGGGCACGAAATCGCCACCGCCCTAGCCGCGCAAAACTACCAAACCCCCACCCCCATCCAAACCGCCGCCATCCCCAAAGCCTTAGCAGGGCACGACCTGCTCGCCGCCGCGCAAACAGGCACAGGCAAAACCGCCGCCTTTATGCTGCCCAGCCTAGAACGGCTAAAACGCTACGCCAACGCCAGCGCATCGCCCGCCATGCATCCCGTGCGGATGCTGGTGCTCACCCCCACGCGCGAGCTTGCCGACCAAATTGACCAAAACACGCAAAACTACATCAAAAATCTGCCGCTGCGCCACACCGTGCTGTTTGGTGGCGTAAACATGAACAAGCAAACCGCCGATTTACGCGCAGGCTGCGAAATCGTGGTGGCCACCGTAGGGCGACTGCTTGACCACGTTAAACAAAAAAACATCAATTTGAGCAAAGTAGAAATCGTGGTGCTGGACGAAGCCGACCGTATGCTGGACATGGGCTTTATTGACGACATCCGCAACATCATGCAAATGCTGCCCAAGCCGCGCCAAACGCTGCTATTCTCCGCCACCTTCGCCCCCGCCATCCGCAAGCTGGCGCAAGACTTTATGAACGCGCCGCAAATCGTGGAAGTTGCCGCGCAAAACACCACCAATGCCAATGTGGAAGAACACGTTATCTCCATTGACAGCCACCGCAAACGCGAGCTTTTGGAGCGGCTGATTGTGGATTTGAACATGAACCAAGTCATCGTGTTCTGCAAAACCAAACAATCCGCCGACCAAGTCTCGCGCGATTTGGTGCGCCGTAGGCTGTCTGCCAACGCCATTCACGGCGACAAATCGCAGCAAACGCGGCTGGATGTGCTCAACCAGTTTAAATCGGGCGAGTTGCGCGTGTTGGTGGCAACAGACGTTGCCGCGCGCGGCTTAGACATCGCCGAGCTGCCGTTTGTGGTGAACTACGAACTGCCCACCCAAGCTGAAGATTATGTGCACCGCATCGGGCGCACAGGACGCGCAGGCGCAGACGGCGTGGCGATTTCGCTGATGGACGAGACCGAGCAAAAAATGTACGAAGCCATCAAAGCCCTAACAGGCAACGAATTGCCGATTTCGCGCATTGAAGGCTTTGAGCCACGCTGGGAACAAGCACAAGCAGAAGGCAGCCTGAAAAACGAAAACAGCGCGCGCCCATCATCACGCCGCAACGACCGCGAGCCACCAGAACGCAGCGAGAAAAACGACCGCCGCACATCGCGCAACGAGCGCAACAATCGCAATCAAGAAATCCCCACCGTGGATGCCAGCAGCATCCCCCCGCGCACCAGCAGTCGCCGTCGTGGCAGAGAACGGCGTACTTGCGCCTTGCTGCAACGCAATTTTGGCGTGGAAGCGTAGTTGGTTGCGCAATAAAAGGCAGCCTGAAAACGAGCGAAGTGAGTTTCAGCGAAGCTAAAACCACATCACACGTTTTCAGGCTGCCTTTTATTGTTCACACTACACATCTTCCACATCCACCACCTCAATCCCCAACTCCCGCAGCCGCTGCGCAAACAACCCGCTGCCCGCCACCAGCTTCCCCGTAAACAAGCCATCGTACACATTATTCACACCGCAAGTTGGGCTGCGCGATTGCAACACCGCATGGCTAATCTTGCGCTGCCCAATCGTCGCAATGGCTTGCGCTACTCCATGCTGGTAAATCTCGTGCACATCGCGCCCCGAGCATTCCGTTACCCTGCCGTTGATGAGTTCCGCAGGTTCGCGCGGCGTGGGCAAGCCTGCCAATATTTCGGGACAAATCGGCAACACTTTCTTCCCCGCCAAATACGCCGCCGCGCGTGCGCTGTAATTGTTTTTGCCGTTGAATTTGCAGTTTGCGCCCAAAATGCACGCGCTCACCAGTACGCAAGGCTGCTCGTCTTTCATCTTTTGCTCCGTTGAATAGCGTTTCAGGCTGCCTTTTATACTGCGCATCAAAACATCCCCTTGCGCGGTTTGCGCACGCCAATCTCCATTCCCGTGCGCCGCTTAATCTGCGCCCGCGTGGGCTGCCCATATTCCAGCCACAGCCGCAACTGGCGAAACGCCGCTGCATCGGTGGCATCGTAGAACACGCATTGCCAAAACGTCGCATCCATCGTCTGCCAATGGATAAAGCACACCCAGCGCGTTGCAAGGCAGCCTGAAATCGGCTGCGCGGCAAAGGCTTCATCGCCGATAAACACCGCCGCAAAGCCCTGATTGTCCACCATCAAACGTTTCACATCGTAACGCGGTTTGCGCCATGCCGCCCACGCGCCGCACGCCGCAATCGCCGCCAGCAAACCACATTTCAGGCTGCCTGAAAAGTAAACGCATACCGCGCCAACCAGCAGCGCAGCATAGCCCAAAGCCAAGCCGCGCCCCACGCGCGAAGCCACAAAATCGGCGCGAAACGATTGCATCGCCGCTATGCCATGTTGTCAAACACAGGCGTGATTTGCAGCTCGGCTTCTTCCAAATCCAACACCGAATCGTGCACTTCCAGCTCAAAAAACTGCCAAAACGTTTCCAAATCCAAGTTTTTGGGATAGGTGGATTCGTCCAACGTCCAGCCCGCCAACTCGGCTTTGAAAATGCCCAAATAGCGTTCATCAAAATACGCCACCGCTTCTTCTGGCTCATCAAACACAGGAATCAAAAACACGCTGCAATTAGCGCGCAACTGCGCCAGCGTTAAATCGGGCATATCGTCTTGCGTGCTGTTTAGCCACGCTAGGAAATGTTCGGTGGGTTTAAGCACCACCGCGCTGCGGTCCACAAAATACATGATTTATCCTTTCTGAACAAAGGCAGCACAAGGCAGCCTGAAAATAGATAAAAGGAAAAGCAGCTAAAAATAGCTGCTTTCGTGTTGGTGCCGACAGCGAGACTTGAACTCGCACGAGCTAGGCTCACTACCCCCTCAAGATAGCGTGTCTACCAATTTCACCATGTCGGCGTAAAGTTTATTTTTTCTCTTGCTTGCCAGCGGGTTTGGCATTTTTGTTTTTGCTGGCGTTGTTTTTATGGGCATCGGCTTTGGTTTTGCTTTTAGCAGGCTCTGCCTTTTTGCTATCTTGTTTTGTGGCAGCGGGCTCGCTGGCGGTTTGTTTAGGCTCGCTGGCTGCTGCACTCGCTGCTACGGGCGCAATGGCTGCCGCACTTGCCGAAGCAGAAACTGTTTCGCTTGCTGATGATGCTAATGCTGCATTGCTGGCGACAGGAGCGGCTTGTTGTGGCATTGCGGCTGGCGAAGCATTGGTGCTAACTGGCGCAGAAGCAGCAACAGGTGTGCTTTGTTGCACGTTGCTAAAATCAATGCCTTGATTGCGGTTGCTGCTGTGCACATAGCCTAACGCTAGGCTGGACGCAAAAAATATGGTGGCAAACACAGCCGTCATGCGGGTAAGAAAGTTTGCGTTACCCGCTGAACCAAACACGCCTTGCGCACTGCCTGAGCCACCAAAACCTGCGCCCGCGTCTGCGCCTTTGCCTTGTTGCATCAGCACAAGGCAAACTACGCCGATAGACGAGAAAATATTGATAACTAAGATAAGTGTTTTAAAGGCTGCCATTGGTTTATTGAGTGTTTTGTGCGGCTTGGATGATGGCGGTAAAGGCATCGTATTTGAGCGATGCGCCGCCAACGAGTGCGCCGTCAACGTGGGGTACGCTAAAAATTTCGGCGGCATTGGTATCGTTTACGCTGCCGCCATAAAGAACGCGGATATTAGCATCGTTGCCACATAATGACAAGATTTCGCTGTAAATAAATGCGTGCATATCGGCAATTTGTTCTTTTGTTGCGACTTTTCCTGTGCCAATCGCCCATACGGGTTCATAGGCAACGGCGAAGTTTTGGGTTTTCAGCCCTTTGAACACGGAAAGCTGGTAAGCAACGGCTTCTTTTTCGCGCCCGTCTTCGCGCTCTTTCAGGCTTTCGCCCACGCACAGCAGCGGAATTAAGCCTACGTTTAACACGTTTTCTATTTTTAGACGTTGCACGTCGTTTTTTTCGTTGAAATAAAGGCTGCGCTCGGAGTGCCCGATGAGCACAATGTCCACGCCCACATCGCGCATCATTTCGGCGGAAACTTCACCTGTATACGCGCCTTTATCGGGGAAGCGGCTCACATCTTGGGCGCAAACGTGGATTTTGTTGTCCAGCACAATTTGCACGGCGTTGTGAACTTGCAATAAATAGACGGTGGGCGGGCTGATGCCGATGCACACGTTGGCGGCAGCGGGCAGTTGGCGCAGCTTGTGGACAAGATTGTTGTTGTTGTGGAGTTGTCCGTTCATTTTCCAGTTGCCGACAACCCATTTTTGTTGCCAGATGTTGATTTCTTGTTCCATGATTTTCCCTTTGTTGGAGCAGCCTGAAAGTGTTGGCTAGGGCGATTGTAGCGCAATTTGTGGTTTTCAGGCTGCCTTTGTTGCGCGGTTTAGGGGCTGCTGACAATCAACATTTTGGCGACTTTTACGCCCTAAAACGGCATCTGCTGCGTTAAAAATACTCGCCTATGGACGGCATAGGCTCGCATTTTTTCCTTGTATCTACCATTTTCTGACGGAAAATCCGCTGCAAAAATTGAATGTCAATAGCCCCTAGGCAGCCTGAAAATTTTGTTTGCCTACTCTTGAAAACCAAAAAACGCCCCTTATCTAGCAAGCCATCAAGGCGCGGCGATGGCTTTCAGGCAGCCTGAAAAGGCAGTTTATCCCGCGCACCATTTATTTTTAATTGCATTTAAGGAGCAAACAAACATGGCAAAAGTAATCGGTATTGATTTAGGCACGACCAACTCATGCGTGGCTATTTCCGAAAACGGTCAAACCAAAGTGATTGAAAACGCAGAAGGCGCGCGCACCACGCCTTCCGTGGTTGCTTATTTGGACGGCGGCGAAATCTTGGTGGGCGCGCCCGCTAAACGCCAAGCCGTAACCAACGCCAAAAACACCATTTATGCGGCAAAACGCTTGATTGGTCATAAATTTAGCGATACAGAAGTGCAACGCGACATTGAAACCATGCCGTTTGAAATCATCAAAGCCGACAACGGCGACGCATGGGTGAAAGCGCAAGGCAAAGAATTGTCTCCGCCACAAATCTCCGCCGAAGTGTTGCGTAAAATGAAAGAAGCCGCCGAAGCGTATTTGGGCGAAAAAGTAACCGAAGCCGTGGTAACCGTGCCCGCCTACTTCAACGACAGCCAACGCCAAGCCACCAAAGACGCAGGTCGCATCGCGGGCTTGGACGTAAAACGCATCATCAACGAGCCTACCGCAGCCGCATTGGCGTTTGGCATGGACAAAGGCAGCAAGGGCGACCGCAAAATCGCCGTGTATGACTTGGGTGGCGGCACATTTGATATTTCCATTATTGAAATTGCCGATGTGGACGGTGACAAACAATTTGAAGTATTGGCGACCAACGGCGACACTTTCTTGGGCGGCGAAGACTTTGACCAACGCATTATTGACCACATCATCGTCGAGTTCAAAAAAGAGCAAGGCATTGATTTGAAAAACGATGTAATGGCATTGCAACGCTTAAAAGAAGCGGCAGAAAAAGCCAAAATTGAATTGTCCAGCGGGCAACAAACCGAAATCAACCTGCCTTATATCACCATGGACGCAACCGGCCCGAAACACTTGGCGATGAAACTTACCCGCGCCAAATTTGAAGGCTTGGTGGAAGATTTGGTAGCGCGTTCTATTGAGCCGTGCAAAATCGCGTTGAAAGACGCAGGTTTGAGCGCGAGCGATATTGATGACGTGATTTTGGTGGGTGGTCAAACCCGTATGCCGAAAGTGCAAGAAGCCGTTAAAGACTTCTTTGGCAAAGAACCACGCAAAGACGTGAACCCTGATGAAGCGGTTGCCGTGGGCGCGGCGATTCAAGGCGAAGTGTTGGGTGGCGGTCGCGCAGACGTGCTGTTGCTGGACGTTACTCCATTGTCGCTGGGCATTGAAACCATGGGCGGCGTGATGACCAAACTCATCAACAAAAACACGACTATCCCCACCAAAGCATCGCAAGTATTCTCTACGGCGGAAGACAACCAACCTGCGGTAACCATTCATGTGTTGCAAGGCGAACGTGAACGTGCGTCTGCTAACAAATCGCTAGGGCAATTTAACTTGGGTGACATCGCGCCTGCGCCACGCGGTATGCCGCAAATTGAAGTTACTTTTGATATTGACGCGAACGGCATTTTGCACGTTTCTGCCAAAGACAAAGGCACAGGCAAGGCGGCAAACATCACCATTCAAGGTTCTTCTGGTTTGAGCGAGGAGGAAATTGAGCGCATGGTGAAAGATGCGGAAGCGAATGCGGAAGAGGATAAAAAACTGCATGAGCTGGTGCAAAGCCGCAACCATGCGGAAGCGTTAATCCATTCTGTGAACAAATCGTTGAGCGAACACGGCGATAAGCTGGACGCGGCGGATAAAGAGAAAATTGAAGCGGCGGTGAAAGCGGCGGAAGAAGCGGTGAAAGGCGACGATAAAGCGGAAATTGAAGCCAAAGCGGAAGCCTTGGGCGAAGCCAGCCAAAAATTGGGCGAAATTGTGTATGCCCAAGCACAGGCGGAAGCGGAAAAAGGCGCGGCAAGCGGCGCGGCTGCATCGGATAAGAAAGATGATGATGTGGTGGACGCGGATTTCCAAGAAGTGAAAGATGAGAAGTAATCGCTGATTAGTGGATAGTGTGGCAGCCTGAAAATGTGTAATAAGCGTTTTCAGGCTGCTTTTTTGCTTGAATAATATTGAAGGCAGCCTGAAACGATGATTTTCAGGCTGCCTTTGGCGCGTGTTCAAATGCAGCCTGAAAACGCATACATCGCCCTACTGCCCTACGCCCAATTTCTCTTTCTCCGCTGGTGTCAGCCATTTTTCACGTTGTGATTGCAGCAGGGTAAGCAGGTTGGCAAGTTCGCTGCGGATGTTCAGGCTCATCCACACGAAGCCTTGGGTTTCAAAGGGCAGCTTGGCGGCGATGGTGCGGATTTGGTCTTCTTCGGGGAATTGGATGCTGATGGGCTGTCGCCATTCGCCTTTGAGCAGCTTGGATGCGCGGTGTAGGTCGTGTTGCAGGGTGGCGAAGTGGCGGCTGAGCAGCTGTTCGTCTTCAACGCTTAGGCGGGCTTTGGGCAGCTTGGGCACGGTGGCGAGCATAAGGTTGATGCTGCTGACGATGTTGCGCTGGCTTTGTTGGATGCTGTCTAGCAGGGCAAGGTTGATTTTGCTTTCATGGGCGGTGGGGGCGAGCAGGCTGCGAGATTTGACCAGCCGCACGTTCAGGCTGCGTTGTTCTAGCCATAGGGCGGCTTGGGTTTCTTCGGATAGGGCTTTGTGTATGGTAATCAGCGAGAATTGGTGGGCGCAGGTGGCGAGATTGTCGGAGAGTAAAAATCGCCATGTGAGCATGGATTTGATGGAGATGAGCATGGAGGCAATCAACACAATCACCACGCCGATGATGACGTTTATTGCGCGGACGATGCCTGCGTGTAGCCAGTCGTTGCTCACATTGCCCAGCAGCATCGTCATGGTCAGCCCTGCGAGCATGGCGGCGTAGCCATAGTTGCCGAGCGTGTGCCAGCCGCTGATGCCGCTGACGATGGCGATGATGATGAAATAGAGCGGGTTGTTGTGCAGCATATTGTGGTTGAGCCAAATGAGCGCGATGCCGATTGCCATGCCCAGCACCGTGCCGATGGTGCGCTCGTAGGCTTTACTGTTGATTGCGCCTTGATAGGGCACGCTGCCGAGCAGCACGAATACGGTCATGGCAATCCACTCGCCGTGTTCAATGTTGCCCAAATGGGCGATGAGAATGGCGCACACCACGGCAAGCGATAGGCGGATGGCGTGCATGGCGCGGTGGTGTTGATAGCGTTTATAGGGGTTGAACCATTCTTTGAACCAGTTGGATAGACGATGGGGCATGATAGGCAGCCTGAAAAAGGGAATGGCGTATAATAGCGCGTTTTGTGTAGCAGAAAGTAGTCAATCAATGAAAGACCAAAACAATCTTTGCTGGCTGGATATGGAAATGACGGGGCTGAACCCCGAAACAGACAAGATTATTGAAGTGGCGATGATTATCACGGATAAAGATTTGAACGTGCTGGCGCAATCGGAAGTGTTTGCCATCCATCAAAGCGATGAGATTATGGACAACATGGACGAATGGTGCACCACCACGCACGCGCGCACGGGCTTAACCGCGCGGGTGAAAGCATCGCACTACACCGAAGCGGATGTGGAGCAAAAGCTGCTGGATTTTATGAGCGCGTGGCTGCCCGCCAACGCCACGCCGATGTGCGGCAACACCATTCATCAAGACCGCCGCTTTATGGTGAAATATATGCCGCGCTTGGAAGCGTTTTTCCACTATCGCAATTTGGATGTGTCCACGCTGAAAGAATTGGCGCGGCGTTGGCATCCTGCGGTGTATAAAGGCGTGGTAAAAAAAGGTTCGCACAAGGCGTTGGACGATATTTTGGAAAGCATAGACGAGCTGAAATATTACCGCGACACCTTTTTAAGGCTGCCTGAAAACGCATCCCAGCCCGCCGCTGAGTAGCCCGCGCATGATAACGTGGCACATCGATTTGCCTGCCAGCCCCATCGCCCGCGATTTGGCAACGGCGCAATCGCTCACGGCGGCGTTGTCGCAACGGGGCAATTTTGCCGTGCAACTGGATGAGCTGGGCGAAACGCAGGGCGGCGCAGGCGTTTTCAGGCTGCATCAACGGCAATTTGCGCGGCGCGTTACGCTGCTGCTGGATGGCGTGGCGGTGGTGCAGGCGCAAAGCGTGTGCGCGTTGGATTCGGCTTGGCGCGAGTGGCTGGATTGCGGCACAACGCCGCTAGGGCAGATACTGTTTTCAGGCTGCCTACCGCTCACGCGCAGCCCCTTGCAGTTTGCGCTTGCGCCGCCGTATGTGCTGGCGCGGCGGTCATCGTTTGATTACCACGGCGATAGGCTGGATTTGGTGGAAGGGTTTTTGCTTGCGGCGGCGGGGATTAAAGCAGCCTGAAGCTTTAGGACCTGTATTCACTATTTTCAGGTAGTGTCCTAAAAAGTATGCTGCACTGCTGTTCCTTCCCCCGCTGGCGGGAGAGAGAACAGATTGCGGAGTTTTTACCCAATACTGCTTGCTATCAACCATAATCAAGTCAGCATACTTTTTAGGACACCACCCTATTTTCATAGGCATCTTTCATGCCCTAAAAACGCGGCTGCCGCGTTAAAAATGCTCGCAAGGTGTTCAACCTTGCTGCGCTTTTTGCCTTGTATTCGCGCTTTTATGTCATAAAATCTACCTATGAAAATAGTGAATACAGGTTCTTAAACCATCCACAAAAAAACCTGTATCCCACCAGAGATACAGGTTTTCCATTTTCAGGCTGCCTATTGCGTTTCATCCTCTATACGGTTCAACTGCCAGACAAAATAGTCAAACCGCTCTCCTGTTTGTGTAGATTCACAACAAGGCAGCCTGAAAAAGCAGTGGGCAAGGTGGCGCGGTCACTTCATCGCCCCTGCCATTGTTTTCACGTTGTAGCGGAACATATCGGCATAGGTTTTGGCGGGCGCGCCTTTGGAGAGCGCGTCCGAATACAACACGCCGCCCACTTTTGCGCCTGTTTCCTGCGCGATGCGTTGCACCATGCGCCCGTCTTTGATGTTTTCGGTGAACACGGCTTTCACGCCTTGCTGTTTAATCTGGCGAATAATCGCGGCAACGGTTTTTGCCGAAGTCTCGCCCTCGGTGCTCACGCCCTGCGGCGCAAGAAAGGTGATGCCGTAGCGTTTTGCCATGTAGTTAAACGCATCGTGCCCTGTGAGCACTTTGCGCTTGTCGCGCGGGATGGCGTTGAACTGCTGGCGGGCGTAGCCATCCAGTTTCACCAATTCGCCTGAATAATTTTTAAACCGCGCTTGGTAATAGCTCGCACCTGCGGGGTCTGCTTTAATCAGGGCTTTGGCAACGTTTTCGGCGTATTTTTGCATCAACACGGGGTCACTCCACACATGGGGGTCAAATTCGCCATGGTCGTGGTGATGATGCTCTGCATGGTCGTGGTCATGTTCATCGTGGTCGTGGTGATGATGCGCGTGTTCTTCTTCGGCTTTCAGTGGCGTGATGCCTTGCGTGGCTTCGGCGTAGGGCACATGGCTTTGTTTTACCGCGCGCAGCACTTCGCCGCTTTCCAAGCCCAAGCCGTTAAGCAGCACCAATTTTGCGGCGGCAATTTTTTTCACATCGCCGCTGGATAGCTGATAGGCGTGCGCGTCTTGGTCTGCGCCCACCAAGCTGGTTACTTGCACGCGATCGCCGCCAATTTGCTGGGCAACGTCGCCCAAAATGCTAAAACTGGTTACTACGGGCAAAGCGTCTGCCCAAAGGCAGCCTGAAAAGGTTAAAGCCACAGCTAAAACGGTGGATTTGAGTGTGCGATGGGGCATGGTGTGTTCTCCTTGTGTAAATATGTAGCTGGTGGTTAAGACAAAACGGCGGCGATTATACACGGATTTTGTGTTATGGTATTACATTGTTTTAAACGACTGATGCGTAAGCAAAAATTGGTATGGCGCGATAAACGGTGCAGGCGCAAAGCCATACGGCAGGTTGATTGTTCACGCTGTTTTATTGCGCCACACCGCGTTTCAGGCTGCCTATTTGCACCCAAAGGCAGCCTGAAAAACAAAAAATACCATCATTTCTGCGCGGGAATGACGATAGTTGGGCAGATTGGGGGGCTTTGCAAAGGTTTCAGGCTGTCCATCCATCCCCCAAGGCAGCCTGAAAGCCCGTATAATCCGCCCCCTTTTGTTTACGCCACCATCATGCCCCATCCCAAAGCCTTTGCCATACTTGGCGCAACCGCCAGCGGCAAAACCGCCCTAGCCCTTGCCATCGCGCAACAATTTCCCTGCGAAATCATCAGTCTAGACAGCGCATTGGTGTACCGCGACATGAACATCGGCACCGCCAAGCCCAGCGCAGCCGAGCTGGCCGCCGTGCCGCATCATCTGATTGACATCATCAGCCCGATGGACGCATACAGCGCGGCGGATTTTGTGCGCGATTGCACACGGCTGGTAAACGAAATCCACGCCCGCCAACGCCTGCCGCTGATTGTCGGCGGCACAATGATGTATTACCACGCGCTCACGCAAGGCTTAAACGACCTGCCCGAAGCCAGCCCCGCCATCCGCGCTCAGCTTCAAGCCACCAAAGCCGAACACGGATTAGCCTTTTTATACAACGAATTGCAACGGCTAGACCCCGCCACCGCCGCCCGCTTGAAGCCCAACGACAGCCAGCGCATAGAACGCGCGCTAGAAATCCACCAGCTTACAGGCAAGCCGATGAGCCAACATCTTGCCGAATCTGCCACCGCCGCCGCGCCGCTCAATCTGCACACGCTCGCGCTGCTTCCCAGCGACCGCAGCCTACTGCACGCGCAAATCAACCAACGCTTTAACCAAATGATTGAACACGGTTTTTTAGACGAAGTGCGCCAATTGCGGCAACGCTATCCCGCGCTGCACCCCGATATGCCATCCATGCGCTGCGTGGGCTACCGCCAAGCGTGGCAACATTTAGACGGCGCAACCGACTTTGCCCAATTTGTCGCGCAAGGGCAAGCCGCCACGCGCCAGCTTGCCAAACGCCAGCTTACATGGCTGCGCAAAATCCCCGCCGATAGCGTGTTAGACCCGTTTGCCAGCGGGTATCACACCGCCGCGATTGCTGCTGTGCAACGGCATTTTAGCTTCGCTCCGCAGGCTGCCTAATCCATCCCATCACGCCAAAGGCAGCCTGAAAAAGGGGAGAACGACCATTCTCTTATCCCATTTTCAGGCTGCCTTACCCCACCACAGGACACCCCATGCGCCCCATTGCCCCGCTTAAACGCCGCTGCGCCGCCTTGCTGTATGAAAGCCTGCTGATTGGCTCGGTAACCATACTCGCAGGCATCGCCGCAGGCATTATCAACACCGCCATAACCCGCAACGCGCCCGCGCTTACCCCCGCCATCCCGCTGCTGACCAGTCTCGTTTTTCTGCTGGCATGGTGGCAATATTTTCGCCTGAACTGGCAGCGCGAAGGGCAAACGCTGCCGATGCGCGTGTGGCAAATTGGCTTAATCAACCTTGCAGGCAGCCGTCCCAACAAAAAGCAGCTCTTTATCCGCTTCGCATGGGCGTGCGTGCTGCTGGTGTTTCTCCCGCTGCTTGCCTACGCCGCTTTGCAACAACTTGGCTGGCACGGCAAAAACGCCGCCACCGCCGCGCTGTTTTGGTGGATATTGCCGTGGGGCTTTGCCCTGTTTAATCCGCGTAAACAGTTTTTGTATGACTGGCTGGCAGGGACGGAATTGATTGATTTGCGGCAGGTGGGCGAGTGAGCGGGCGTTGTAAACATAAAAAAAGGCAGCCTGAAAACTGAAAACGCATTCAACACATTTTCAGGCTGCCTTATTATGTTCACAGGCTTACTGCTTCGCCGCCCATTCCGCAGGCGTTGCCGCCACGGTGATAGACAGCGCGTGCAATTCATTGCTCGCCAGCTTTTCCGCCAAGCCGTCTTTAATCAAACGATGTCGCGCCAATCGCGCCTTGCCTTCAAACGAAGCCGATACAATCTTGGCAAAAAAATGATGCCCGTCGCCTTCCACTTCAATCAATTCGCAAGGGGTAACTTGGGCAATCAGCTCTTTAACTTGTTCTGGAAACAACATTTTAATCCTTAGTGGTGTGTGAAAAACGCGCGATTTTAGCACAATCAACAAATATTTCAGGCTGCCTTTGTTCCATCGCATAGGCAGCCTGAAACACAAGAAATGCCGTCATTCCCGCGTAGGCGGGAATCTTGTTTGATATTCAAAAATCTACGCAAAAACAAGCCATTGTGTAAATTTAGCTAAGATTCCCGCCTGCGCGGGAATGACGGAGCGTTTACTATTTCTTGTTGTGTTTTGGGTTTTGCAAAGGTTTTAGCCTGAAACCCATCCCGCTCACTTCTTCTTCAAAATATACTTCCGCACCGCCGCATTATGCTCATCCAGCGTGCGGCTAAACTGGCTGCGCCCCGTGTCGTCCATGCGCGAAACAAAATACAAATAATCGCTGTCGGCAGGGTTTGCCGCCGCCTGCAACGCCGCACGGCTCGGCAGCGCAATCGGCGTGGGCGGCAAACCATCGCGCGTGTAGGTGTTATACGGCGTGTCGCGCTGCAAATCCGCCTTGCGAATTTTGCCCTGATACGCCGCGCCCATGCCATAAATCACCGTCGGGTCGGTTTGTAAACGCATCCCCTTTGCCAAACGATTGCGAAACACCGCCGCCACATTGCCCCTGTCGTCTTCATGCCCCGTTTCCTTTTCCACCAAGCTCGCCATAATCAGCAAATCATACGGCTTTTGATACGGCAGCCCCGCTTGTTTACCATCCCAAGCCTTGTTCAACTCGCGCTGCATCGCCTTATAGGCAGCCTGAAAAATCTGCATATCGCTGCTTTCCGCCGCAATCTCATAGCTGTCGGGGAAAAACAGCCCTTCGGGGTTATCCGACACCGCATCGGGGTCAATTTTTTTCAGCAATTCCGCATCGCTCAACGCGCGCGTATCGTGCCGAATATTCTCCGCCTGATTCACCACGCGGCGCATCTGGCTAAACCGCATCCCTTCAACAATTTGCACCGAAACCAAATCAGGGCTGTTTTTGCGCAAATGCTGCAAAATCTCCCAGCTGGAAACGCGCCCATTGAAACGATAGCTGCCGCTGGTGAGCTTATCGTGCACGCCCAGCGCGTATGCCGCCGATAGCAACACATAGCGGCTGTAAATCTTGTCGTCCGCTGCCAATTTGCGCCCCACCGCCGAAATGCCTTGCCCCTTTTCCACCACCAAGCGATAAGGCGCGCCGTTGTTTTTAGGCGCAAACAATAAAGCGGCATACGCGCCGCCAATGAGCAACAGAATAACCAAAACAGCCAAAAAACGTTTAACAATCATAAAAATAAAAATATCGTTGAAAATAGAATTATAGCTTAAATCGGCAATATCCGTTTTAGCTGCGCAGAAGCTCGTAAACTCGCTTTCAGGCTGCCTTTGCGGATGGCGGAACAAGCAACCGCGCCCGCGCAAATATCGCCCAAGGCAGCCTGAAAACCGCAAAACCGCGCCAAACAATTGGCTATAAAAATCACCCACGAAAAAAGCAGATAACTTGCGGGTCATCTGCTTTGTGTTATCCGTTAAGCGGGTTAAACGCGATTACGCGCCTTGGATGTTTGCGGCTTGTTTGCCTTTTGGGCCAGTGGTTACATCAAAAGAAACTTTTTGACCTTCTTTCAATGTTTTGAAGCCTTCCATGTTAATCGCAGAGAAGTGAGCGAACAAATCTTCGCCGCCTTCATCAGGAGTAATAAAACCAAAACCTTTAGCGTCGTTAAACCATTTAACTGTACCAGTTGCCATAAATGCTACTTTCTTACAAAAATTAATAAACAAAAAGCAATCAGGGTAAGTTTAAAAGTAGTTCTCTGCGAAAAACGGTTCTGAACGCACCCTAAATGCTGTTTGACGTTTTACTCACTTTAACCAGAAGCGTCAAGTTTTGTTTAGGCAAAAACAAACTTTTTCATTAAAATAACAAAAAATACAACAGAAACGAAAATATGAGCCTATCGCAAACCACGCACCAATCGCAAAAAACCCAACTGGCGCCGCCCAAAAAATACGGCGTTTTTCTGTTAAACGATCATTACACGCCGATGGATTTTGTGGTGGATGTGCTGCAAGATGTTTTCAGGCTGCCTGAAAGCCGCGCTGTGAGCATCATGTTTGAAGTGCACCATAATGGCAAAGGCTTGTGTGGTGTTTATACGCGCGATATTGCCGAAACCAAGCAACAACAAGTGATGCTGCTTGCCGAAGAAGCAGGGCATCCGCTGATGTGTACGATTGAGGAAGTGTCTCTATGATTTCAAAAGAACTTGAACTGATTTTGCAAGATTTATACACCAACGCCAAAAACGCGCGGCATGAAATGGTGGGCTTGGAGCATTTGCTGTTGGCGATTGTGCAAGGTTCAGCCGATGTGAACGCAGCGTTGCAACATTGCGGCGTGGAAACGGCGCTGCTGATGGTGCAATTGCAAGAGAGCATTGATGAAAACACGCCTGCTTACCCTGCGGGGCAAACGGTGCACGAGCCGCAGCCAACGGTGGGTTTTCAGCGCGTGATTCAGCGGGCGATGATTCATGTGCAGCATTCATCGCAGGATAAGGTGTTGCCCGAGGATGTGTTGATTGCGCTGTTGGACGAGGGAGACAGCCCCGCGGTGTATTTCTTGCAGCTGCATTCGGTTAAACGCATTGATTTGTTGCGCTATTTCTCGCATCGTTCAGGCAGCCTGAATTCGGGTTCGCCGTCGCATTCGCGCGATGATGATGACGACAACAATCTTGCCGATAATCCGCTGGAAGCCTACACCATCCATCTCAACGCCGAAGTGAAAGCCGAGCGCATTGACCCGCTGATTGGGCGGGCGGCGGAAATGGAACGGATGCTGCAAGTGTTGTGCCGTCGTCGCAAAAACAATCCTTTGCTGGTGGGCGAAGCGGGCGTGGGCAAAACCGCGCTGGCAGAAGGTTTGGCGTATTTAATTGAGCAAAACCAAGTGCCCGAAGTGTTGGCAAAGGCGCAAGTGTATTCACTGGATATGGGCGCGCTCTTGGCGGGGGCGAAATATCGCGGTGATTTTGAAGCGCGGGTGAAAGCGGTGCTCAAAGCGCTGGCGGCGGTGCCTAATGCTTTGTTGTTTGTTGACGAAATCCACACTATGATTGGTGCGGGCAGCACGCAAGGCAGCGTGATGGATGCGTCCAACCTGCTCAAACCAGCGTTGGCAAAAGGGCAGCTACGCTGCATTGGCGCAACAACGTACGACGAATACCGCACCGTGTTTGCCAAAGACCACGCGCTCAACCGCCGTTTCCAAAAAATAGACATCGGCGAGCCCAGCGTTTCCGAAACCGTGCAGATTTTGCAAGGCTTGAAGCCGATGTTTGAAGCGCACCACAACGTGCATTACACCGACGATGCTTTTCAGGCTGCCGCAGAGCTGTCGGCAAAATACATCAACGAGCGTTTCTTGCCCGATAAAGCCATTGATATTATTGACGAAGCAGGCGCGGCGCAACGCATCGCGCAGCCTGAAAACCGCCAAGAGGAAATCGGCAAAAACGAGATTGAGCGCGTCATCGCCAAAATCGCCCGCATTCCCGAAACCACCGTGTCGCACGATGACAAAACCGTGCTGCGCCACCTTGCCGACACACTCAAAGCCAAAGTGTTCGGGCAAGACGAAGCGATTGATTTGATTACCACCGCCATCAAGCTCGCCCGATCGGGCTTGGGGCAGCCTGAAAAACCGATTGGCAGCTTTTTGTTTTCAGGCAGCACAGGCGTAGGCAAAACCGAAGTGGCGCGCCAACTTGCCAACGCGCTGGGCATCACGCTGCAACGCTTTGATATGTCGGAATATTCCGAGCCGTTTGCCGTAACCCGATTTATCGGCGCGCCCCCTGGCTATGTGGGCTTTGACCAAGGCGGCTTGCTCACCGAAGCCATCAACAAGCATCCGCATTGCGTGCTGCTGTTGGACGAAATGGAAAAAGCGCATCCCGATATTTACAACGTGTTCCTGCAAGTGATGGATGCAGGCAGGCTTACCGACAACACAGGCAAAAGCGCAGATTTTCGCAACGTAATCATCATCATGACCACCAACGCGGGCGCGCAAACGCTCAACCGCGCCAACTTTGGCTTCACAGGCAAACACGAGCGCGGCGATGAAATGGAAGCCATCAAAAAAACCTTCACCCCCGAGTTTCGCAACCGCTTGGATGCCATTGTGCCGTTTGCGCCGCTCACGCCCGAAATCATCCTGCGCGTGGCGGATAAATTCCTTGCCCAGCTTAGCGAACAGCTTGCCGCGAAAAACGTTGCCGCCACTTTTGGCAGCGCGTTGCGCGAACACCTTGCCGCCAAAGGCTTTGACCCGCAAATGGGCGCGCGCCCGATGCAACGCCTTATCCAAAGCGAAATCCGCCAAGCCCTTGCCGATGAACTGCTGTTTGGCAAGCTATCAAACGGCGGCAGCGTGGCGATTGATTGGGACAACGAAGCGCAGAAGGTGGTGTTAGAGATGAACGCGGCGAAAGTGGGGCTGGAAAAGGAAGCGGCGTAGGCTGTTTTCAGGCTGCCTGATGGGATGGCGTAGTATTCAGCACGTAACATGATTTTCAGGCTGAAACCTTTGCAAACCCCCTAACAGCAGCCTGAAATTGAAAATGGAGCGGCGACGGCTCGTCGCCAACACTTCAAACATTGCGCTACTGATTTGCCAAGATGTCGGCGAGCCGCTAACGCTCCATCGGTTACAGGTTTTGTAAAGGTTTCAGGCTGCCTTATCCATATTAGGCAGCCTGAAAACGCAAGCGATGCGGTAACCGTATTGCCACGAATGATTATTTAAACACGCGCCACCACGGCGCATCGGCAGCCTGAAAAGGAATACCCATGTCTGCTCTCTACCCCTATGCCCACATCATCCATTTATACTGCGCCATCACCTTTGTGGGCGGCGTGTTTTTTGAAGCCCTTGTGCTCAGCGTGATGCATAGCAAGCGCGTGTCGCGCGAAGCCCGCCGCGAAGTGGAACGCGCCTTGTCGTATCGCGCCGTGCGCGTGATGCCTTGGGTGGTAAGCGGCGTGTTTTTATCGGGGCTAACCATGGCGCATCGCTATGCCAGCGTGTTGCGCCATCCGTTTTCAGGCGGCTTTGCCACCATGCTGTCGCTCAAAA
Organism: Kingella sp. (in: b-proteobacteria); assembly: GCF_030527935.1. Lineage (GTDB taxonomy): Bacteria > Pseudomonadota > Gammaproteobacteria > Burkholderiales > Neisseriaceae > Kingella_B. The sequence continues at coordinate 40,438 of NZ_JAUMZV010000007.1, forward strand.
TTTTGCTCGCGTTTTGCATTCTGGTTCATTTTGTTATCGCGGTTTACAAAATGAAAACGCATACACTTACGGTGGGGTGGTCAAAATACATTCACGCTGCGGTGTTCACGCAGATGGTGTTGATTGTGTTTTTGGCGAAAGCGATGTTTTATTTTGCGTAGATGATGGCAAACTGTGCGATTGGGGGTAGTGTCCTAAAAAGTATGCTGCACTGCTGTTCCTTCCCCCGCTGGCGGGAGAGGGAACAGATTGCGGAGTTTTTACCCAATACTGCTTGCTATCAACCATAATCAAGTCAGCATACTTTTTAGGAGACCACCCGATTGGGTTTTCAGGCTGCCTTTGTAAAACTTAGAACCTGTATTCACTATTTCCATAGACAGATTTTATGAAATAAAAGCGCGGATACAAGGCAAAAAGCACAGCAAGGTTGGACACCTTGCGAGCATTTTTAATGCAGTAGCCGCGTTTTTAGGGCATAAAAGATGCCTATGAGAATAGTGAATACAGGTTCTTAAACAGCAGCCTGAAATCAACAAATGCCGTCATTCCCGCGCAGGCGGGAATCTTGTTTGATGTTTAGAAAAAATTTTAAAAACAGACTGTTATTTGTATTGCCACAACTAAAAATGTCGGGCATCAATGCCCGACCTACGGTTTTGCCAATATTTCAGGCTGCCTTAATCCAGCCCAGCCAGTAAACAAGAGACAAATCAAATAAACAAACGCAAAAAATCCTAGCCATTGCAGCTAGGATTTCCGTTTTATGGTGGAGGTAAGCGGGATCGAACCGCTGACCTCTTGCATGCCATGCAAGCGCTCTACCAACTGAGCTATACCCCCGATTACTAAAATAAGTTGGAATGGATGATTCCAACTTATGTTGTTTGGTGGCGAATCAGGGATTCGAACCCCGGACACAAGGATTATGATTCCTCTGCTCTAACCGACTGAGCTAATTCGCCGTGAGAAGTCGCGCACTATACTGGGCTTGGGTTTTTTCGTCAAATGAAATTTTGCGTTTACGCTGGAGATGGATTGATTTTTAATGAAATTCTGTTGGCAAGGTGGGGCAGGGCAGCCTGAAAGTGTGTAAAGAGTAGGCTGGCGGGGATTTTTGATTTGTTATGTTAAGGGATGTTAAGGTATGATGCGTTTTTTTGTTTTCAGGCTGCCTATTGCTGGGCGGCGGGAGTTGTTGTGCAATGAATGCGGTAATTATTGGTGTTTTGGTGATGCTGGTGTTGTCGGTGTCGCGGATTCATGTGGTGTTGAGCTTGGTGATTGGGGCGTTTGCGGCGGGGCTGACGGCGGGTTTGCCGTTGTCGGATGTGAGCGATGCGGCGGGCAATGTGGTTACCAAGGGGGTGATGTCGCATTTTCAGGATGGTTTGGCGAATGGGGCGACGATTGCGTTGTCTTATGCGATGCTGGGGGCGTTTGCGATGGCGATTACGCATTCTGGGCTGCCGCAGCAGATGGCGGGGGCGATAATTCGGCGGATTTCTACTAATCAAACGCAGGATGCGATTCCGTCTGGCATCAATGGGGTGAAGTGGGGTTTGCTGTTGGCGTTGCTGGCGATGGGGGTGATGAGCCAGAATATTGTGCCGATTCATATTGCGTTTATTCCGATGATTGTGCCGCCTTTGTTGCTGGTGTTTAACCGTTTGCAAATTGACCGCCGTTTGCTGGCGTGTGTGATGACGTTTGGCTTGGTTACGACTTATATGTTTTTGCCTTATGGTTTTGGCGCGATTTTTTTGAATAAGATTTTGCTGGGCAATATTGAGAAGGCAGGGATGAGCGTGCAGCATATTAATGTGATGCAGGCGATGGCGATTCCTGCGCTGGGGATGGTGGCGGGCTTGCTGTTGGCGTTTGTGCATTATCGCAAGCCGCGTGTGTATCAAAATCAGCAGGTGGATTGGGATGCGGCTGATGATGCGGTGGGGCAGCCTGTGGTGTCGTCTTATCGCAGCGCGGTGGCGGCGGTGGCGATTTTGGTGTGCTTTGCGATTCAGTTGGTGTACAAGGATGCGCTGATGCTGGGGGCTCTGCTGGGCTTTGCGGTGTTTATGATGCTGGGGGTAGTGCGCCGTTCGGAAGCGGATTCGGTGTTTAATCGTGGGATGCAGATGATGGCGATGGTGGGCTTTATTATGATTGCGGCGCAGGGTTTTGCGGAAGTGATGAAGGCGACGGGGCAGATTGAGCCTTTGGTGCAGGCAAGCGCGAGTATGTTTGCGGGCAACAAAACGATGGCGGCGTTTGCGATGCTGATGGTGGGCTTGCTGATTACGATGGGGATTGGCAGTTCGTTTTCCACGCTGCCGATTATCACGGCGATTTATGTGCCGCTGTGCGTGAGCTTGGGCTTTTCGCCGCTGGCAACGGTGGCGATTATTGGCACGGCGGGGGCGTTGGGCGATGCGGGTTCGCCTGCTTCGGATTCTACGCTGGGGCCTACGATGGGCTTGAATGTGGATGGGCAGCATGACCATATGCGCGATAGCGTGATTCCCACGTTTATTCATTACAACATCCCGCTGTTTATTGCGGGGTGGATTGCGGCGGCGGTGTTGTAAACCATAGGCAGCCTGAAACGAAGTTCAGCGAAGCTAAAATGGATTTGGCTTTGCTCATTTTCAGGCTGCCTTTGGTTTGGATGATGGAAACAATGGATAACGAAGCAAGTGAGCCCAATGAACGAAAACGAATTAGAAAACTGCATCATAGAACTGGAAATCCGCCTTGCGCTGCAAGACGAGCTATTAGGCAGCCTGAACGACACAGTAGCCAAAATGCAAAACACGCTGGATTTGCAGCAGGCGCAGTTGCGGCTGTTATACAACAAAATCCAGCAGCAAAGCGAGAGCGCGGGGGATAAACCGTACAGTTTGGTGGATGAAGTGCCGCCGCATTATTAGCCATTAGCGCGGTATTGGGGCAGCCTGAAAAAAGGTTACACGTTTGGTAAGGCTAAAAAGAGTTTTCAGGCTGCCTTAATCCGCAAAGGCAGCCTGAAATCTTTATAAAGCCTGTAAACAATGGCGCATCCAAGGTTCGCTTGATATTTTCCCAGCCAGCAAAGCCTTGTTGAATACTACGCCATTTGGCGACGAGCCGTCGCCGTTCCATTTTTAGTTTCAGGCGGCCTCACTTAAAGGCAGTCAGAGAACCAATCAAACCCCATTGCGAAGCAAAATTGCACCCACTCACATTATGCTAAAATGCCGCCCATTTCCGTATTCCATTTGCCGCCCCAAGGCAGCCTGAAAACGCTATCCACAATGATGATTTTTCGCCCCACCGTTTTGTTCCCCTGCTTACTCGCCTTTATCAGCAGCCCGCTTTTTGCCGCACCCACCAGCAGCAATGCCAGCGAAGCCGCTTCCGCGCCCGCCAGCAGCGAAAACCCAACCGAAGCCTCCACCCCGCCGCTAAAAAAATCCGAAATCTCCCTGCGCAAAGACAAAAGCAAAAGCGAGCAAGGCATAGACGAAGAAGAGCGCGAACTCACCCCCAAATACCCCATCATCATCGAAGCCGACAACCCCGAAATCCAAAAAATGTTGGAGCGATACCTGCCGCTGATTGCCTACCAACGCAAAGAAGAGCTAGACAAAGAACAACTGGGCTACTTAGCCGAAGACGCGCCCAACGATGCGCGCAACATGATAAAAACCGAAGGCTATTTCAACAGCGAAATCAGCGTAACCCCCGAAGGCGAAGGCTATCGCGTGAAAGTCATCACCGGCAAGCGCACCGTGATTGACAATGTAAACGTCGCCATTTTGGGCGATATTCTGCAAGACGACACGCTGGACAGCTATTACAAAAACGCCTTTTCCAACTGGCAACTGCCCGTGGGCGCGCCATTTCGCCAAGAAGATTGGAGCGGCAGCAAAACATCCGTGCTCACCGCCGTAACCCGTAAAAAATACCCACTCGCCCAGTTCACAGGCACGCAAGCGGCGGTAAACCCGCAAACGCAAAAAGCCGATTTAACCGTAACCGTGGACAGCAAAAAGCCGATTTATTTTGGCGACTTCCAAATCAAAGGCAACCAACGCTATCCGCAAAGCGTGATTGCCAACATGGCGCAGTTCAAAACAGGCGATGTGTACGATTTGGACAAGCTGCTGGATTACCAGCAAGCCCTAGAAAACGACAGCCACTACACAGGCGCGTCCGTGCAAGCCGATTTTGACAATTTGCAAGGCGACCGCGTGCCCGTGAAAGTAGCCGTATCCGAAGCCAAGCGGCAAAAATTTGAAACAGGCATCAGCTTTGATTCCGAATACGGCTTGGGCGGCATGCTGGGCTACGAGCATTACAACATCTTCAATCGCGGCTATGTCGGCTCGCTGGCTTGGGAAATGGACAAATACCAAACCAAGCTCGGCATCGGCATCAGCCAGCCGCGCAACGGCACAGGGCATTTCAACACCGCCAACATCACCTACAACCGCAGCACTACGCAAAACCTAGAAAAACGCGGCATCACATCAGGCATTTGGCGCGTGCGCGACCGTGACAACATTGAATCGCGCATCGGCATAGAGTTTATCGCCGAAGACAGCAAAATTCCCAACGGCAACATCAACTTCGGGCGCAGCTACGCCACCATGCTCACCGCATCATGGAAACGCCAACGGCTAGAAACCCTGTTGCGCCCCGCCAATGGCTATTATCTAAGCGGCAAAGTTGGCACAACACTTGGCTCGCTGCTTTCGTCCGCACCGATGGTTCGTGTGCACGGCAGCGCAGGTTATTACTACACCCCCGAAAACAAAAAACTGGGCACATGGGTGGCGCGCGGCGAAATTGGCTATGTGCACACCAATCAAAAATTTGAAGACGGCAATGTGCCATCATCGCTGATGTTCCGCTCGGGCGGCGCAAGCTCCATTCGCGGCTACGAACTCAACAGCATCGGCAGAAAAGTGCCGCCCAGCAGCGCGGTCTTGCCCGAACGCGTTATGTTTGTTGCCAGCGCGGAATACCAATACCCCATCAAAAGCAGCTTCGCCCTTGCCGTCTTTCACGACATGGGCAGCGTTGCCCACAAACTCAAAGACATGACGCTCTACCACGGCACAGGCATAGGCGTGCGCTGGTTTAGCCCCGCCGCGCCGTTTTCGTTTGATATTGCCTATGGGCATCGCGATAAAAAATTGCGCTGGCATATTAGCTTGGGCACGCGGTTCTGAGCATAAAGCAGCCTAACCACCCGCATCATTGCTCACCACATCGGCAGCCTGAAACGCTGTTCAGCGTAGCTAAACCCCCATCCCCAAAGGCAGCCTGAAACCCCATTTTCACCCCAAACATCATGACCGAACCATCCCCCAATCCCCAAGCAACAGAAACCCCCGACGTTTCGCCATCGCCATCCCCCGCTCCCCAAAAAACCAAAAAACCCCGGCGCCTGCTCAAATACACCTTCGGCGCGGTGGTGGTTTTGCTGGGCGCAGGCGCGGGCGGCGCGGCGTGGCTGCTCAACACCAACAGCGGCTTGCGTTTTGCCGTGTATCAACTGCCCAAGCTCGCCGACATCCAAATCACATCCAAAACGCTCACAGGCAGCATCCTGCAAGGCATCAACGCCGATGAGCTGCGCATCATCACGCCCAGCGCGGATATTGACATCAGCAGCTTGTATTTCCAATGGCAGCCGCGCCAGCTTTGGCAACGCCATTTGCACATCAGCCAAATCAACGCGGGCGACATCCATATCCAATCCAAGCCCGCGCCGCCGCAGCCCAAAAGCCCGCCGCCCGATGAGCCAACCAGCATCAGCCTGCCGCTCACCATCGCCGTGGACAATATCGCCATCCACAGCATCACGCAAGGCAAAAAGCGCAGCAAAATCCTGCGCCAAGCCCAAGCCAGCTATGTTTACGACCACCAACAACACCGCATCACATTAGGCAGCCTGAAAAACTATTGGTCCAGCACCCACGGCGAACTCGCCGCCAGCACCACCAAGCCCTTTGCCCTATCAGGCAGCTTGCTGTCCGATGGCGAGCTAGATGGTATCGCCGTAACCAACACCCTAGCCCTATCAGGCAGCCTGAACAATATCATCATCAACACCGACCTAACAGGCAACGGCGTAGGCTTGCACGCCAACACCCAACTGCGCCCCTTTGCCAAGCGCATTGACGACCTAATCGGCAAAGTGAGCGTGATTGGGCAAGGCATCAACCCCAAAGCCTTTATGCCCAGCCTGCCCGAAGCCAACCTACACTTCACGCTCGGCATTACGCCCGATTTAGACGACCCCAAAGCCATGCTGCGCGGCGTACTCAACCTGCGCAACGAAATGCCCAAAACCGCCGACAACAACGGCATCCCCGTTAAGCTCATCAACGGCATTTTTAATATTGACGACAACGGCGCAGTCAAAATAGACCACATCCAAGCCAACCTGCTGCAAAAAGGCAGCCTGAAAATCGCAGGCGACATCCAAACCAGCGACCCCGCGCTCAATCTCACCGCCAACATCGCCCAGCTCACCAGCAGCGATGTCATCAGCACCGCCCTGCAACCCACGCTCAACGGCAGCATCAAAGCCACAGGCACATTCGCCAATCCACAAATCAACTGGCAGCTCACTACCGACCACGCCCAAAGCACAGGCAGCCTGAAAATCGCCACCGATACAAAAAACGCCCAACGCACCCTGCTGATAGAAAACGGCAGCATCAAAACCAACAACGGCGGCGAAGTTAAACTGGCAGGCAGCCTAGAACTCTTCCAAAACCAAAAGCTCGCCGTGCAACTTGCCAGCCAAAACTTCAACCCCAGCGCGCTCTACCCCAGCTTCCCGCAAGGCAATATCAACGGCAAAATCCAAGCCACAGGCGAAATCGCCCAACAACGCATCCACAGCGAACTCAACTTCGCCCCATCCGCCCTATCGGGCGCAAACCTATCGGGCAACGGCATCGTGGACTATCAAGACAACCACATCAGCCACGCCGACCTAGCCATCCACCTAGGCAACAACCACCTGAACACCCAAGGTGCGTATGGCAAACAAGGCGACAGTCTCGCCTTAGACATCAACGCCCCCAATCTCAACCTATTCGGCTTCGGGCTACAAGGCGCGCTCACCGCCAAAGGCAGCCTGAAAACCACCGCCAACAGCTACACCCAAGTAGATGCCAACCTAAACGGACAAGCCCACGGCTTTGCCCTAGGCGAAGCCCTGCGCATCCAAAACCTAGACTTCAAAATCCAAGCCAGCCCCAGCCCCACCGCCCCGCTCAACATCACGCTCAACGGCAACCACATCAGCGCAGGCGGCGCGGCCATCGACAACATCACCGCCAGCCTAAACGGCACGCAACGGCAACACCAATTTAAAGCCCAAAGCAGCCTGAAAATAGACAACAAACCGCTTACCCTACGCGCCAGCGCAAGCGGCGGGCTAAACGAGCAAACACAATGGCAAGGCAACATCAGCGAACTCAACATCGCAGGCGCGCTCAATTTGCGCCTGCAAAACACCATGCGGCTAGAAGCAGGCGCAGAGCGCGTGGCACTCAGCAGCGCAAGCTGGCAAGCACTCGGTGGCAGCCTGAATTTAGACCAGCTCACATGGAGCAAACAAACAGGCCTGATAACCAAAGGACGCGCCAACAACCTAAGCCTAGAACAACTGCATAACTTCTACACCCCGCCGATGGAACACAACCTAACCATCGCCGCCGACTGGGATTTAAGCTACACCCAAAGCCCGCGCGGCTACCTAAACCTGCGCCAACAAGGCGGCGACATCACCCTGCCCACCGCCCGCAAGCAGCCGCTCAATCTGCAAAACTTCGTGCTCAAAACCACGCTAGACGGCAGCGGCATCCACAACAACATCACCGCCGGCACCCGCTACGGCAAAGTATCGGGTGACTACAACATCCTGCAAGCCTTTGGCGGCGGCAAAATCACATCCGCCCCCGTCAGCGGCAAAATCCAATTTGCCAACGACAACCTAGAAAGCCTAAAAAGCATGATGCCCGTGGGGCACATCATCCAAGGCTCGCTGCTCGCCACCGCCCAAATCGCAGGCACAGTGGACACGCCCAAACTCAGCGGCACCGTAAACGGCGAAAACCTGTATTACCGCAACCGCCAAGTTGGCATTATTCTGGACAACGGCAGCCTGAAATCCCATTTAGACGGACAACGCTGGCACATTGATTCGCTGGTGTTTGACCGCAAAGGCGGCAAAATCAGCCTAACAGGCGATGCCGCCTATGTGAACAGCGCGCCCGATGTCAACGCCAAAATCACCGTAGCCCAATACCCCATCCTAGACCAAACCAGCCGCCATCTCACGCTATCGGGCAGCACCGACATCAGCTACAACAGCAACGGCATCACGCTCACAGGCAGCCTGAAAACCGATGTCGGACGCTTCGGCTTCCAAGAAAGCAGCGCGCCCACGCTGGATGATGATGTGATTATCGTTGGCGAAGTGAAACCCGCGCCCGCGCCGCCGTTGCCGCTCAAACTCAACCTAGACTTTGACCTAAACGACCGCCTGTTCTTCGTGGGCGAAGGCTTGCGCGTGTCGCTTGGCGGCAAACTCCACCTAAGCTCCAACACCACCGCCGATGTGCAAGCCGTGGGCAGCATCCACATCACACGCGGGCAATACAAAGCCTACGGACAAGATTTGGTGGTAAAAAAAGGCATCATTTCCTTTGTTGGGCCTTTAACCAAGCCCAATCTCAACATCCGCGCCGAACGCCGCGCATCCCCCGTGGGCGCAGGCGTAGAAGTGTTGGGCAACCTAGAAAACCCGCGCGTGAGCCTAGTTGCCGATGAACCTATGAGCGAAAAAGACAAACTCTCATGGCTGATTCTCAACCGCGCCAGCTCAGGCAACGACAGCGACAACGCCGCCCTAGCCACCGCCGCCAGCGCATATCTGGCAGGCAAGTTCAACGACAAAATGGGCTTTGTGGACGACTTCGGGCTCACCACCCAACAAACCCGCAACACCGACACAGGCGAGCTTAACCCCGCCCAGCAAGTGCTCACCTTCGGCAAACAGCTCACCCAAGATTTATACCTTGGCTACGAAGTCGGGCTGGGGCAAGCCAACCAAACCATCCAGCTCGTGTATCAACTCAGCCGCGCTTTCCAAGCCATCGCCCGCATCGGCACGCTCTCATCAGGCGGCGAGTTGAAATACATCAAACGGTTTGATTGACGATAAGGCAGCCTGAAAACGGTAAAACACGTTTTTCAACCTTGCGCATTGCGCTGCGGCATACCCCTTTGTCTCCAAATCAAAGATTTGGGCAAGGGGGCAAGGCTGCCGCAAAGTTGGCAACCCACTTGCTTGCAAGCTACAATCCCCTTTTCTCATCAACCCAAGAAAGACCCACCATGATTAACCAATTTGACATCAACCCCTACACCAAAAACCAGCTAACCGCCTATCTGGAAAGCAAAAACATCAACCTGCGCGAAGGCATGGACAACGAAGAAACCAACAAAGAAATCGCCGCCATCTTGCACGGCGGCTTCCCAAAAATGGTACAAAAAATTTACTCGCTGGCAAAATTTGAAAAATTCTTTTGGGAAAAACGCGAGCTATTGCACCAACACATCGCCAACCGCTTCGCCGCCATAGACGAAAAAGCCGCCAAAAAAGGCAAATAAGAACCTGTATTCACTATTTTCATAGGCAGATTTTATGAAATAAAAGCGCGGATACAAGGCAAAAAGCGCAGCAAGGTTGGACACCTTGCGAGCATTTTTAACGCAGTATCCGCGTTTTTAGGGCATAAAAGATGACTATGAAAATAGTGAATACAGGTTCTAAATATCCGATGTAGGGTGTGTGGCTTTGCCACGCACCGTAAGGCAGCCTGAAAATCTGTTTGACCATTAACTCGCTTCACTCGTTTTCAGGCTGCCACAACCACATCATTCATTCACAAGGAAACCCAACATGAGCCGAAAAGTTCAAATCAACAAAGGCACCATCCAAGACAACGCCTTAAAAGCCCTAGTCAAATCCAATCTTCTTCCGCCACAAAATAGAGCGCAACAAAAAAGGCAAAGGCAGCTACAACAGACAACAAGCAAAAAAATGGCAGGACGGTTCTTCGGAATCGTCCTGCTTTGTTTGGGCAGCCTGAAAATCAACATGGAGCAGCGATAGCTCGTTACCAAATGGCATATTCAATAAGGCTTTACTGGCAGGCAACATCAGCAAGCCTTTGCTGCACCATCGTTTACCAACGTCCCGCTTAATCTCAATCTATCTTTACAATCCGCTACGTTATATCAAAATAAAAAACAATTAATTTTCAAAAAGTTATTGATTTCTCTTCGCCAAATGTTTACAATGCGCGAGTAGTAATTTTTCACACAACCTAACTTAGGAGCAAACAAAATGACCGATTGTCAAACACACACAAACCACACCCACGTTCACGGCGCAAACTGCGGACACACCGCCATCCAACACGGCGACCATGTGGATTATCTACACGATGGGCATCTGCACCACGCCCACGCCGAGCATTATGATGAACACCGCTTGGACGTAACCGATGCCAACCCAGACGGCTGCCACCCCGTGCACACTTGCGGCGAACACCGCCACGGCGCAGGCTGCGGACACGAAGCCGTGCCACACGGTGACCACGTGGATTACTTGGTAAACGGTCGTTTGCATCATCAACACGGCGACCATTGCGATGACCACGGTCCTGTACAAATCGTCAAATAATCGCGCAATAAAAAACACGCTCGCAAAGCTCTGCGAGCGTGTTTTGCATTTTCAGGCTGCCTGAAAATTAGCGTGGGGCGCAATCTTTAAACAAAATCTCATCGTGTGGCGAAGTGATGGTAGCGATGTTGGCTTTGCGTGCGTTTTCGCTGGTGAGCATTTCCATGCTGATGCCGTAGCCGCGACCGCCGAAAATGGTGTCCACGTTGTCCGATTTGTTCAAATCGTATTGCATCACGCGGGTTGCGCCGTTCAATTTAGCAGTGGCGGTAACAGGAATGCCTGCGCCGTTAAAGTTGTATTTCACGGCAACGCGACCTTGTTGGCAAGTGTAGTTTACGGTGCGTGTGCTGGTGATTTTTTTCGCGTTAATCGGACCGCGTGGGGCGGCGATGGCGCTGCCTGCGATAACGGTTAAAGCCAAAACGCTCAAAATTTTTGCGATGTTCATATTTCTATCCTTTGCGGAAAATGAAGTGAATTGCTGCAAGGATTTGCAACAAGCGGCATCATAAATTTATCTTTTGCGTTTGTCTAGCGGGGCGATTGGGCGTTTTCATATTTTTTCACATGGCAAACGGCGGAACGGAGCGGGGCGGGTTTAGCCGTTTGGTTGGAGCGAATAGGCAGCCTGAAAAGCCATTTTGAAACTATGGCGCAACGACTAGCCCGCTTTAAAAATCCAACCGATGCCATCCAATATAAAGCAAGAGCACGGCTTGCAAGCAAGCCGTAGGGGCGCGCAAAACCATTTCAGGCTGCCTTATATTGCGCCCGCGTTTAGGCAGCCTGAAAAGCTAGTTCGCCTGCGATGCGCTGCGTTGGTGTTTTTCCCACTTGGCGCGGTGTTCGGAGGCGTAGGCAAGGTTAAGAATAATCAGACTTGGCATTTTGCTGTTTTCATTGACGCTAGCAGGCATGGCGAGTGCCAGCAAAGTACCTTTTTTAAATTGTTGTACGCCTGCTTGTTGCATGGATTGCTTACGACTTTCGGGCGTTTCGCTGGCAGCCATTTGCATGATGGCAAATTCATCGGCAGTTAAATCAGGATAGGGCGCGAAGCCTGCGGTTTTCAGGCTGCCTATTAGCGCGTCAAAATCGTTGTCGGCGCGTAAAAATAAGATAGATTGCAGCACTTTGCTGTCGCTATCAAAGACAAACATTTGCTGTGGCACAGTGCCTTTGATGTCGCGCATATAAATAACAATGTCGCCTGATTCTACTGTAATGATGCGGTCGCCATAGCCTAGATAACCGCTATCGCTTTGAATGATATCGGGGTAGATTTTTTTCAACTGCTCGGCGGTGGTGCTGCCGATTTGCACCTGCTGTAACACATCGCTTTCGCTGGCAACGATGTTGGATTGGGCGGCGGGCGTGATGTTGCCAACGCGCACATCGCAGGCGGCTAGGGATAGAGCGAGCAGGGGGGGCGATGAGATGAAGTTTCATGGCGATTTCTTGTGGGTGGGATGAAGTGAAGCGGCGGCAGCCTGAAACGGCGGCACCGCCGCGCCGCAGCGTTGCAACAGGGCGATGGTTTCAAACACAGGCAAGCCCATCACGCCGGTGAAGCTGCCCGCCAAATGCTGCACAAACACGCCACCGATGCCTTGAATACCGTATGCACCTGCTTTGTCCAGCGGCTCGCCTGTGGCGATGTAGGCGGCGATTTGCGCGTCGGTGAGCGGGCAGAATTGCACGTTGTTTTGCTGCACGATGGCGTGTTCGTGCGCGCCAAACGAAACACACACGGCGGTTAAGACTTGGTGCGTGTCGCCCGACAAACCGCGCAACATGGCGGCGGCGTGTTCGGGTGTGGCGGGTTTGCTGAGAATTGCACCGCGATGCACCACGCTGGTGTCCGCGCTGATGATGGGGAACTGGCTCGCCTGCGGGTTGGCTTGCCGCGCGGCGCGGTTTTTGGCGATGGCAAGGCGCAGCACATAATCGTGGGCGGATTCGTGAGCCAGCGGGGTTTCGTCAATTTCGGTGGCGATGTTGTGGATGGTGTAGCCCAAGTTTTGCAGGATTTCGTGGCGGCGCGGGCTGTTGGAAGCGAGATAGAGTTGGGGCATGGGTGTCCTTGTGGATGGTGATGGGCAGCCTGAAAACGAGCAAAGCGAGTTTCAGTAAAGCTAAAACGGCATCTGAAAATGGTTTTCAGGCTGCCTTATCCTTGCTCCACTTGGCGCGGATAATTTCCACCGCCATCGGGATAACGGAAAAAATCACAACGCCAATCACCAGCACGCCAAAATTATTTTTCACCAGCGGCACATTGCCAAAGGCATAGCCCAAATAGGCAAGCGACACCACCCACGCGATTGCGCCCACGATGTTGTAGCGCAAAAAATGCCCGTAGTGCATTTTGCCCATGCCCGCCACAAACGGCGCAAAGGTGCGCACAATCGGCACAAAGCGGGCAAGGATGATGGTTTTGCCGCCGTATTTTTCGTAAAACGCATGGGTTTTGGCAAGGTATTCGGGCTTGAAGATTTTGCTATCGGGGCGCGAGAACAGCTTTGCGCCGAAGTATTTACCGATTTCAAAATTGGATGCGTCGCCCAAAATGGCGGCGGCGAACAACACGGCAATGATGATGTGCACGTTTAACGCGCCAGCGGAAGCAGCGGCAACTGCGCCTGCGGCAAACAGCAGCGAGTCGCCTGGTAAAAACGGTGTCACCACCAAGCCTGTTTCGCAGAACACAATCAGAAACAAAATGGCGTAAATCCAGATGCCGTATTGCGCGGCAAGGACGATAAGATTTTGGTCTATATGGAGAATAAAATCTAGCATGGTTTAGGCAGCCTGAAAAAGGGTTGGATAATGGGGAAGGGATGGGCAGCCTGAAAAGGGTTGGGTAGGGTTTTCAGGCTGCCTATTTCTCGCGCCACCACGGCAGCGTAATATCGGGAAAATTCCAGCCGCGATACACCGCCAGCATCCGAATGGCAAAAATCAACACGATGGTGGACAAGCTGCGCAGCCAAGCATTCATGCCCGTTTGCAGCATCAGCAGATAATAGCCGCTGCCGATGATGGACGCGGTGATGTAAATCTCTTGGCGCAGCACCAGCGGGATTTCGCGGCACACCATATCGCGCATCACGCCGCCAATCACCGCGGTAAACGCGCCCATCAGCATGGCAATCGTTGCCGTCATGCCACGGCTCAACGCCGCTTCCACGCCAATCACGGTAAACGTCGCCAAGCCGATTGCGTCAAACCAACGGATAACATGGTTAATCCGCGCAAAAAAGCCGTAAAACATTTGCACCACCGTGCTCACCAGCAAAATGGTGTAGAAATAATTTAAATCGTGCAGCCAAAAAATGGGGTGGCGGTTAATCAGCAAATCGCGCAGCGTGCCGCCGCCTACGCTGCCCAGAAACGAAATCAGCACCGCGCCAAAAAAATCCAGTTTAAGCTGCTTGGCGAGCACGGTGGCGGCGATGGTGCAGGCAATCACGCCGATGATATCCAGCGCGTAGATGATGGCTTTGATTTCGGGGAGAACGATGGCGGCAGACATGGCTTGGCGGGTGGTGAACAAGATGGATGCGATATTAGCACAAGGTTTCAGGCTGCCCTATTGTTCTTATTGTTGATAACGCAAAAGGCAGCCTGAAACCCAATCTGAAAACTTTGCAAAACCTAAACCACAACAACGAAATAGTAACGTCCGTCATTCCCGCGTAGGCGGGAATCTTGGCTAATTCAAAACAATAGCTTGTTTTTACACGAGTTTCTTAATATCAAACAAGATTCCCGCCTACGCGGGAATGACGGCATTTCTTATTTTTCAGGCTGCCTTCGCAATATGCAAAGGTTTTAGCCTAACCCCCCAAAAATGCTATAATCCGCGCTTCTTTTGCCTAGCGTTTTTTCAAACCGCGTTTCAGGCTGCCACACACACGGAAATCCCATGCAAGCTAAACCGCCCAAAATCGCCCTGTTGCCCCAAGAATGGTGCGCCGCCACGTCTTTGGCGGGCGTGTATGCCTTGCGGATGCTGGGGATGTTTTTGGTGTTGCCTGTGCTGGCGTTGCACGCGCATGATTTGGCGGGCGCAAATGCCGCCAACGCGCCGAAAATGGTGGGCTTGGCGATGGCGATGTATGGCTTAACCCAAGCCTTGTTGCAGCTGCCATTGGGCATGCTGTCCGACAAAATTGGGCGCAAAAAAGTGATTTACATCGGCATGGGCGTGTTTGCGTTGGGCAGCTTTTGGGCGGCAACGGCAAACGATGTACACACGCTGATTATGGCGCGGGCGGTGCAGGGCGCGGGCGCGGTGAGCGCGGCGGTAACCGCGTTGCTGGCGGATTTAACCCGCGAAGAAGTGCGCACTCGCGCCATGTCGTTGATTGGATTGAGCATTGGGCTCACTTTTTCCATTAGCTTGGTGCTGTCGCCGATACTCAGCCGCTGGCTGGGCGTGAACGGCTTGTTTGCGCTGATGGGCGCGTTGAGCCTTGCCAGCATCGCGCTGGTGGCGTGGTACACCCCCAATCCCACCAGTGCGCAATCGCGTTTGCATGAAGATGCGCAATTGCAAGTGGGGTATATTGGCGAAGTGTTGAAAAATGGGCAGCTTTTGCGGCTCAATTTTGGCATTTTTGTGTTGCAAGCGGGGCTGATGGCGATGTTTACCACGCTGCCGTTTGCGCTGAAAGATTTGGGCTGGGACAAGGCGAGCCATTGGCAAATCTATCTGCCCGCCACCGTTATCGGCTTGGTGTTGATGATTCCCGCCATCATCATCGGCGAAACGCGCAATAAGCTCAAACCCGTGTTTTTAATCGGCATCGGCTTAACCACAGCCGCGCAGTTCGCGCTATTAGGCAGCCTGAACGCGGCATGGCTGATTGGATTGAGCTTGGTGGTGTATTTTATCGGCTTCAATATTTTGGAAGCGAGTATGCCATCGCTGGTTTCCAAAATCGCGCCCAGCAATTTAAAAGGCACGGCGATGGGCGTGTACAACACGCTGCAATCGGTGGGCGTGTTTTCGGGCGGCATCATCGGCAGCCGTTTATACGCGCAGTATGGTTTTAACGGCGTGTTTATTTTTTGTGGGCTAATCGGCATCATATGGCTGCTGCTGGCTGCCCGCGCGCCTGCGCCCAAGCCTGTGAAAAACATGATGTTCGCCGTCCCCGAAGCATGGCAGGGCGATTTAGGCAGCCTGAAAACCGCCATTCAAACCACCGCAGGCGTGGAAAGCATTGCGTTTAGCCACGACAAGCAAACCCTATTTATCAAAGTCTTGCAGCAAGGATTTGACGAAGCCAGCATCCAAACCATCTTATTAACAGGAGCAAACAAATGTCATTAAACAAAGTTATTTTGATTGGCAACTTGGGGCGCGACCCCGAGCTGCGCTATATGCCCAACGGCGATGCGGTGTGCAATTTTTCTATTGCCACCAGCGAATCGTGGAACGACCGCAACAGCGGGCAACGCCAAGAGCGCACCGAATGGCACAACATCACGCTGTATCGCCGTCTTGCCGAAGTGGCGGGGCAGTATTTGAAAAAGGGCAGCCAAGTGTATATTGAAGGCAAAATCCAAAGCCGCAAATACACCGACAAACAAGGAATGGAGCGCACGGCGTATGACATTATCGGCAACGAGATGAAAATGCTGGGTTCGCGCAGCGGCAATCAACAAGGCGGCTATCACGACGATGCGGGCTACGCGCCTGCGCCGCAGCAAAACTATGCGCCACCACCGCAACAACAGCCCGCCTATAACGCGCCGCCCCCTGCCGCGCCTACGCAACGCCAAGCCCCTGTTGCCCCCGCCGCGCCTGTGGACGATATTGATGACGATATTCCGTTTTAAGCACAGTTTTACGATTAAGGCAGCCTGAAAAGCAGCATGGCGTTGTTTTGGCAAAGATAGCCGCAGATACTGCTTTGAGTGTCTGCGGTTTTGTTGTCTGTAGGGTGTGTGGCTTTGCCACGCACCAGTAATTTAAACACGACTAAACGGTGCGTGGCATAGCCACATACCCTTGTTATTTTTGACTAACGCTGTTCTCCCAAAGGCAGCCTGAAACGCCCTTTCGCGCACCTAAATCGTTTTGGTGGTGTCCTAAAAAGTATGCTGCACTACTGACTGTTTCTTCCCCCGCTGGCGGGAGAGGGAACAGATTGCAGAGCTTTTAATCAGTACTGCTGGCTATCAACAATAATCAAACCAGCATACTTTTTAGGACATCACCATCGTTTTTAATGAAAGCCCACCATGTCCCCCAAAATCCTTGCTCTCGCGCTACTCGCCACTTTCCCATTCGCCGCCCACGCTGCGCTGCAAGCCAGCAGTCCTGCCCCGCTTACCATCGCATCGTCCACCGCCACCCAACCTGCGCCATCCACCGCCACCCACGAGCGCGTGCTGCCCAATGGCTTGCGCGTGATTGTTAAAGAAGACCATCGCGCCCCCGTTGCCATGATTATGCTGTGGTACAAAGTGGGCAGCTCGGATGAAGTGGCGGGCAAAACGGGGCTGAGCCACGCGCTGGAACACATGATGTTTAAAGGCACGCAAGCCGTGCCAGCGGGCAAATACGCCGAAATCATCAGCGCGTTGGGTGGCAACAACAACGCCTACACCACCGATGAAGAGACGGTTTACCATGTGAAGATCGCCGCCGAGCATTTGCCCAAAGTGCTGGAATTGGAAGCCGACCGCATGGCGAATTTGAATTTCAGCAACAGCGTGTTTATCAATGAAATGAAGGTGATACGCGAAGAACGTCGCCAGCGCATTGAAGACAATCCGCAAGGTTTGTTGTACGAAGAAGTGATGCAGCGGGCGTGGCAAAAATCGCCCAACCGCACCAGCGTGATTGGCAAAATGGCGGATTTGCATAAGCTCACGTCCAACGATTTGCGCCAATGGTACAAAAAATGGTACGCGCCCAATAATGCCACGCTGGTCATCGTGGGCGATGTGCAGCCTGAAACGGCGTTTGCCCAAGCCGAGCAGTATTTTGGCAGCCTGAAAAAACGCCCGCTGCCCGCGCGGCAAAACATCAGCGAGCCGTTGTCGCGCGGCAAGGCGGTGCAAAGCAGCATTCGAGGCAACACCAAGCAGCCGCTGATAACGATTGCCTACCGCGTGCCGCATCTGACCGCGCTGGGCGAGAAGCTGCCCTACGCGCTGGATATGCTGACCAATGTGTTGGATGGGCATAACGCGGCGCGGTTGAGCAAAAATTTGCTGCGCGGCAAGCAAATCGCGCAAAACATTGATACGGGCTATTCGTTGCTGGCGCGCAGTCCGCAGCTTTGGGGCATCAACGCTTCGCCTGCGGCTAATGTGTCCACAGGCAGCCTGAAAACGGCGATTGAAGCCGAAATTGCGGATATTGCCGAACACGGCATCAGCGAAGAAGAGTTGAACCGCGCCCGCAGCATTGAACACGCCAAAACCATTTTTGCCCGCGACAGCATCAACGCCTGCGCCAACCTAATCGGCTTGCTGCAAATCGCAGGGTTTAGCTGGCGCGATGAAGCCGAAATCCGCCGCCGCATCCAAGCCGTCTCCGCCGCCGACATTCAGGCTGCCGCCAAGCTGCTGACGAAAGACAGGCAGATTTATGTGGAATTGCTGCCTGATGAGCAAGCGGGCGGGGCGAAGAGTAAGGCGAAGTGAGCAGGGCAGCCTGAAAGTGGTTAAACCATTATTGGCAGCCTGAAATCTTTGCAAATCCCCTAACGGCAGCCTGCGTAGCGAAGCGGAGTTGCGAAGCTAAAAATAAGAAATGTCGTCATTCCCGCGCAGGCGGGAATCTTGTTTGAGATTCAAAAATCTACGCAAAAACAAATCATTGTGTAAATTTAACCAAAATTTCTGCCCGCGCGGGAATGGCGGAGAATTGACTATTTCTTGTTTCATTTTAGATTTTGCAAAGGTTTCAGGCTGCCTGAACGCAACCTGTCGTAAACAATTCTCTCTACATCCCAACACCAAAGGCAGCCTGAAAAATGTCCCACACTCCTTTTCAGGCTGCCTAACCATCAAAACCCAAGGAACCCCCATGCACTACACCGACCTGCGCGACTTCCTAACCCAACTGGAACAGCAAGGCAGCCTGAAACGCATCGCCGCCCCCGTCTCCCCGCATCTGGAAATCACCGAAATCTCCGACCGCGTGCTGCGGCAGGGAGGCGCGGCATTGCTGTTTGAACAGCCCGTGCGCCCAGACGGCAGCCGCTACGCCTACCCCGTGCTTGCCAACCTGTTCGGCACGCCCGAGCGCGTGGCGCTCGGCATGGGCGCAAGCGATGTATCCAAACTGCGCGAAATCGGGCAGACGCTCGCCTATCTGAAAGAACCCGAGCCGCCCAAAGGCATCAAAGACGCATTTTCCAAACTGCCGCTCTTGAAAGACATTTGGAGCATGGCACCGAAAATCGTCAAAAACGCCCCCTGCCAACAAATCGTACTGGAGGGCGACGCGGTAAACCTGTACGAGCTGCCGATTCAGCACTGCTGGCCGGGCGACGTTGCCCCGCTGGTAACGTGGGGCTTGACGGTAACGTGCGGGCCGCACAAAAAACGCCAAAATCTCGGCATCTACCGCCAGCAGTTGCTCGGCAAAAACAAACTCATCATGCGCTGGCTTGCCCATCGCGGCGGCGCGTTGGACTATCAGGCGTTCCGCCAAGAAAACCCCAGCGCGCCCTATCCCGTTGCCGTCGTGCTCGGCTGCGACCCCGCCACCATTTTGGGCGCGGTAACGCCCGTGCCCGACACATTGAGCGAATACCAGTTCGCCGGCTTGCTGCGCGGCTCGCGTACCGAACTGACAAAATGCATCGGCAGCGATTTGCAAGTGCCCGCCCGCGCCGAAATCGTGTTGGAAGGCGTTATCCACCCCAACGAAACCGCGCTGGAAGGCCCCTACGGCGACCACACGGGCTATTACAACGAGCAAGACCACTTCCCCGTGTTCACCGTCGAGCGCATCACCATGCGCGAAAACCCGATTTACCACAGCACCTACACTGGCAAACCGCCCGACGAACCCGCCGTACTCGGCGTGGCGTTGAACGAAGTATTCGTGCCGCTGTTGCAAAAGCAGTTCCCCGAAATCACCGATTTCTACCTGCCGCCCGAAGGTTGTTCCTACCGCATGGCAGTCGTCAGCATGAAAAAACAGTATGCCGGACACGCCAAGCGCGTGATGATGGGCTGTTGGAGCTTCCTGCGCCAGTTTATGTACACCAAATTCATCATCGTGGTGGACGACGACGTAAACGTGCGCGACTGGAAAGAAGTCATCTGGGCAATCACCACGCGCATGGACCCCGTGCGCGATACGGTTTTGATGGAAAACACGCCGATTGACTATTTGGACTTCGCCAGCCCCGTAAGCGGACTGGGCGGCAAAATGGGCTTGGACGCAACCAACAAATGGGCAGGCGAAACCAGCCGCGAATGGGGCACGCCGATTACCCGCGATGCGGCGGTGGTGCGGCGCGTGGACGAGATTTGGGGGGAGTTGGGGCTATGATGTTTAAATAGCTTTATTTGCTTTTGGCGGCTGGCGAGTTGGCGATGTGGACGGTGTAGCAGTTTAAAGATGACTGGCGGCGGGGGAAGTGGTCGCAAGGGTCGGTGGTGGTGACGTTGCTTTGGCTGGCGATGGCGATGCTGCTGGGCGTGGGGATTGGGTTGGAATAGGGTTGATGCGGGGGAAAGGCAGCCTGAAAACGGGGTTATTGTTTTCAGGCTGCCTAATCATGTTTAGGCAGCCTGAAATCTTATACAGCGCATTCAATCCAGCGCATTCTGAATTTCGCGTTGCAGTTTGTTCAAAAACCGTCCTTGGCGCACTAGGTCGCTGGCGGCGGGGTAGTCTTGCTGGGCGAAGGTGGTTGCGAGCTGTTGTTCTAGCTGGGTTTGGGCTTGGGCGATTTCGGTTTGCAGGGCTTGCAGGGTGGGGGTGTTTTGCTCGGCTTGGGCTTCGGCTAGGGTTTCGCGCCATTGCATTTGTTGCATCAGAAATTCGGGGTCTATTTGGGTGTTGTGGGGGTCGTCGGGGTGGATGTTGTGTTGTTGCAGGATGTAGGCGGCGCGGTCTATGGGGGATTGGAGCGTGGTGTAGGCTTGGTTGATGGTTGCGCTCATCATCAGGGCTTGTTTTTGCTCAAAGGGGCTGGCGGTGGTGTATTTGTCGGGGTGGAATTGGGCGGCAAGGTGGCGGTAGCGTTGTTCTAGGGCTTGGGTGTCTAGGGTGTAGCTTTCGGGCAGTTGGAATAGGGTGAAGTATTGGGACATGGGATTTCCTTTGTGGGATGGTTGGGGCGGTTGTTCTGTATAGGCAGCCTGAAAATGGGGGAGATTGTGTTTCAGGCTGCCTTGGGCGGGTGGCATTGCGGGTTTACGGCTGCGTATCCAGCAATACAAATTGTTCGTGCTTGCTGCGGGGTCGTCGCCCTGTCCATAGGATTTTGCCGTTTTCAGGCTGCCTTTGGGCTTTGGGGTTGTATTGCAGCAGCACATAGCGGCAGTTGGGGGTGCTGCTGGTGATGGGCAGGGTGCTGTATTGTTGCCATGCGATGCGGGTGTCGGTTTGATTGGGCGGGATGTAGAGACAGCTGGTGTGGCTGTGCAGCGAAACGAGTAGGTCGTCGCTTAGGCTGTTTTGCATTTGTTGCACGATGGGGCGGTGGCTTTTGGCGGCATCTATCCACGGCAAAAATAGGGTCATCAACAACGCCCACACAAGGGTGATGCCTGCTGCCCAGTTGGTTACGGCTTGGCGGGCGCGGATGTTTTTGCGGGTGATGGCGATGAGCCACATGGGGGTGAACAATAGGGCGACGATAATGGGCATGGGGTCTATGTCGCGGGTGTAATAGGGGCTGAAATAGGCGGCGCGTTCGGCGAGCTTGGCGGGGATGCCGTAGTTCATGGCGATAAAGCCTATCCACAAGAATAGCGCGGCTGCGCCAAAGGTCATCGCGCCAAACCAGTTTAAAAAGGCGACTGCGCCACGGCGTAGGTTGTCTAGCTGGGCTGCGCCGAGCAGGGCGAGCGGGGGCAGGATAAGCACTAAGCTATCTTGGTCGCGCTGGGGGTTAAGCGCGATGAGCAGGGTGAGCAGGGCAAGCGTGTAGAAAGCAAAGCTGGCGGCGTTGGCGGGCAAGGGTTTGCGGCGGGTGGCTGTCCAGATGGCGAGCGGCAGGGCGGGAAAGGCGAACCACAGGATGTGTTGCAGATAATAGGGCAGTTGAAAGGCAGCCTGAAAATGCTGCGTGCCGCCGTAGCCGCCAAATAGGTGCTGATGCAGATATTGGGCAAACGCGGCAGGCTGGGTGATGGATAGGGCGATGGGGTAGATACTGGCGAGCGGCAAGGTGGTGAGCGTGGCGCAGATAAGCGCAATCAGAATGCGGTTGCTGCGCCACGGCGCGTGGGTGAGCCAAAGCAGCCAGCCTGTGAACAAAGGCACGGCGGCGATGATGATGCCCGCGCTTTGCATCAGCAACACGCTGGCGATGGCAATCAACAGCGCAGCCAAAATGGCTTGGCGATGGGCAACGGCGTAGCCCCACATCGCCAGCCCGATGCCCGCAAACAGCAGCGATTGCCCACCCATAAAATGCGCCAGCGGCAACAGCCCCGCCGAGCCAATCAAAATCAGCACCACGCTGCGCCCATAATGCCGCCCCAAAAAGCGATAGCCCGCCATGCCGCTGCCCAGCAACCCAAGGCTGGTGTAGAACACGCTGGCAAAGCGCGCGGCGGAATACGCATCGGCTGCCCACGGCGTGAGCAAGCGTTGGAAAAGCTGGGCGGTTTGCACATACAACGGGGCAGCCTGAAAATAGGCTGCGCCAAACAGCATCGGCTGCCACGCGCCAAACGGCGTTTCGCTGATGGCGGTGTAAAGTTCAGGCTCGCTGGGCTTCCACAAATCGTGCGAAAACACGCCCGGCCACAGCCACGCGAACGCGAGCAAAAGCAGCAACCAAGGGTATTCGCGGGTGGGCGGAATGGGGCGTTGGGATGCGGGGGTGTAAGTGAGCATGAGCGGGATGGAGATTTTGTGAGAGTGGGCGATTATAGCGTATTTGGGCGGGGTGTCTGGATGATAACGGTTGCTAATTTGGTTTCAGGCTGCCTTGGGAGATGAGGCAGCCTGAAAATCCATTCCCCCCGCTTTCAGGCTGCCTTAATTTAACACAACCAAACCAGCAGCCAAACCACCGCAATGCTAAACATCGCCGCAATCAAATCATCCAGCATCACGCCCAATCCGCCGCTCACGCGCTGGTCAAACCATTTAATCGGCGGCGGTTTCACCGCATCAAAAAAGCGAAACACCGCAAACGCAATCGTCCACCAGCCCAAGCCTTGCGGCACGCAGGCATAAATCAGCATCATCGCCACAATCTCGTCCCACACAATGCCGCCATAGTCATGCACACCCAGCGCGCGTTCGGTTACGTTGCAAATCCAAATACCGATAAAAAACAAAGCAATACACAGCAAGCCCAACGTCAGCTTGCTCATGCCGCAGCCCAACAGCAGCCCCGCAATAAACACCGCAGGCAGCGTGCCCACCGTACCAGGGGCGTGGGGCGCAAGCCCTGTGCCAAAACCAAAGCCAACGAAACACACGGGGCGTTGCCACAGCCACATCCAAGTAACTTCAAAAGCAGGTTTTTGTTTTGCCATAAAGCCATTCCTTGTGAACCCGTTTTCAGGCTGCCTAATACGACAACACTACCCAAGGCAGCCTGAAAACCATTAAAATCAGCCCAATCATACCACCACCCAAGAAAGGACAAAACATCATGGCGATTCTGATTACAGGCGCATCCGCAGGTTTTGGCGCAGCCATGTGCCGCGCATTTGTGCAAGCAGGTTATCCCGTTATCGGCGCAGCCCGCCGCGCAGACAAGCTCGCCGCCTTGCAAAACGAGCTGGGCTTTATGTTCCAACCGCTAGAAATGGATGTTGGCGACAAAAATTCCGTCAATATTGCCCTTGCCAGCCTTGCCAACCTGCCCGAAGCGTTCCAAAGCATAGACTGCCTGATTAACAATGCAGGGCTTGCCCTTGGGCTAGAACCCGCCCATCAAGCCAGCTTTGAAGATTGGGAAACCATGGTGCAAACCAACGTGCTCGGGCTGATTTACCTAACCCGCCAAGTGCTGCCGCAAATGGTGGAGCGCAATCAGGGCTACATCATCAACATCGGCTCAATTGCAGGCACTTATCCCTACGCAGGCGGCAATGTGTACGGTGCAACCAAAGCCTTTGTGCGCCAATTTAGCCTGAACCTACGCGCAGATTTAGCAGGCAAAAACATCCGCATCACCAATGTAGAACCGGGGTTATGCGGCGGCACAGAGTTCTCCAACGTCCGCTTCAAAGGCGACGAAGAGCGCGTAAACAAACTATACGAAAACGTGGATTACATTCGCGCCGAAGACATCGCCCGCACCGCCCTATGGCTCTACCAATGCCCGCCGCACATGAACGTCAACGCCATAGAAATCATGCCCGTTGCCCAAACCTTTGCCGCCCACACCGTAACCCGCAAAACCGCGCCAGAAGGCAACGCCGCGAACGATGCCGCCAGCCATAACGCCGCCAACGAAGCCCAATCCAAAGGCTTGTTTGGCAAACTGGCATCGTTGTTTAAATAACCGTTTCAGGCTGCCTGATAAGCTCTTAGAACCTGTATTCACTATTTTCATAGGCATCTTTAATGCCCTAAAAACGCGGCTACCGCGTTAAAAATGCTCGCAAGGTGTCCAACCTTGCTGCTGCGCTTTTTGCCTTGTATCCGCGCTTTTATGCCATCAAATCTGCTTATGAAAATAGTGAATACAGGTTCTTAGCTTAACTATTCAGGCAGCCTGAAATTTGCTAATATGCCGCCCGTTTTAACCACACAACAAGGAGAACAAAATGGCTCGTATGGTTCATTGCGTCAAACTCGGCAAAGAAGCCGAAGGCATGAAATTCCCCCCGCTGCCCAACGCGCTGGGCAAACGTATCTTTGAAAACATCTCGCAAGAAGCATGGGACGCATGGACGCGCCACCAAACCATGCTTATCAACGAAAACCGCCTGAGCCTAGCCGACCCCCGCGCCCGCGAATACCTAGCGCAGCAAATGGAAAGCTACTTTTTTGGCGACGGCGCAGACAAAGTGCAAGGCTATGTTCCCATTGAAGAACCCAAATAGGCAGCCTGAAAACTCTTTGCACGAATTTTCACGCAAAGAGTAGTCAAAACAATAAAAATGCGGTTAAAATTCGCAAACTCAAAAGTAGAGAAACCACTCTATACAACATTGATAGAGATTTATTCAAACCGCCGCAAGGCATTTTTTTAAGGACGACCATAATGTCAGTTGAACAAAAAGTTAAAAGCATCGTAGCCGAGCAATTAGGTGTAGCCGAAAGCGAAGTGAAAAACGAATCATCATTCCAAGACGACTTGGGCGCAGATTCGCTGGACACCGTAGAATTGGTAATGGCTTTGGAAGAAGCCTTTGGCTGCGAAATCCCCGATGAAGACGCAGAAAAACTCACCACCGTTCAAGCTGCGATTGATTACGTTAATTCAAAACAAGCGTAAGCCATTTTTGGCAAAACAGCCTCTGATTTTCAGGCAGCCCTGCCCAAATCAGGGGCTGTTTGGCTAACCCCACATTACAAGAAGAGAACCCCATGACTCAACGACGCGTTGTTATCACAGGTTTAGGGCAAGTATCGCCCGTGGGCAATGACGTGCCCAGCGCGTGGCAAAACCTGCTGGCAGGCAAAAGCGGCATCGGCAAAATCACCCGATTTGATGCTGGCGACATCGCTTGCCAAATTGCAGGCGAAGTGAAAGATTTTGATGTAACCCAATACATCCCGCCCAAAGAAGCCCGTCGCATGGATGCCTTTATCCACTACGGCATCGCAGGTGCGATGCAAGCCATCACTGATGCCCGTTTGGACGAGTTTGCCGAGTTGGATAAAGACCGCGTGGGCGTAAACATTGGTTCGGGCATCGGCGGTTTGCCCGCGATTGAAGCCACCGCCAACACCGTTGCCGCAGGCGGCGCGCGCAAAATCAACCCCTTTTTCATCCCCAGCTCGTTGATTAACCTGATTGCGGGACACGTTACCATCCTAAAAGGCTATCGCGGCCCAAGCTACGGCATCGTTTCCGCGTGCACCACCAGCGCGCACGCCATCGGCGATTCCATGCGGATGATTCAATACGGCGATGCCGATGTGATGATTGCGGGCGGCGCAGAAGGCGCGGTATGCACACTGGGCATCGGCGGATTTGCTGCCATGAAAGCCTTGTCCACCCGCAACGATGACCCCGCTGCCGCGTCCCGCCCGTGGGACAAAGACCGCGATGGTTTTGTGATGGGCGAAGGCGCAGGCGTGTTGGTGCTGGAAGAGCTGGAACACGCCAAACGGCGCGGCGCAACCATTTACGCTGAAATCGTTGGCTTTGGCGCAAGTTCCGATGCCTACCACATCACCGCGCCCAACATGGAAGGCCCTGCGTTGGCGTTGTCCCGCGCGTTTAAAGATGCCAAGGTGCAACCGAGCGAAGTGGACTACATCAACGCGCACGGCACATCCACGCCATTGGGTGATGCTAACGAAACCAATGCGATTAAATCGGTGTTGGGCGAGCACGCGAAAAAAGTGTTGATTAGCTCCACCAAGTCCATGACGGGGCACTTGCTCGGTGCAGCAGGCGGCGTGGAAGCCGTTTACAGCGTGTTGGCCATCCGCGACCAAATCGCGCCGCCCACCATTAACTTGGTTAATCAAGACTTTGAAGCGGGCTGCGATTTGGATTACTGCGCCAACCAAGCGCGCAAAGCCGATATTCGTATCGTGGCATCCAGCTCGTTTGGCTTTGGCGGCACCAACGGCACGCTGGTGTTTAAACGCTACGAAGATTGATGTTGAGTGTAACGAAGAAAACTGCAAAGGCTTGGGCGTTTGCGGTTTTTTGTGTGCGATAGGCAGCCTGAAACCTTTGCAAAACCTGTAACCGATGGAGCGTCGGCGGCTCGCCGACATTTTGGAAAATCAGTAATGCTATGTTTAATAAGCAATTTGGCGACGAGCCGTCGCCGCTCCATTTTAGGTTTCAGGCTGTTGTTGGGGGGGGAAAAGGTTTCAGCCTGAAAATAGGATAGGGTGGGAGTTGCCATTTTCAGGCTGCCTATAAGGTTGGGGCAGACTGCGGAACGTAGTGAAATTGCGAAGCTAAAACCGTTTACCTGTAATGCAATCGGCAGCCTGAAAGTGGGGTAGGGCAGTCCAAATCCGCACAATATTTGCACGTTTCTGCATCACGGCGTGTATCACACTTTTCTATAATCCGCGTTTTCAATCAAACCCCAACCAGGAAATCATCATGAAAACAGGATGCTACATCGCAGCACTAGCGGGTTTAACCGCACTTTCCACGCTTGCCAGCGCAGAAGGAAAATTTTCCGTGCAAGTGGATGGCTTGCAAAACGGGCATTTTGCCCAACGCCATGTGTTAAGCGAAGCCTATGGTTTTGGCTGCACAGGCGGCAATATTGCGCCCACTATTTCGTGGAAAAATGCGCCCAAAGGCACAAAAAGTTTCGTGCTGACGATGTACGACAAAGACGCGCCCACAGGCTTGGGCTGGATGCATTGGGTGGTTGCCAATATTCCCGCCCATGTGCATACGCTGCCTGAAAGCCAGCCGCTGCCGCAAGGCTCATTGCAAACGCGCACCGACGGCGGCGCAGCAGGCTTTATGGGCGCATGCCCGCCCAAAGGGCAAAATCACCGCTATGAAATCACTGTTACCGCTGTGAACGTGGCAACGTTGCCGAACGTTACCGCCGAATCCACGCCCGCAATGGTTGGCTTTTTTACCCATGCGCACGCGCTGGGCAAGGCAACCATAACCGTGCGCCAAGCGCGGTAGTGGTCTGATAAATATAGAACAAGGACGCGATAGAGTGCGTCCTTTTTTCTAAGAACCTGCATTCACTATTTCCATAGGCAGATTTTATGGAATAAAAGCGCGGATACAAGGCAAAAAGCGCAGTAAGGTTGGACACCTTGCGAGCATTTTTAACGCAGTAGCCACGTTTTTAGGGTATAAAAGATGTCTATGGAAATAGTGAATACAGGTTCTAACATATAGGCAGCCTGAAAACCGTGTAAACCTGTTTTCAGGCTGCCTTACGCAAATCGCTTGGCGTGCAACCGAAATGCGCCCGAAATCTTGCCGCAAACCGCGCAGGGCTTTCATAGCCCACCGCATAAGCCACCTGTGCCACGCCCAGCGGCGATGTTTGCAACAGCGTGAGCGCGCGCATCATCTTCACGCTGTTCAATAGCTCGCGGAACGATGTCCCTTCATGGGCTAACCGTCTTCGCAGCGTGGCTTCGCTCATGCCCAGCCGTTGCGCCACATCCGCTATTTGCCAGTTGGTTGCCGTATCCCGCGCAACCAACTGGTGGATTTGCTTGCTCAACCGCTGCGCCGAATGTGGATTAAACACCGCGCCCGCTTGCGCCAGCCAAGCCAGCAATTCCATCGTCCGCGCTGCCAAAACTGTTTCAGGCAGCCGCGTTTGCAAACCTTGCACCACGCGCGAAAATGCTTCATTCCAAGCGGCATCAGGGCGCACAACCTGCGCCCAATCTACCGTTTCGCGCGTGGGATGCTGCGCAAAAAATTGCGCTACCCAATCATCGCCCAACATCAGCCATTGCGAGCAATAACCCTGCGCCGCATCGGGTTCGTTCAACACATCAAATGACTGTCCGCCCGCAATCAACAACCATTGCCCCGCCGCCGCCACCAATTCGCCACCCGCATAACGCAGCGTTTTGCGCCCATGCACCACGCGCACAATCATCGGCTGCGCAAATTGCGATTGCGCGAACAAAAGTTTCTTGTGCTGCAACACGCTGCCCGTTTCCAAATACTGGGCGCAGGCAAAATGGCGAATCGTTGGCATGGCAAAATCGGCTTAAAACAAAAAAGAGATTATAAAGGGAAAGCGGTTTCAGGCTGCTATAAAGCTGGGGCAGCCTGAAAATAGTTTGTCCGATATTGCCCGTTTCAGGCTGCCCCAAACATACCAGTCTTATTCCCATGCTCATGGCGTTGCGCCGCCATACCCACGCTTAAATCCGCTAAAATTTCACCATTCGCAGTTCACTCAACCCAATCCAACCGCGCAACTTATGATTAGGCAGCCTGAAACCCAAAAAAGGAAACCGCCATGCTCCCCACCTTAATCTTCTGCATCATCGCCTATTGCATCGTAACCCACCAATCGCCCCAATCCGACAGCACCGCCCGCACATAGCTGCGCTACATCCTATTTCTCGCCCCCATCGCCCAAGCCATCAACCTATATACCGCAGGCACCGCCGCATTCATCATCAGCTTCCTAGTGGGCCTATTCGCCGCCTACCTTACCGCAGGTTCAGACGATGACACATGGATAAACGGTATGTTCGCATCCAGCCTTATCTTGCCGTTTGCCCTTGCCATGTTGCACTTCATCAGCCATCTAGCCGATTGGCAATGGTTCAACAGCCCGCTTGCCAACGCATTCAGCCAATTTCTGTGTGGCTACTGCATCGCCCTGTTCAACTTTATGCCCATGTTCCAAGGCATCCGCGACCAACTCAGCGACTGATTTTCAGGCTGCCTACCCCGCACCATAGGCAGCCTGAAAAACAATTTTCGCCAACCCCTTGCCAAAGCATACACATTTTAAGAATAATAAAAAAAGAACATTCAGGCTGCCCGCAATAGGCAGCCTGAAAACGCAAAACCCATTTTCAGGCTGCCTTTCCATATACAAAATATATCCATCCAAGCAGCCTGAAATTCCCTTAACCCACTTCACAAGCAAAACAACATCATGGCAAAAAATCTCCTTATCGTAGAATCCCCCAATAAAATCAAATCCATCAAAAAATACCTTGGCAGCGATTACGAAGTGCTCGCTTCGTTTGGACACGTGCGCGACTTG
Organism: Kingella sp. (in: b-proteobacteria); assembly: GCF_030527935.1. Taxonomy (GTDB): domain Bacteria; phylum Pseudomonadota; class Gammaproteobacteria; order Burkholderiales; family Neisseriaceae; genus Kingella_B. The sequence continues at coordinate 70,244 of NZ_JAUMZV010000007.1, forward strand.
ATTAAGAAAAACGGCGCAGTCAATCCCGAAGACAACTTCGCCATGAAATACGAAATCCCCGCCAAATCCGCCAAACACGTGGACGAAATCGTCAAAGCCGCCAAGCAAGCCGACACCATCTATCTCGCCACCGACCCCGATAGAGAAGGAGAAGCAATTTCGTGGCACATCGCCGAAATTCTCAAATCCAAACGCGGCATGGCAAACATCGGCGACAAGCTGCAACGCGTGGTGTTCCACGAAGTAACCCCCAAAGGCGTGCAAGAAGCCATCCAACACCCGCGCGGGCTAGACATCAACCTTGTGGACGCGCAACAAGCCCGCCGCGCCTTGGATTATCTGGTTGGCTTCAACCTATCGCCCTTGCTGTGGAAAAAAATCCGCCGTGGCTTATCCGCAGGGCGCGTGCAAAGCCCCGCCTTGCGCCTGATTTGCGAACGAGAAAACGAAATCCGCGCCTTTGAAACCCAAGAATACTGGTCCATCCACATGGACAGCCACAAAGGGCGCACCAAATTCAGCGCAAAACTCACCCAATGGCAAAACGCCAAATTGGAACAATTCTCCCTGCCCAACGAAGAGAGCCAAGCCGCCATACTTGCCGCGCTGCAAGGCAAAGAAGCCCGCGTTGCCGAAGTCATCAAAAAGAAAGCCACGCGTAAACCCGCCGCGCCCTACACCACATCCACCATGCAACAAGATGCCGTGCGCAAACTCGGCTTTACCACCGACCGCACCATGCGCACCGCCCAGCAGCTTTTTGAAGGCATAGACGTGGGGCAAGGCGCAGTCGGCTTGATTACCTATATGCGCACCGATAGCGTAACCCTGTCGCAAGACGCGCTCACCGAAATCCGCCACTATATCGGCAACAAAATCGGCGCGGACTACCTGCCCAACAGCCCCCGCGTGTACAAAACCAAATCCAAAAACGCCCAAGAAGCGCACGAAGCCATCCGCCCCACATCCGTTTACCGCACGCCAGAAAGCGTGAAACCCTTTCTCAGCGCCGACCAATTCAAACTCTATCAAATGATTTGGCAACGCAGCGTCGCCTGCCAAATGGTAGAAGCCAAATTTGATGCCACCACCGTAGATATAGCCGTGGGCGATGGCATCTTCCGCGCCACAGGGCAAGTGCTGGTGTTTGCAGGCTTTTTAAGCGTGTACCAAGAAGGCGCAGACGAAGACGATAGCGAAGACGAAAACAACAAAAAACTGCCCGAAATGGCAGTTGGCGAAGTACTGCCCGTGGATAACCTATACGGCGAACAACATTTCACCCAACCCCCGCCGCGCTTCAACGAAGCCACGCTCGTGAAAGCCCTAGAAGAATACGGCATCGGCCGCCCTTCCACCTACGCCAGCATCATCAAAACGCTCAAAGACCGCGAATACGTGATTGTAGAACAACGCCGCTTCCTGCCCACCGACACAGGCGAAGTAGTCAACCGATTTCTAACCGAACATTTTAAACAATATGTGGATTACAACTTCACCGCCAAACTAGAAGACCAGCTAGACGAAATTGCAGGTGGCAAACGCCAATGGATTCCCGTGATGGACAGCTTCTGGCAAGGCTTCCACAAACAAGTAGAAGAAAAAGAAGGCATAGAACGCGCCAAATTCACCACCGAAGAGCTAGACGAAACCTGCCCCAAATGCGGCAACCACAAGCTACAAATCAAATTCGGGCGCGCAGGACGCTTCATCGCCTGTGCAGGCTACCCCGAATGCGACTACACCCGCAATGTAAACGAAACCGCCGGGCAAGCCGCCGAGCGCATCGCCCAAGACGAAGCCATGCAAGCCGAACTCAACGGACGACCTTGCCCCCAATGCGGCGGACAACTCGTTTACAAAAACAGCCGCACAGGCAAAAAATTCATCGGCTGCGCCAACTACCCCAAATGCAAACACGTTGAACCGCTAGAAAAACCCAAAGATACGGGCGTAAGCTGCCCGCAATGCGGCAAAGGGCATCTGGTGGAACGCAAATCCCGCTTCGGCACAACCTTTTACAGCTGCGATACCTACCCCGAATGCAAATACGCCATCAACAGCGAACCCCTTGCGCAACCCTGCCCCCAATGCGGCTGGACAATCACCATGCGCAAAGTAACCAAACGCTGGGGCGTGCAACGCGTCTGCCCGCAAAAAGAATGCGGCTGGAAAGAGCAGCTAGAAGCGCCTGAGCCGAAAGAGAAGAAATAAAGCAAGCATTGAGTGGGCAACAGTTCACATAAAAGGCAGCCTGAAAAGCCCCTTAACCCCATTTCAGGCTGCCCAGTTAAACCATGCAGCAAACAAAAA
>NZ_JAUMZV010000008.1 GCF_030527935.1 Kingella sp. (in: b-proteobacteria)
ATACCGTGAAGCCGCATAGCAGCCTGAAAGGGGATACGCCCTTTGAAGTGTTGCATAGGCTTATTTTTCCCAAACTGTTGTGTAAACAACGCGGTTGATTTCTACAGATTAGGCAGCCTGAAACAAAGTTCAGCGTAGCAAAAACCATTTGCCAGCGCACGGCTTGCAAGCAAGCCGTAGAAAGCGCGAAATCCATTTCAGGCTGCCCTACCATCCCGCCCGCGCCCAAGCATTTCAGGCTGCCTATTGCATCAACCAACAGGCAGCCTGAAACCCAAAATGGAACAACAACGGCTCGTCGCCAAAAAAACACAGCCACCACACACAACACAAATCCCATTTTCAGGCTGCCCAGTAGAGTGTATAGCTCTGCCACGCAACGCCCAAAGTTTCAGGCTGCCCATTGCTAAGCAACTAGGCAGCCTGAAAACACATCATCCCACACAATCAAACCGTCTTCCCCAACACCACCACATCTGCCAACACCCCATCCAGCTCACACACCGCAGGCAGCCACCCCCACTCCGAAAAGCCCAAGCCGCCAAACAACGCCAAACTTGGCGCATTGTGCGCAAACACCACCGCAATCAACTGATGCACCCCTAGCGCAGGCGCGCGCCGAATTATCTCCCCCAGCAACCATTTGCCCAAGCCCGCGCCACGATGCCGCGCATCCACATAAACACTCACTTCCGCCGTACGATTGTATGCCGCGCGGGGATAATAATCGCTCAAACTCGCCCAAGCCATCAGGCAGCCTGAAACCGCATCCCGCACCACATACAGCGGGCGATTTTCCCGCTGATGCGCCGCAAACCAAGTCTCGCGCTCCGCCACCGAAACAGGCAGCAAATCCGCTGTCGCTTGGCGCGAAGCAATCGTGCTGTTGTAAATCGCCACAATTTCAGGCAAATCTTCGCGCCGCGCCAGCGAAAGCGTATAACCCATCACGAAATACCCGTTTTCATTTTGGTTTCAGGTACTTCCGTTTGCTCATGCCAATCCACCTGCCCATCGTGCAAAATCGTCTGCATCATCGCCTGCGTTTCGCCATCCACCTCGCGCACTACGCTCATCAAATTCTCATCGGCAAACAACGGCAAGCTCGGGTCATACACCTCTGCCAAGCGGTCAGACATATACCTATCCCGCGCCGCATAAAATTTGCTCAACTCGCGCGCTTTTTCAGGCTGCATCCCCAGTTTTTCCAGCGCAATCCGCCCCGCGCGCACCGAAGAATCCGATAGCTCGCGGATAATGTAACTCGCCCCCGCATGGCGCAAATCATAAGCGTGCACACGGTCATGCGCCCGCGCAATAATCGGCAGAGTAGGGTAGTGGCGACGCACATATTCCACCACCGCCGTGGTGTCGCTTTTGCCATCAATCGCCACAATCAACAACTTCGCGTGCGCCAAGCCCGCCGAACCCAATAGTTCAGGGTCAGTCGCATCGCCGTAATACGATTTAATGCCCAGCTTTGCCAGCCCCTCTACCATTTCCGCATGGTTATCAATCACCGTTGTGTGGTAGCCGCAAGCCGTCAGCATACTATTGATGTGCTGCCCAAACCGCCCATGCCCCAGCAAAATCACAGGATTTTCCTCGTCAATCGTATCATTTTGACGGCTTTCCGCGTTCTCTTCCTTAATCGCACGCGGCGCGAAAACCTTTTCATAAACAATAAACAACAACGGTGTCAGCACCATAGACAACGCCACCACCAAGTTAATGCGGTCCAACACAGTTTTCGGCAAAACATGGTTTGCCTGCGCAATAGACAGCAACACAAAACCAAATTCCCCCGCTTGCGCCAAACTCAACGCAAACAATTTAGTCGCCAACGGCGGCAGCCTGAAAATCTTGCCCAGCAACACCAACATCGAAGCCTTAACCAGCAGCAAAGCCAGCGTCATGCCAATAATCGGAAAAAACTTGTTTTGCAAAATCGCAAAATTCATCCCCGCGCCCACCGTAATAAAAAACAGCCCCAAAAAAATCCCCTTAAACGGCTCCAAACGGCTTTCCATCTCATGCCGATAAGTGCTATTTGCCAACGTAACCCCCGCCACAAAAGCCCCCAGCGCAGGCGACAGCCCCACCAGCGACATCAGCGTCGCAATGCCCACCACCAGCAACAGCGTAAACACCGTAAACATCTCGCGCACACGGCTTTTGATGATGATGCGAAACATAAACGGCACCACATAACGCACCGCCAACACAATCAGCAAAATCGCCGCCACGCTTACAATCGCCACAATCCAACCGGGTTGGTGTGCCAGCAAATTGCCCGCCGTATGCCCACCTTCGCCTTTTTTCGCAATGCCCGAAGTCGCCAACAGCGGCATCAACGCCAGCATCGGAATCGCCGCCACATCCTGAAACAGCAGCACCGCAAAGCCCGCCTGCCCACCAGCCGTTTGCATCAACTGCTTCTCGTTATACGTTTGCAACACAATCGCCGTGGACGACAACGCCAAAATACAGCCCACCGCCACGCCAATTTGCCATTTATAGCCCAAAGCCATAGAAATGCCCGTAACCGCCGCCACCGTCAGCGTAATTTGCAAGCCGCCCAACCCCAGCAATTTATGTCGCAGCTGCCACAGCATTTTAGGCGCAAGCTCCAAGCCCACCAAAAACAGCATCATCACCACGCCAAATTCCGCAACATGCTGAATAGATTCCGTTTCCTTGCCAACCAAACCCAAAATAGGGCCAATTAAAATCCCCGCAATCAAATAGCCCAACACCGAGCCCAAGCCCAATTTTTGCGAGATTAAAACCGCTCCAACAGCAAACGAAAGATAAATAAAGGCGTAAAGAAGAAGAGCAGTCATGCGGGCTGTCCTTAAATAATGGCGTGGTTAAAATGAGAAAAAGAAGAGAAAATGCAAAAAACTTAGCTTTTTGGTATTTGCAGCAAGAAAAAAAGAATTGACGCAATTTGTTGCCAAGTACATAGATTTTACAAAATTTTCTTGCAAAAAGATAGATTTCAGGCAGCCTGAAAAGGGCAGAATTGCGTAAGGAAGTGTAAAGATAATTTCCAAACTAAATATTTAACATAATATGACTTATTGGAACTTTTATTTGCGCTGCAAAATTCCCTAAATCGCATCCGCTTACAAAATTTTTACGCAAAAACTCTTTAACTCATTGCGCAGTAATGATATATTCGCGCATTATTTTCGCGTGGCAATCTGATTTGGATTTGTTGGCGCATCACCTATTTCTTTTTTATTCATGTTAATTTAAATCTTTTTGGAATACAGAGTCTTATGGCAATTTTAAAATTTGGTAAAACGGTTTGTATCGCTTCGTTATTGAGCTTGGGTTTAATCAGCAATGCTTATGCGATTGATGATGAAGATGTGCTGGGGCAATTTTTGGAGCAAAAATTTGCAACACAACCTGTTCAAAATAATGTGCCTGTGCAAACGGCGGAATACGACCCGCTTGCGGCTTATATGCAACCTTCTGCCAATTTTAATGCTGCGCCCACTCAGGCTGTTCATACCAATACTATTCAATATCAAGCGGCGCAAGCGGGGCCTATGCTTAAAGCGCAATCTGCGTTGATTATGAATGCGAAAACGGGACAGATTTTGTATCAAAAAAACATGAGCAGCGTGCGTTCAATCGCTTCTATTTCTAAATTGATGTCGGCAATGGTGTTGCTGGATGCGAATTTGAACATGAATGAGCAAATTACGATTACCGAAGCGGAAATTGACCGCTTGAAAGGCACGAACAGCCGTTTATCGGTGGGAACGACGCTCACGCGCGCACAGCTGTTGCATTTGGGATTGATGAGCAGCGAAAATCGTGCGATTCATGCGCTGGCGCGGACTTATCCCGGTGGGATGCCTGCTTTTGTGGCGGCGATGAATGCCAAGGCGCGTAGTTTGGGCATGGCGAACAGCCGTTTTTATGAGCCAACGGGTTTAGACCCGCGCAATGTTTCTACTGCGCTGGAATTGGGCAAAATGGTGCAGGCGGCGAGTAATTACGCGAAAATTCGTGAATTGACGACTTCTAATTATGGTCAGGCTTATACCAGCAATGGCAAATTGCAACAGTATAAAAACACGAATGTTTTGGTGCGCGAAGGGCAAATGAATATCACGCTGCAAAAAACGGGCTACATCCGCGAAGCGGGGCGTTCTATGGTGCTACAAGCGAAAATGGGACAAACGCCTGTGGTGATTGTGGTGCTGGGGTCGGCGACTTCGGCTAGCCGTGCGAGCGATGCGCGGTCTTTGGGCAATATTGTGCAAACGACGTTGTAATGCTGTGAATAAGATAAAACGCATCCTGCTGAATGGGATGCGTTTTTTGGTTTTTAGGCTGCCTTTTATGAGTGATTAAGGCAGCCTGAAATATGCGTGTTCAATGAGACTTTGCTGGCATGGTTGCCAAGGTGTCGGCGAGCCACCGATGCTCCATTGGTTGCTGGTTTGGCAAAGGTTGTGGGGCTTGAAGATGGGGAGCAAGATGGTTTGGTTATTCATCGCCCTACTCTGCCCTACCCTGCCATTTATTTGTTTTCAGGCTGCCTTATGTGTTGCAATCAACATAAGGCAGCCTGAAAACGAGTTTCGGCAGAGCTAAGCTATTTGGCGATATTCTAAAAGTATGCCAAGCCGCTATTTTTCGCTGGTGGGGGAGTTAAGTCGGGAGCGCTAGATTAAACAGCCACCCCCATCCTAATCTTCCCCTGCCAGCGGGAGAAGGAACAAATTTCAGAAATTTTAATCAATGCTGCTTGTCAGCAACAATAATCCAAACAGCATACTTTTTAGGACATCATCAACTATTTTTTCTTCGGCACGGCTTTTTGCGCTTCGTTCAGCATTAGGGTTTTCAGGCTGCCTTTGCCTTGTTGTGCGTTTTTTTCTAGTGCTTCAAGCTGTTGCAGGGTGTAGGCGGCGGATTTGTTGCCTTGCGCGGCGGCTTGGGCATACCAGTATTTGGCTTTTGCCATGTCTTTGTTTACGCCTGTGCCTGTGGCGTAGCGTGCGGCAAGGTTGTTTTGCGCTTCGGCGTGTCCTTTTTTGGCGGCTTTTTCGTACCAATAGGCGGCTTTTTTGTAGTCTTGCGCGGTGCCTGTGCCGTCGCTGTACATCAGACCTGTCATAAATTGCGCTTCTGGTTCGCCTTGGGCGGCGGCTTTTTCGTACCAATACAGGGCTTGTTTGGCATCGGCTTTGGTGCCCAAGCCGTCTTGATACAGCACGGCGATGTTGTGCTGCGCGGTGGCATCGCCTTTTTTGGCGAGCGGTTCTAGGATTTTAAACGCGGTGGCGTAATCGCCTTTTTGCACGGCGGCGATGGCTTGGTTGTAAACGGTTTGGTTGGGGCTGGTTTTGGCTGCGCTGGTTGTTTTGCTCTGTTGGGCGGGGGTTTTGGCTTGCGTGGCTTGGGGCGCGAAGGTGAACGCGGCTAGGCTGGCGGCGAGCAGGCAGGTTTTCCATGTTGGCATTGTGTTTTCCTTATTCGGTGGCGACGTGAACGCTGGTGGGGTTGAGTGGGGCTAAATCTTGCGGGGCGATAGCGACGAGAAAGCCGCGTTTGCCGCCATTGACGTAGATGGTGGGCAGCGCGTAGATGCTTTCTTCTACGTACACGGGCAGCGCGGTTTTGGTGCCGAATGGGCTGGTGCCGCCGACTAAATAGCCTGTCCATTTGTTGGCTTGGTTGGGCTGGGCGGGCTCTATGTGTTTCATGCCCAGCTCGCGGGCAAGGTTGCGCGTGGAGATGTGTTTATCACCGTGCATGATGCAGATTAAGCCTTGTTTTTTATCGTTTTCTAGTACGATGGTTTTGACTACGGCGTGTTCGTCCACGCCAAAATGTTGCGCGGGGACGGCTGTGCCGCCGTGTTCTACATAGGGATAAAGTTTGGGCTCAAAGGCGATGTTGTGCTCGCGCAGAAAGCGGATAGCGGGGGTGATGGGGTAGTCGGGTTTTGCCATGATGTTGGGGGGATGGGTTGCAAAAAGGCGATTTTAGCAGTTTTCAGGCTGCCTTTCGCGCTTTGCTTGCTGGCTTGCGCGGGCTGGGCGATGCGCATGGGCAGCCTGAAACGCGGTAAAATGGCGTTTTTAAACCACGATGGGAGTGCAACATGGCAGCGCAATCTTGGCTTTATTGGGCGTTGGCTTCGGCGATTTTTGCGGCGATGACGGCGATTTTTGCCAAACTGGGTTTGCAGGGCGTGGATTCGGATTTTGCGACGTTTATCCGCACACTGGTGATTATTGCGGCGTTGAGCGCGTTTTTGACTTATGCGAAAAAGTGGCAGCCGCTGGGCAGTTTGTCGGCGAAGAATTGGCTGTTTTTGATTTTGTCGGGCTTGGCAACGGGGGCTTCTTGGCTGGCGTATTTTAAGGCGTTGCAAATGGGCGATGCTTCGCAGGTTGCGCCGATTGATAAGTTGGGCGTGGTGCTGGTGGCGGTGTTTGCGGTGGTGTTTTTGGGGGAGCGGCCGAATGGGCAGGCTTGGCTGGGGATTGCGCTGGTGGCGGCGGGGGTGTTGGTGTTGGCGATTAAGCGGTGATGGGCACGCGCGTTTGATACGGCGATAAAGGCAGCCTGAAAAGCGGGAAGTTGGCTTTTCAGGCTGCTTTGGTGTGGTGGGCAAGGTTGGGTGGGTAGCGCAACGTAATCGGGCAGACAATAGGCAGCCTGAAAACGAGCGAAGCGAGTTTCAGCGAAGCTAAAACAGCATCTAAACAATGTTTTCAGGCTGCCTTTATCGCTCCGCAATCGCCACCGCGCCTTACAGCGCAAACTCCAAATTATCAATCAGCCGCGTGTTGCCCAGCTTGGCGGCGGCGAGTGCCACCAGTTGCGTGTCGCTTACTTGCGCGGGTTTCAGGCTGACTGCTTGGCGGATTTCCACATAATCCACCGTCCAGCCGTGCGCGTGCAGCTCGTTGCGGGCGACTTGGGCGAGCGCGGCGAAGTTGTGGTTGCCTGCTTGCGCGGTTTGGGCGATGGTTTGCAAGGTGCGGTATAGGCGTGGGGCTTCGGCGCGTTCGGCTTGGCTTAAATATTGGTTGCGGCTGGATAGTGCCAAGCCATCGGCGGCGCGTCCTGTGTTCACGGCAACGATGCGCACGGGGATGTTTAAATCGGCAACCATGCCTTTGATGATGGCGACTTGCTGGTAGTCTTTTTTGCCAAAGCAGGCGACATCGGGCTGCACGATGTTAAACAGCTTGCTGACCACGGTTGCCACGCCGCGAAAGTGAATCGGGCGCGACACGCCGCATAGCTCGTGTTGCAGCGCGGGCGGTTCAACGAAATATTGCTGCTCGCCTGCGGGATACAGCTCGGCTTCATCGGGGGCGAAAATGGCGGCAACGCCTGCGGCGCGGAGTTTGTCGGCATCTTGGGCAAGGGTGCGCGGGTATTGGTCAAAATCTTCGCCCTGACCAAACTGGATGCGGTTCACAAAAATGCTGACCACAACGTGCTCGGCTTCTTGTTTGGCGCGTTCAACCAGCGCGAGATGCCCGTCGTGCAGATTGCCCATGGTGGGCACAAAGGCAACGTTGGCAACGGTTTTGCGCCAGTCGCGCAGTTGGGCGATGGTGTGGAATATGTGCATGGGGTGTCCTTATGGTGGAGTTGGGATAATGGTTTTAGCTACGCTGAGCGGCGTTTCAGGCTGCCTTGATGGGGTGCAATAGGCAGCCTGAAAGCGGAAAAAAGATTGCGGCGCAAGTGATTAGGCGTTGTCAATTTCGCAACTTCGCTACGCTATGCAGGCTGCTTCAATAGAATACGGAGTTCTTCCAATTCGGATTGCAATACCACGCCGTATTCGGCATCCAACACATATAAGCCTGCTTCCCAATCCGCCACATAATTTTGCAGAAATTCGCGCAAAGAGTTGGCTTCTTTTCGCGGGCAGGATTGTCGTGCCACATTTGGATGATTTGCCCCGCTGTGCCGCTGGGCGCGGGGTCTAGGTCTATCATTTTGCCGTCGCCGCCGCCGTCTGCGGAAAGCGGAATCCATTTGGGATTCCACCAAAAGTCGGCTTTGATGCCTGCATCTTCGGGCGTGCAGCCGAAGTCTGTGTCATCTTCGTGTTGGAAGAAGCCTTCTTGGTAGATCTGATTCCAAATGTTGTATTCGCTAATAATGCGGTCAATGCTCAACCATTCTTCGCTGGCAAACACGCCGTCTATATCGGGCTCGCCGTTGGCAACACGGTAGAGTTCGTTAAACTCTTCGGGCAATGCGTAGCCTAGTACTTGTTCCAGCTTGGCGAAATCAGCTTCGCTTGCGCCTGCGTTCAGCTCAAAGGTGTAAGGCAACTCGGCGGATGCTTCGGGGTATTTTTGCGCAAGGGCTTTAAGCTGGGCTTGCATACGGGCAACTAGGTCTTGCATGGCGGTTTTCTGATGGCTGGGTGGGTAAAATCCATGGTGGTGTCCTAAAAAGTATGCTGCACTACTGACTGTTTCTTCCCCCGCTGGCGGGAGAGGGAACAGATTGCAGAGCTTTTAATCAGTACTGCTGGCTATCAACACACCAAATCCATTTCAGGCTGCCTTGGGCTGGCTGCTCGGCATAGGCAGCCTGAAAACGGGGTAACACGAATGGGCGGCTTAATGGCGCATTGGCGTGAGCAAGGCTAAATGGTGCGTGGCAAAGCCGCACACCCTACAACATATCGTGATTTTGATTGACCCTATTTGCAGTTTCAGGCTGCCTGAATGGCATAGGCAGCCTGAAAACAGATGGCGATTATTCGCCCGATATTTTCTCAATCCCCTGCTGGGTTGTAACCGTTGCCGCCAGCGATTCAATATAGCTTTGAATCAGGTTCTCGCCCATTTCTTGCGCCAGTTGCCGCTTGGCGTTGGCTAGGGCTTCGGGGTTGTTGATGGTTTGGATGGATTGCACTTCCACCAACTGCGGTGCGGCGGGCATATCCAGCACGGTGTAGGCGGGTTTGCCGTTTTTGGGGACGGCTTGCATAAAGGCAAGGTAGGCATCATCGCTCAACACAGGGCGCACTTGCAGCGGCGCAACTTGCTCCACAGGCGACCACGCAATCGCGGGGTTTTTGCCCGCTGCCAATTCTTTTTGCAGATTTTTGGCTTGTTCCAGCGCAAGGCGGCGGCTTTCGGCGAGTTTAAAGCGTTCTTCCACGCGCGATTTGGCTTGCTCAAAGGTTTCGGTGCTCTCGGCGCGGGTTTCGGTGGGGCGCACAAACCATGTTTCACCGTCTACATTGATGGCGGCGGAGTTGAGTTTTTTGCTGAACACATCGCCTGCCAACAAGGCTTCCACCACGGCGGCGGGGATTTTCAGGCTGCCTGCGTTGGCTTTGGTTGCCCACTCGTTTTGCGTTTGCACGGTTAAGCCAAATTTTTGCGCGGCGGGTTGCAATTTATCGCGCGCGCTGAACACGGCTTCGCTTAATGCTTCGCGCTGTTTGTTGTATTCCTGCTGCGCTTTTTTGGCTTGCAAACTGCTGCGGATGCTGTCTTTTTGCGCATCCAGCGACACATCGGCAATGTCGGTTACGCGCAAGATGTGGTAGCCAAAATCGCTTTCCACCACGCCACTCACTTCGCCTTTGTTTAACGCGAATGCCGCGTCTTCCAAGGCTTTGCTGCCCACTTTGCCATCTTGCGCAATCTCGCCCAAGTCGCCGCCATTGGCTGCGCTGCCTACGTCTTGCGAGCTGCGTTTGGCGATTTCGGCAAACTGCTCGGGATGCGCTTTGGCTTCGGCGGCGATTTTTTCGGCTTTGGCGCGGGCTTTTTCGCGCGTGGCGGCATCGGCGGATTTGGGTGCTTCAATCAAAATATGCGACACGCGGCGCGTGGGTTTCAGGCTGCCTTTGCTGGCGTTGTAGGCTTCTTCAATTTCGGCATCGCTCACGCTTTGTTGGCTGGCGATGTTTTTAGGCGAGAGTACGATGTATTCAAATTTTGCGCCTTGCGGCAGCAGGAAGTCTTTTTTGTTGGCTTCGTAGTATTTTTTCAGCGCGGCATCGTCCACTTTCACCTTATCGGCAAAGGCTTGCGGGCTCAACACATAGGCGCGGGTGGCGCGGGGGGCAAACGCGGCGTTGATGACTTGCTGCGCTTGGAAATCGGACACGGCGTTGCTGTTAAGCGTTTGCAGCAGCGCGGCAACGGTAAGGTTTTCGCGCTGCGTTTGCATAAACGTTTCTTCGCTTTGGCGCGTGTTGGTTAAGTAGTCTTGGAACAGCTTGGCATTGAATTTGCCGTTGCTGTCGTGAAACAGCGGCGTATCCACCACCATTTGCTTGATTTGCTCATCGCTCACCACGATGCCAAGCTGTTTTGCGCCTTCCATCAAATAGGCGCGTTGCAGCAGGGTTTGGAATACGGCTTCGCGGCTGGCTTGCTCGCCTGCGGCTTCGGTGTTTTGCACGGCTTGGTCTAGCGCGTAGCGGCTGATGATTTGGTCGCCCACTTTCACGATGTAGTTGTTGTCGCGGGACACGGTTTGCAGGGACACAAAACCGTAGCCGACAAACGACACGGTAATCAGCGAGAGCAGGATGGTAACGGGGGTGCGGAATTTATTGACTGAATGGAACATGGTGTTTTGGGGTTGAGTTGGGGTTGAAAGGGAAAGGGGCAGGCTGCCTTTGGGTTGGGTGTTCAACCGCTGGGCAGGCTGGAAAAAGGCAGAATTTTACCGTTTTGCGGCGGGGTTGTGTGGGGGATTTTGCGGGGGATGGGGCAGCCTGAAATGGGGTGAGATACTGTTGAATGGTTTTCAGGCTGCCTTGGGCGGCTTATTCTGCGCCACGCGCTTGCGCCGTGCTTCTTTGGGGTCGGCTTGCAGCGGGCGGTAGATTTCTACGCGGTCGCCATCGCGCAAGATATGCTCGTCTTTCACCGCTTTGCCAAAGATGCCCAGCGGGGCGGTGGCGGGAGCGGCTTCGGGAAAGTCGGCAAGCACGGGGGCAGCAAGCGCGGCTTGGCGGGCGGTGCTGTTGGCAGGCAGCCTGAAACGATAGAGCCGCTGTTGTTCGGCTGTGCCGTAGGCGACTTCTATGGTGATTTCGTTATCGTTTGCCATAGCGTTTATTGGCTTCTTTCACAAATGCGTCCACCAGCTTGCTGGATATGCTGTTGAACACGGGGGCAATCAGGCGGCTCAGGATGCCTGTGAGTTCGTAGTTGAGCGTAAAGGTAATTTGGCAGATGTCGTCGCCCAAATCGTCAAATTGCCATGTGCCGTGCAGGGATTTGAACGGGCCTTCCAGCAGGGTGATGCGGATTTCGCGGTTGGGGGTGTTGTGGTTGTGGGTGGCGAAAGATTGGGTAATGCCCATGTAGTCCATGTGCAGGCGGGCTTTGAGTTCGGTGTCGCTGCGGTGCAGCACTTCGCTGCGCCCATACCACGGCAGGAATTTGGGGTAGTCTTCAACGTGGTCCACCAGCTGATACATTTGTGCTGCGCTGTGGGGGACGAGAACGGTTTTGTGGATTTGGATTTCGGACATGGTGGGAATGGGGTGGTTGGGTTGGGGGTTTCAGGCTGCTTAAAATTAGGAGCGATGGGAGGCAGCCTGAAAATGGTTGGCATAAATGGTTTTGTTTTTTCAGGCTGCATCAGATGATTGAGGCAGCCTGAAATCTAAAATGGAGCAGCGCCGGCTCGTCGCCAAATGGCGTATTCAACAGGACTGCGCTGGTTGGAAATATGTCGGCGAGCCGCCGAAGCTCCATCGGTTGTAGGTTTCGCAAAGGTTTCAGGCTGCCTAAAAAGGTTGGATTGGATGGAGGCAGCCTGAAAATGGTTGGTCATAAATGGTTTGGCTTTTCAGGCTGCATCAGATGGTCAAGGCAACCTGAAACGCCATTCAACCTTTTCAGGCTGCCCTATCACATCAATTCTGCTTTTTCCGATTCTGATTCGCTATCCCCATCAGCAACGCCAAAATAAACATAATAGACAGCGTTGCCGTGCCGCCGTAGCTCACCAAAGGCAGCGGTACGCCCACCACGGGCAAAATACCGCTCACCATGCCCATGTTGACAAAGGCGTAGCAGAAAAAAGTCATCGTTAGCGCGCCTGCCAGCGTGCGGTTGTAGAGCGTTTTGGCTTGCGAAGCAATCACCAAGCCGCGCCCGAGTATTACCAGATACACAATCAACAGCAACACATTGCCAATCAAGCCAAATTCTTCGCCATACACGGCAAAGATAAAGTCGGTGGTGGATTCGGGGATGTAGTCCAAATGGGTTTGCGTGCCATTGAGCCAGCCCTTGCCCCACACGCCGCCCGAGCCGATGGCAATCATGGATTGCAAAATGTGATAACCCGCGCCCAGCGGGTCTTTGGATGGGTCAAGCAGGGTGAGCACGCGCTGTTTTTGGTAATCGTGCATGCCGTAATTCCACATCACGGGCAGCGCGGCGGCAAAGGCGATGATGGAAGTCAACAGGGCTTTCCACGGCAGCCCTGCAAAGAAAATCACAAACAACCCCGAAGCCATAATCAGCGTGGCGGTGCCCAAATCGGGCTGCTTCAAAATCAGGGCAACAGGCACGGCGATAATCGCCAGCGCGGCAAGATAGTGAAACCACGAAAGATTGTTTTCATATCGCTGGAAAAACCATGCCACCGTCATCGGCAGCCCAATTTTCATGATTTCAGACGGCTGCAAGCGCACAAAGCCCAAGTTAAGCCAGCGCGTTGAGCCGTTTACCGTAACGCCAAAAAAATGCACGCCCAGCAGCAGCACCACGCCCAGCACATAAATCGGCAGGGCAAAATTGCTCAAAATATTGGGGCGAATCCGCGCAAAAATCAGCAGCAAACCCACACCCAAAATGGTGTGCAGGGTTTTGTTTTCCAGCCGCCCAATGTCTTGCCCATCGGCGGAGTAAAGCAAAAACATACTCATCAAATACACGGCGAGCATGGCGTAAAACAGCCAAGGGTCAAGCGGATTCCAAAATAAGCGTTTGGCTTTGATGAGCAGATTGTCGTTGTGTTCTTGCATGGTTACGGTCTCTTGGCAGGCGGCGCAGAAGTGGGCACAGCAGCGGGGGCAGAAGCAACCGCAGGCGCAGAAGCAGGCGCAGAGGCAGCCGGAAAACTGGGATTAGCCCGCGCCGCCTTTTCTTGCGCCACGGCTTCAAAGGCAGCCTGAATGCTGTTTTGCTGTTTGGTCATCGGCGCGGAAAGTTGCAGCAAAGGGTTGGCGGTGCGGCGCGCGCCTGTGATTTCCTTGCTCACCTTGTCTTGCTTTAATTGCAACAGATAATAATCAATCAAATGGCGTGCCACAGGCGCAGCGTTCACGCCCCAGCCCGCGTTTTCCAAAATCACCGCCACGGCAATTTGCGGCTTGTCCACAGGCGCAAAGGCGATAAACCAAGCATGGTCGCGGTGTTGCACGCGCAGCGCGGCGGCGTTATAGCTTTTCCCCTGCGCAATTTGCACCACTTGCGCCGTGCCCGTTTTGCCGCCCATGGTGTAGCGCAAGCCCGCGCCAATTTTTGCCGCCGTGCCACCGCTTTGCAACACCAGCTGCATCCCGCGTTTCACATAATTGAAATTGCTTGGCTTATAAGGCAACACGCGCTCGGGCTTGGGGTCAATCACGGTGATTTGTTGATTTTCATGGTCAAGCAGTTCTTTCACCAAATGCGGGCGATACACCGTGCCATTATTTGCCAGCGTGGCGGTGGCGTGCGCCATTTGCAACGGCGTGTAAGTGTTATAGCCCTGCCCAATGCTCACAGGCACCATCTCGGCGGGATTCCAATGGCGTTGTCTTTCCGTGCCTTTTGCCCAGCGTTTTGCTTTCCAAGCAGGGCTGGGCAAAATGCCGCGATATTCGCCAGGCAAATCAATGCCCGTGCGCTCGCCAAAGCCAAACGAAGCCAAATAAGGAAAGGCTTTTTCAATCCCCAGCTCATAGCCTTGGCGATAGAAAAAAGTATCGGACGACACTTGAATCGCGCGCAGCAGCGTAACCGAGCCATGCCCGCCCCGCGCCGCATCGCGGAATTGATGCTTGCTACCAGGGATGCTCCACGAGCCGGGGGCGGGAACGTATGTGCCCTGCCCTATTTTGCCGCTTTCCAGCAGCGTCATCGCCATAAACGGCTTAAACGTTGAACCGGGGGGATACATCCCTTGGGTAACGCGGTTAATCAGCGGGCGTTGCCAGTTTTCGTTGAGCGATTTCCAAGTGTCGCTGTCAATGCCGTCAATAAACACATTCGGGTCAAAATTGGGCTTGGAAACAAACGCCAACACGCCGCCTGTTTGCGGGTCTATCGCTACCAACGCGCCACGGCGGTTGCCCATCAAGCGTTCGGCTTCTTTTTGCAAACGAATATCCATCGCCAAACGCAGCGTTTGCCCCGTTTGCGATGGGTCGGAACGAATCACGCGCACAATATTGCCCGCCGCATCTTTTTCCACTTCCTGATAGCCCGGTGCGCCATGAAGCTGCTCTTCGTAATACGCTTCCAAGCCCGATTTGCCAATGTGGGTTGTGCCGCGATAGGCGGTTTCGCGCTTGTTGTCCACCAGCTTTTCCATGTCTTTATCGCTGATGCGCCCGATGTAGCCCAAAAAATGCGCGGTCAATGCGCCAAATGGGTATTCGCGGAAAGTGCGCGCGTTGATTTCCACGCCTTTAAAGCGATACAACTGCGCAGCAAGCATGGATGCTTCATCGGGGGTTAATTTCAGCTTTAATGGGACTTTTTCGTAAGAGCGATAATCGGCGCGGAATTTTTTGAAACGGCGCAAATCGTCTTCGGTTAAATTCACATAGGCTTTAAGCGATTCAATTAAATCGTCTTCTTTGCCTTCCACTTGGTTGGGGATGATTTCTAGCGAATAAGCGGGATAGTTCTGCGCCAACACCACGCCGTTTACATCGGTGATTTCGCCGCGAATCGGCGGCGTGGGAATCAGCGTGATGCGGTTGGTGGTGGCTTGGGCAACGTATTCATCGTGTTTATACACCTGCAGAAACACAAATCGCGCCGCCAAAACGCCAAAAAAGATGAGAATAAAAAAGAAAGCAGCCATCAGCCGCCAAGTAAAATCGCGCTGGCGGTCGTGGGTGGGTTGCGGAAAGCTGCCTGAAAATTGACGGGGTGTTTTCATCGGCGAGAGTTCAGAAAATTCAAGAGAGAGACCATGATTTTATTCAACAATGGCCACAACAAAGCACCGACAACGGGCGAAAGAAAAACGGTCCAGCCATAAAAATGATGGGTGTATCGCCAGCGAACAATCGTCAAAATGATTTCGCTGCACAACAGCGCGGCAAAAATCACTACCGCCTGCACGCCGTAGTGATACAACACAATTTGGCGACGATTTTGAATGACAATATACGCGGCAACAATATAAGCAAGCGCGTGCCCGCCCAGCGCAGCATTGGTACCAATATCCACCAGCAAGCCGAGTATAAAAGCCGTGCCAATATCCACGTTTTGCGGGCGGTTGATTATCCAATACATCAGCATCAATGCTGTAAATTCAGGCAGCCAATGAAACAGGCTGCCTGAAAGCGGGATGAAATCAATCAAAATAGTGAGCAAAAAGCTAATGTAAATCAACCGCTTTGGAATTTTGCTATACAGGGTTTCGGATTCGGTCATGGTTTTGCAGAAGATGAACCTGCCGCCGCAGAGGCAGCCTGAATAAGGGTGGAATCGGTTTGCGGCAACACCAAAACATATTTGCTCACGCGCAACGCGGCAACAGGTTTAAGCTCGGCGCGATAAAACGGCGTGCCGGCATTGCGGCTGGTGAGCAAGACTTTGGCAACAGGAATACCTGCGGGATACACGCTATCCAAGCCCGAAGTAACCAACACATCGTTGGGTTGCAAATCGGCATCGGTGGGAAAATAGCGCAATTCAATATTGCCGCTGCCGCCATAAAGCAAGGTGCGAACGCCTGTTCGCGCCACCATAACGGGGATGGTGTTGGTGGTGTCGGTGAGCAAGCTCACTTCGGCGGTAAGCGGATGCACTTGGGTAACTTGCCCCATCAAGCCCGAATCATCCACCACCGCGTCACCTGCGCGAATATTGTCGTTTGCGCCTTTGTTGATGATGACCTTGCTGCCTGTTGGCTCTTTGCCGTTGGAAATAATTTCGGCAGCGGTGGTGATGGTTAAACCGTGGTGTTTCAATGCCAACAACGATTGCAATTCTTCCAACTGCTTGGTTTGCATATCCACTTGGCTGGCGTGCAAACGCAGTTTGGCGTTTTCTTGCGTTAAACGTTGATTTTCGCTGAGCAGATAGGTTTGCGATTGCAACAAGGCGTTGCTGTATTCATACCATTCAACAGGCTTGTTGGCTAACCATTGCAAGGGATAAAGCGACGTGGCAACGTATTGCTTGGCGGTTTTCACGGCGGAAAAATGGTTATCCAGCATCAATAAGGCGATGGATGCCAGCGACAAGCAAATCAGTTTATTAACTGGGCGGATGCCACGTTGCGTAAAAGAAAGCGATTCAGACATTGGAACAGTTTTCAGGCAGCCTGAAAATCATTATGGGTTGTTCAATTATGGATTGTTGACGAACACAGAATTCATTCTGCCAATCATTTCCAGTGCTTTGCCTGAACCACGCGCCACGCAGGTTAGCGCATCTTCCGCAATCAACACAGGCAAGCCTGTTTCTTCGGCAAGCAAGCGGTCTAAACCTTTGAGCAATGCGCCGCCGCCTGTGAGCACCAAGCCGCGCTCGGCAATGTCTGCGCCCAATTCGGGCGGGGTTTGTTCCAACGCGCTGCGAACAGCTTGCACGATTTGGCTTAATGGGTCGGCGAGTGCTTCTAGAACTTCGTTGGATGTGATGCTGAATGAGCGTGGGATGCCTTCTGCCAAATTGCGCCCTTTGACTTCCATTTCGCTCACTTCGGTGCTGGGGAAAGCCGAACCGATGCGTTTTTTGATTTCTTCGGCAGACGATTCGCCAATCAACATGCCGTAGTTGCGGCGAATATATTGGATGATGGCTTCGTCAAACGTATCGCCACCCACGCGGATGGAATGCGAATACACCACGCCATTGAGCGAAATCACGCCCACTTCGGTGGTGCCGCCACCAATATCCACCACCATAGAGCCTGTGGGTTCTTCAATCGGCAAACCTGCGCCAATCGCCGCCGCCATCGGTTCTTCAATCAAATAAACAGCGGATGCGCCTGCTTCTTGCGCCGAATCGCGAATAGCTTTGCGCTCCACCTGCGTTGCGCCACAAGGCACGCAAATCACGATGCGCGGCGCGGCTGCCCATTTGCTGCTGTTTACCTTGCGGATAAAGGCTTTGAGCATTTTGCCTGTAATCACAAAATCGGCAATCACGCCATCTTTCATCGGGCGGATGGCTTGGATGGAACCCGGGGTGCGCCCCAGCATTTTTTTGGCTTCTGTGCCCACCGCCAGCGTTTCATTGCGCCCTGCGTTGTCCACCTGCACTGCCACGACAGAGGGTTCATCCAACACAATGCCTTTGCCTTTAATATAAATCAGCGTATTGGCTGTGCCCAAGTCAATGGCTATATCGTTAGAAAAATAACGAGTGAAAAAGTGCAGCATAAGAAATCCTAAAAAATAATAAGAAACAATAATTAAAGCAGGGCAATCACGGCAGGCAGCCTGAAATCACCATGCTTTGCAATAGGTTTTCGGTTATAATCGCGCGCTTTGGCGGATAAAATAAACGCGCAATCATACCTTAATTTCACAAATTACCAAACTAAATTTAAGGATTTTAACCATGTCTCTAACGCTTAACGACGTTGAAAAAATCGCAAAACTTTCGCGCTTAACTTTAAGCGATGATGAAAAAAACAGCACGCTGGAAAAATTGAATGCCGTGTTTGCCTTGGTGGAAAAAATGCAGACGGTCAACACCGATGGCGTTGAACCCATGGCACATCCGCACGAAGTCGCCTTGCGCTTGCGCGATGATGCGGTTACCGAAAGCGACCACGCGGCGGAATACTTGGCGGTTGCGCCCGAGGTGCGCAATCGGATGTATATTGTGCCGCATGTGATTGAGGAGTGAGATTTTTACAGAATTACCTAAATAGCAGTCTTGGGTAGCTTTGTGCTGCATTGGTTTATTAATTCAAAACAGTTTTCAGGCTGCCTTAACCCCATAGGCAGCCTGAAAACCCAACCCACACAGCCCTACACCATGAACACCCCAAACCAACCAACAACATTGCGCCCCCTATGGAAAACGTGGTTAGTGTTTACCGTCATCGTTGCGATTCCCGCATTATTCATAAAAATAACCAACAAAAGCCTATCCACCCCCGTTACCCTGCAAGCCAATTTTCAAACGCAATGGCGCACTTGGCGACCTTTTGATACGCAAAGAAGCTGGTTTGAAATGGCATACCAGCGCAGTCAAAATGCGGAACGGGAAAAAGAGTTACTAGGCGAATACGCCGTTTCCCAACAAAGCGAAGAACACAACGCTATCGTTTTTACCAACACAGGAGAACCCGTGCTCATCCAATTGCAAGTAAACGGCAAAGGCTGCGTTTTTGAGCAACCACCTGTCTCATCGTTCTCCGAAAAAACGGTCTCGCGCGATTTGATTGCTGATGATGGCAAGCCAAACACAACTTATTGGTTTGAGCTACCACAATGCTATCTTGCCGAGCATGCGGGCTGGAACGATTGGCAGTTAAAAGTGGTTTCCGTTGGCGACAAGCTAAAAGGCACAGAAACGATGTTATGGATGCACTCGCCGTATGGCAACTTTAAAACCATGCCCACGGGCATTTATGGCAAGCTAACCATTCTTTTCTTTGCTGCTCTTTCTCGTTGTGTTACCGTTTTGGGTTTTATATACGCTTGTTATGCTGGTTATCACACCGATTAAATTAATACGCAAAAAATAGTTTTCAGGCTGCCTTAGCCATTTTTTTATTTCAAAACCAGAAAGAAAATCATGCCAACCACCTACACCCTAACCCAAGCCAGCAACCTGCTGCAAAGCAAAAAAATCTCCGCTGTTGAGCTGGCAACCGAATACCTTAACGCCATCAACGCACGCAACCCATCCATCAACGGCTACATCACGCTCAACCCCGATGCCACCCTTGCCGAAGCCAGTGCCGCCGATGCACGCATCGCGCAAGGTAACGCCCACGCGCTTACAGGCGTGCCGATTGCCTACAAAGACATCTTCTGCCAAACAGGCTGGCGCACCGCTTGCGCATCCAAAATGCTGGACAACTTTGTTGCGCCCTACACCGCCACCGTGGTGCAAAATTTGTTGGACGCGGGCATGGTAACGCTGGGGCGCACCAACATGGACGAATTTGCCATGGGTTCAAGCAACGAAACTTCGTTCTACGGCGCGGTTCACAATCCTTTTAACACGCAACACGTTGCGGGCGGCTCATCAGGTGGCTCGGCTGCCGTAGTGGCGGCGCGTCTTGCACCCGCCGCGCTGGGCTCGGACACAGGCGGCTCAATCCGCCAGCCCGCATCACATTGCGGCATCACCGGCTTGAAGCCCACCTACGGCATCGTTTCGCGCTTTGGCATGATTGCCTACGCATCCAGCTTTGACCAAGCTGGCCCCATGGCGCAAACCGCCGAAGACTGCGCGCTGTTGCTCAACCAAATGGCGAGCTTTGACGAGCGCGACAGCACCAGCCTAGACCGCGCCCGTGAAGACTACACCAGCCAATTAAATCAACCGCTTAAAGGCATGAAAATTGGCTTGCCCAAAGAATACTTCACTCAAAACAACAGCGCAGACGTTCAGGCTGCCTTAGCCAATGCCCAAGCCCTGCTTCAAGCACAAGGCGCGGAATTGATTGAAGTTTCCCTGCCGCAAACCGAATTATCCATCCCCGCCTATTATGTGCTCGCTTCCGCCGAAGCCAGCACCAACCTATCGCGCTACGATGGCGTGCGCTACGGACACCGCGCCAAAGCGTTCGCCAACCTAGACGAAATGTACAGCCACAGCCGCGCCGAAGGCTTTGGCAGCGAAGTCAAACGCCGCATCATGATTGGCACTTATGTGTTAAGCCACGGCTACTACGATGCCTACTATTTAAAAGCGCAAAAACTGCGCCGCTTGGTTGCCAACGATTTTCAGGCTGCCTTTAAACAATGCGACATAATTTTAGCCCCCGCCGCACCCACCGCCGCGCCCCAATTAGGCGAACTCAACCAAGACCCCATCCAAGCCTATCTGTCTGATATTTATACCATTGCTGTTAATTTGGCTGGCTTGCCTGCATTGAGCCTGCCTGCGGGATTGAGCGCAGATGGCTTGCCGATTGGCGTGCAACTGATTGGCAGCTATTTTGCCGAAGCCAAAATTCTAGGCGCGGCGCACCAAATGCAGTTGCACAGCGACTGGCATACGAAACAACCTGTGTAGTGTTTTTCAAGCTGCCTACTCCCCCTAGGCAGCCTGAAAACCGTTTGCACCATCCATTCAAGCAAACCAGTAAACAAACATTGCGCCCCATCCGCCGTTTCAGGCTGCATCAATCCACGCTGATATTTGTAAACAAATTGTAAAGCTGCCATAATCCCCATTCATCTTATTCACCCCGCAACAAAGGAAAAACAATCATGGCAACACAAACCGCCAACGCGCTGCGTTTTCTTTCTATGGACACTGTGCAAGCTGCCAATTCTGGGCACCCCGGTGCGCCGATGGGCATGGCCGACATCGCCGATGTGCTTTGGCGCGAATTTCTGCGCCACAATCCCAAAAACCCGAAATTCGCCAACCGCGACCGCTTTGTGCTATCCAATGGGCACGCTTCTGCGCTGCTGTATAGCCTGCTGCATTTGAGTGGCTACAATCTTTCTACCGATGATTTAAAAAACTTCCGCCAACTGCACAGCAAAACCCCCGGCCATCCCGAATACGGCTACACCGATGGCGTGGAAACCACCACCGGCCCGCTGGGGCAAGGCATCGCCAACGCGGTGGGCATGGCGTTGGCGGAAAAACTGCTCGCCGCCGAGTTCAACCGCGATGGCTTGGCGATTGTGAACCACCACACTTATGTGTTCTTGGGCGATGGCTGCTTGATGGAAGGCATTTCGCACGAAGTCGCTTCGCTGGCGGGCACGCTGGGCTTGGGCAAACTGATTGTTTTATATGACGATAACAATATTTCTATTGACGGCAAAGTGGACGGCTGGTTCACCGAAAACATCCCCGAACGCTTCGTCAGCTATGGCTGGCACGTTGTGCCCAATGTGGACGGGCATCATCCCGAAGCCATCCGCGCCGCGATTGCCACCGCGCAAGCTGAAACAGGCAAACCGTCCATTATTTGCTGCAAAACGCTAATCGGCAAAGGCGCGGCAACCAAAGAAGGCAGCCACAAAACCCACGGCGCACCGTTGGGCGCGGAAGAAATCGCCGCCACGCGCCAGTATCTCGGCTGGAACTACGCGCCGTTTGAAATCCCCGCCGATGTGTACGCGGCTTGGAGTGCGGTGGAACAAGGCGAAAAACTGGAAGCCGAGTGGAACGCGCTGTTTGCACAATACCAAGCGCGCTATCCTGAATTGGCGGCAGAATTTACGCGCCGCATGGCGGGCGAATTGCCTGCAAACTTTGATGCGCACATTCAGGCTGCCTTAACCGAAGTAGCGCAGAAAGCGGAAAAAATTGCCACGCGCAAAGCCAGCCAAAACTGCATTGAAGTGCTGGCAAAAGAATTGCCCGAATTGGTGGGCGGCTCGGCGGATTTAACGCCGTCTAATCTCACCGATTGGTCGGGCTGCGTGTCGGTAACGAAAAACGGCGGCGGCAATTATATTCACTACGGCGTGCGCGAATTTGGCATGGCAGCAATCATGAACGGCATGGCGTTGCACGGCGGTGTGCGTCCGTTTGGCGCAACGTTTTTGATGTTCAGCGAATACGCCCGCAACGCGCTGCGCATGGCGGCGTTGATGAAAATCAACCCTGTGTTCGTGTTCACCCACGACAGCATTGGCTTGGGCGAAGATGGCCCCACGCATCAGCCTGTGGAGCAAATCGCCACGCTGCGCCTGATTCCCAATATGGACGTGTGGCGGCCTTGCGATACGGTGGAATCGCTGGTGGCGTGGGCAGAAGCGATTAAGGCAAGCGACCGCCCCAGCAGCCTGATTTTCAGCCGTCAAAATCTGCCCTGCATCCCGCGCGACACCGACACCACGGATGCCATTGCGCGCGGCGGTTATTGCATCAAAGAAGCCGATGGTAAGGCGCAAGCGGTGTTGATTGCCACGGGCTCGGAAGTGGAATTGGCGTTGAACGCGCAAAAAGCGTTGGCAGAACAAGGCATTGCGGTGCGTGTGGTTTCTATGCCGTGCACCAATGTGTTTGACCGCCAGCCTGCGGCGTATCGCGCGGGCATATTGCCTGCAGATTTGCCCAAAGTGGCGGTGGAAGCGGGCGTGTCGGATGGTTGGTATAAATATGTGGGGCTGAACGGCAAGGTGGTTGGGCTGGATAGATTTGGCGAATCTGCGCCTGCGGATGCGCTGTTTAAGGAGTTTGGCTTTACCGTGGAGCGCGTGGTGGACGCGGTGAAGTCGGTGTTGTTGTGATGCCGTGAACCGTAGTTAATAGGCAGCCTGAAAACGGGGTTTACTGGTTTCAGGCTGCTTTTTTGTTAGTGTGGGGATATGGGCAGCCTGAAAAGTTTGTAGGTCGGGCATTTATGCCCGACAAACACGGTATTTATATAGGCCACAAATTTAGAAACGTCGGGCATAAATGCCCGACCTACTTGGGGATAGCAAAGGTTTCAACCTTGCGCGTTGCGCTTCGGTATACCTCTGAGCTTTGCATAAGTTCGCATAGCTAAATCAAAGATTTAGATGCTCACTTAATACCCAAATCAAAGATTTGGACAAAGGGGCAAGGCTGCCTTTTGGGTGGGGAAATGGGACAGCGGATGGTTGGGATACGGTGGGGTGCAGGGGCTTGCCCCTGCTCGTGGTAGGCGGCTAAACGCCTGCTCTGGCAAAAGATGGACGATGGGCAGCCTGAAAGGGGGTTGCTTTGTTTTCAGGCTGCCTTTAAGTCTATGACTTCTATGCCAAGTTGGGACATGAGTTGGTAGAGATGGGCGTAGCTGGGGCGGTAGAACAGTTCGTCTTGCGGGCGGATGCTGTGGATGTGGACGTTGGGAAAGGTGCTGACGTTGAGTGCGGCGGTGCTGATTAGGTGGTATAGGTGGACGGGGGTGTGGGGGTGGCATTGGATGTGTTGCAGTAGCCAGTCTTCAAAGATTAGGGGGGTGTGGATGTAGTTGAGATGGGGGATGGGGTGGTGTTCGCGGGGGTGGGGGAAGTAGTGGCTGATGGGGAATTGGGCGGCGATGCGTTGCATTAGGGCGGCGTTGCGCGGGGCTTCGTGGTAAAGGGGTTGCCCGAGTAGGATGTGGATGGGTGTGGTTGGGTGTGGTTGGGTTGGATTGCGCTGGGTTTCAGGCTGCCTTTGCCAGAGTTGCAGGGGGGTGGTGGGGTGGACGATGTTGGGGAGATTGGGGTAAAGGGTGTGGTGTTGGTGGCTAAGTTGGCGCAGGCTTTGGGTGGTGTGGTGGATGCCTTGCAGGGCGTTGAGCAGGCGGCGTTTTAGGCTGGGGGTGGATTGGTATAGGATGCTTTGGGGGTAGAGATTGCCTGTGCCGTCGTCGAAGGTTTCTAGGCGGTCAAAGGTGAGATGGCTGGCGGGGTATTGGACGTTGGGGTTGTCTATGCTGGCGGCGTAGAGTGTGTGGTAGTGGCGGTCTAGCCCGTTGAGCAGGCGGGGCAGGCTTAGGGCGCGTTGCCATTTGCCTGCGGGGACGATGTGGTAGTGGCTGCGGCGGCATTGGACGGCGGTTTGTTGGTAGTAGTGTTGGAATTTGGCGTTGTGGGCTTCGGGGTAGCAGACCATGAGTAGGTCGGCGGGTTGGGCGGTTTGGCGGATTAGGGCTTGGGCGATTAGGGCTTGCAGGGGGGTGAGACAGATGAATAGGTTGGGCATGGTTGTTTAGGCGTGGGACTTTTGTGGATTGGGTGAAGCAGCCTGAAATGGGGGTTGGGCGATGTTGAACTGTTTTCAACCTTGCGCGTTGCGCTGCGGCATACACTTGAGCTTTGCATAAGTTCGCATAGCTAAATCAAAGATTTAGATGCTCACTTAATACCCAAATCAAAGATTTGGACAAAGGGGCATGGCTGTCTTTTGATGTTAAGCAGCGGTTTGGCTGGGGAGGTGACGCGTTGGCATTTGTCGGCGAGCCGCCGACGCTCCATTTTGGGTTTCAGGCTGCTTTTATGAGTTTCAGGCTGCCTTTTGGCTTGCGCTAGGCGTTATTGGGCTGGATAAATCGCCATTCGCCTGCGGCTAAATCTTGGGTGTCCCAGTCGCCAAATTGTTGGCGGTGGAGCTGGGCAACGCGGTTGCCTGCGGCGGCTATCATGCGTTTGACTTGGTGGTATTTGCCTTCGCTGATGGTCATCAGCAGGGTGGTGGGGGTTTGCAAGATGGCTTCTTGCGCGGCAACGGTTTCGTTGTCGTCGTGCAGCAATACGCCGTTTTTCAGGCTGCTGCATAGGGTGTCGCTGGCGGGGTGTTTGAGCGTGATGCGGTAGATTTTGGCGACTTTGTGTTTGGGGCTGGTCATGCGGTGGTTGAATTGCCCATCGTTGGTGATGAGCAGTACGCCTGTGGTGTCGGCATCCAGCCGCCCGATGGCTTGGATGTCGGCGGCGCGGATTTGGTCGGGCAGCAGGGTGAACACGCTGGGGTAGTTGCGCGGTTTGTGGGAGACTTCGTAGTCGGCGGGTTTGTTGAGCAGGATGTAGAAATGCGGCCGCGGGATGATGAGCGCGTCTTCGCCTTCTATGGTTAGACTGCGGACGTTTTCAGGCTGCACTTCGGCTTTGTCGCTGGCGATGGTGTCGCCGTTGATTTGCACGAGTTGGTGTTTGACAAGCCATTGGCAGCCTTTGCGGGTGTCTATGCCTTGGGCTTGTAGGTATTTGATGATGTTCATGGTAGGGCTTTCGGGGGGTTTCAGGCTGCCTTTTTGGGGCGGTTGGGGCAGCCTGAAAAGGTTGATTGCGGCAGGCTGTTTAAACGTGGGGGCGGATGGTTGGGCAGCCTGAAATTTTTATTCCGCGTTCCCAAGGGTCTGTTGGCATTCAACTTTTGAGCGGATTTTGCGTCAGAAAATGGCAGATGCAAGGCGAAAATGCGAGCCTATGCCATCCATAGGCGAGTATTTTCAACGCGGCAGATGCCGTTTTAGGGCGGAAAATCCGCCAAAATGTTGATTGTCAACAGACCCTGTGGCTTGCTTGCAAGCCGTGCGCTGGCAAAAGGCAGCCTGAAAACCACTTTCAGGCTGCCTATACCGTTATCAGAAAATCTGAAATACAAAGAAAAGCAACGTATGCAAGATAAACAGCGGAATCAAAATGCCAAACGACCACACCATGTAGCCAAAGAAGCTGGGCATTTTTACTTTGCGCTGCTCGGCGATGGCTTTAACCATAAAGTTCGGCGCGTTGCCGATGTAGCTGAGTGCGCCCATAAACACCGAGCCCATAGACACCGCCAGCAGGGTGTGAAACAGCTCGCCGCGCATCAGCTCGTGCGGGTTGCCGCCTGCCATGTTGAAAAACACGAGATAGGTTGGGGCGTTGTCCAAGAAGCCCGATAGCATGCCGCTCATCCAAAAATACATGGCGTTGATGGGCTTGCCTGCAGCATCGTGCACCAGCGAAATCACGCCTGAAAATGCGCCTTTTTCGCCTGTTTGCAACATGGCGAGCACAGGGGCGATGGTGATGAAGATGCCTGCGAACAGCTTGGCAACTTCGGCGATGGGGTCAAAGTTGAACTCGTTGCCCGCGCGCACTTGCTTGGGCGTTACCCACAGCGAAATCAGGGCAAGCGCAATCAGGATGGCATCGCGCACCATATTTTGCGGTTCAAGGTGTGCGCCAAGGATTTCAAAGCCGTGCGATTCGGGCTTCCATAGCCCTGATAACAGCACCGCGCCAATCACGCCCGCCAGCAGCAAGAAGTTGATTTTGCCGTAGATTTTGATGCCATCTATAGCGGGAAAGGCAGCTTGAAAATGGGTGTCGGGCGTGGGGTCTTTGGGCAGGATTTCATCGGGCTGGGCGAAATAGCGGCTGTCTAAAATATAGAACACGGTGAGCAGCACGATGGCACTAATCAGCACGGGCGGGAACATATGCACCACCGTCCAGCCAAAATCTACGCCTTTTAAAAAGCCCAAAAAGAGCGGTGGGTCGCCCAGCGGGGTTAAGCCGCCGCCGATGTTGGCAACGAGAAAAATAAAGAAGATGACCACATGAACATTATGCTTGCGGTTGTCGTTGGCTTTGAGCAGCGGACGTATCATCAGCATCGCCGCGCCTGTTGTGCCCATGATGGAAGCCAACGCCGTGCCGATGGCGAGCAGCGCGGTGTTGAGCTTTGCCGAGCCGTGCAAATTGCCCCACACAAGGATGCCGCCCGAAATGGTATATAAGGCGAGCAGCAGCAGGATAAAGGGGATGTATTCGCCAATGAGCGCGTGGGCGATAACGTGCAGGCTTTGGTGTGCGCCAAATGTGAGCGTGAACGGAATCAGAAACAGCAGCGTCCAGCCAAGGGTGATTTTGCCAAAATGATGATGCCAGATGTGGGCGAAAAACAAGGGCCCCAGCGCAATGGAAAGCAGAATCAGGGCAAAGGGAATGCCCCATGCAAGGCTTAATTCGGCGGCGTTAAATTCGGCGGCTTGGGCAAGCGCGGGCGCAAAGAGCGCAAGTAGGGGCGAGATGATTTGGATGGGTTTCATGGTTTTCCTGTATTGGGGTGCTGCGATACGCTTGGCTTGGTTGCTCGTGAAGCGGGGCGTGGAGTGGATGGTTGCGCGAATGGGTTGTGCCGATTGGCGTAAACATCCAACGGGGTAAACAGGGGATGGAGCAAGGGTTTACCGCGTGAGAGAACCTGTTCGCCATCCCTGCGTGAGCTGTCCGCTGATGCAGATGGGTTGCAGGGCAAGGTGCAAAACGCAGGCAATAGCGAGACTATGGTCAAGTTTTGCAATGCCGCCATGCAACCAAGATGCGTGAGCGGCAGCCGTGCAGCGATTTTGAGCAGGTTCTTTAAGCGCAGGAAGTGAGTAAAACGAATAAGGCAGCCTGAAAAGCCGCCTTGGTTGAGACGGCTTAATTGTAAAAAATTATTTACGAAAAGTCATCTTTTTGTGGGGATTTTTTGGATTGGGTTAAGAAATGTTGGAATGGGCTGGCAATCTGGCAAGGGCGTGGTGATGGTTTGCCGCGCTATTTGGGATTTCAGGCTGCCGCGTTTACTCAATAGGCAGCCTGAAAACCTAACATGGAGCGGCGGCGGCTCGCCGCCAAATTGCTTATGAAACATAGCATTACTGGTTTTCCAAAATGTCGGCGAGCCGCCGACGCTCCATCGGTTACAGGTTTTACAAAGGTTGCAGCCTGAAAACAATACGCGCTGTGGCAAACTGTTTTTCTCTATAATCCCCCCTTTTGCTTTTCAGGCTGCCGTTATGGTTAAGGTTACTACGCTGGATACGGAATTTGAATTATTGCCCGATGAATCGCTGCTCGCTGGTTTGGAGCGGACGAATCACGCGGTGGAATATCAATGCCGTAGCGGCTATTGCGGCTCTTGCAGGGTGAAGTTGCTGGCGGGCAAGGTGTCGTATCGGGAGATGCCGATGGCATATGTGGCGGATGGGGAGATTTTGTCGTGCTGCTGCGTGTTGGAATCGGATGTGGTGGTGGGGTGTTGTTTGCGGGATGATGGGGCGCGGGATGATGGGGATGATTAGGCAGCCTGAAATGCCATTTAACCAATAAAAATCGCTTGGCGCGATACCAAGCGGTTTTTTGTTTTCAGGCTGCCTTGAACTGCGTGCGGGGTAAGGCTACACACCACGCGGCTACGTTTACTACGCTGAACTTTGTTTTCAGGCTGCCTTTGGGTTATCGCACACCCAAAGGCAGCCGGAAAAACATTAAACCATCGCCGCCCGCTTCGGTTTGTCTCAAATGATTTAAAAACCTGAAACCTTTGCAAAACCTGTAACCGATGGAGCGTCGGCGGCTCGCCGACATTTTGGAAAACCAGTAATGCTATGTTTCATAAGCAATTTGGCGACGAGCCGTCGCCGCTCCATTTTAGGTTTCAGGCTGTTGTTGGGGTTTTGCAAAGGTTTCAACCTGTGTTCACCAGTAACCGCTGTGAACACAGGTTCTAAAACTACGCTTCGCTCCCCCCCACCGTTAGCCCTGCATCAATCCGCAGCGTGGGCTGCCCTACGCCCACGGGCACGCTTTGCCCGTCTTTGCCGCAGATGCCGATGCCTGTGTCTAAGCGGCTGTCGTTGCCTATCATGGAAACGTGTTTGAGCACTTCGGGACCGTTGCCGATGATGGTTGCGCCTTTAACGGGGTATTGCAATTTGCCGTTTTCCACCCACCATGCTTCGCTGGCGGAGAAGACGAATTTGCCGCTGGTAATGTCCACTTGCCCACCGCCAAAGTTCACGGCGTAGATGCCTTTTTGGATGCTGGCGATGATTTCTTCGGCTTCGTGCGTGCCGCTTTGCATAAAGGTGTTGGTCATGCGCGGCATGGGGGCGGATGAATAGCTTTCGCGCCGTCCGTTGCCTGTGATGCTTGTGCCCATTAGGCGGGCGTTGGTTTCGTCTTGCATATAGCCTGTTAGGATGCCGTCTTCAATCAACACGGTGCGGCGGGTTTCGTTGCCTTCATCGTCGATATTCAGGCTGCCTCGGCGGTCGGCGATGTTGCCTTGGTCAATCACGGTTACGCCTTGGGCGGCAACGCGCTGCCCGATGAGCCCTGAAAACGCGCTGGTTTGCTTGCGGTTGAAGTCGCCCTCCAAGCCATGCCCTACGGCTTCGTGCAGCAGCACGCCTGGCCAGCCGCTGCCGAGCACCACGGTCATCGCGCCTGCGGGGGCGGGGCGGGATTCTAGGTTGGTTAGGGCTTGCTGCACGGCGTGGTTCACATATTCTTGGATTTTGCTGTCGTTGAAATAGGCTAAATCAAAGCGTCCGCCACCGCCTGCGCTGCCTTGTTCGCGCCGCTCGCCTTGTTTGGCAATCACGGTGAGACTTAATCGCACCAGCGGGCGGATGTCGGCGGCGTGTTTGCCGTCTAGCCGCGCGATGTAAACCATATCGTGCTCGCAGGTTAGCCCCGCCATCACTTGCACGATGCGCGGGTCGGCGGCGCGGGCAAGCGTTTCTACTTTTTGCAGCAGGGCAACTTTTTGCGGCGAATCCAGCGTAGCAATCGGGTCAAACGCGCCGTGCACGCTGGGGCAGCCTGAAACGGCGTTGGGCACGCGCACGGGCGTTTGGTTGCCCGCTTCGCCAATCACGCGCACGGCTTGGGCGGCGCGGCGCACGGCATCATCGGTTAGGCTATCGGCGTAGGCAAAGGCGGTTTTTTCGCCCGACACGGCGCGCACGCCTACGCCTTGGTTAATCTGATAACTGCCTGATTTTACAATACCTTCGTCTAAATGCCAGCTTTCAAAGGCAGTGCGCTGGCAGTAAATATCGGCGTAGTCCATATGGTGCGCGCCGATAAGCGACAGAGATTGCGCCAGCGTTTCGGCGGAAAGATGGTTGGCATGAAGCAGATTTTGCGCGACGGTTTGGGGGATGGATTGCATGGTTTTCAGGCTGCCTAATCAATAAAAAGAAGTGGATTATACTGGAAATTGGGGGTGGATTTTAGGGGGCGCGCGTGGCGTGTTTGCTTGGTTAGGCAGCCTGAAAAACAAAAACCGCTTGCTGTTCAGCCAAACAGTTTTTGCTGGATGGATTGGGTTTCAGGCTGCATCCATCATCCGCGCAGTTTGAAACAGAGCATGGCGTATCGCCGCCATACCCACTCTTTTCCATTGCTGTGGCGCAAGCGTTTCAGGCTGCCTTTGGGCATGGCAAAAGCAGCCTGAAAAGCAAAACCGCTTGCTGTTGAGCCAAACGGTTTTTTGTTGGATGGATTTTCAGGCTGCTTTTGGCATGGGAATACGATTAGGCAGCCTGAAACCCAAAATGGAGCGGCGACAGCTCGTCGCCAACACTTCAAACACCGCATGACTGATTTGCCAAGATGTCGGCGAGCCGCCGACGCTCCATCGGTTGCGGGTTTGGCAAAGGTTTCAGGCTGCCTTGTTATCATCCAATAGGCAGCCTGAAAAATGGTTTTGGTGTAGCGCAGACGGTTTTTGCGAGACAGATTGGGTTTCAGGCTGCCTAACTTGTAGAAACCAGTAGCGTTGTTTACAGTATTTCCAGGAGAATACTGACATGAACATGCACAAAAACACCCGGCTCACCCCGCACCACCGCCAAGCCATTTGGACAGCATACACACAGGAGAAGGAGAGCGTCACCTCCCTGGCTCGTCGTTACCAAGTCAGCCGCGTCACCATCTACCGCGCACTTAAAGCCGCAAGGGGCAGGCTGCCCAAACCCCAAACCAGCACCAACAACCGTTTCAAACAGGCAAAGTACGGAATGAAACGCCTGGCCAAGGTAGAACGCAGTATTCAGGAAAAACTCAAAAAGCAGGCCAAACGCTACAACAAGTCCTATCCCGGCGAAATGGTGCACGTCGATACCAAACGGCTGCCGCTGCTCAAAGGGCAGAAAGCCACCGATAAGCGGGATTACCTGTTTGTCGCCATTGATGATTTCTCAAGAGAGCTGTACGCCGCCATCCTGCCGGACAAAACCGCAGACAGTGCGGCCAAGTTCCTAACGGAACAAGTCATCGAACCCTGCCCCTATTTGATCGAGTGCGTGTATTCGGACAACGGCAGCGAATATAAAGGCGGGGCAAGTCATGCTTTCGGCACTGCCTGTTATGAAAACGGCATCAATCAAAAGTTTACCTGTCCTGCCCGTCCGCAGACCAACGGTAAAGCCGAGAGGGTTATTCGAACGATTATGGAAATGTGGCACGAAAAGCAGAGTTTTGACAGTCCGGAACACCGGCAAAAGGAGCTGTGCCGATTCGTGAACTTTTATAACACCGTGAAGCCGCACGGCAGCTTGGACGGCGATACGCCGTTTGAGGTCTTGCAGGCTTACTTTTCCCAACCTGTGGTGTAAACAACGCGGTTATTTTCTACAGCATCTACGTCAGCCGATTACAAAACTCAAAACTTTTATTTTAAATTATCAATGTAGTAATGGTGCTGCCTGAGAGGGATTGATATAATTTTCGACTTGTGAAGAATAGCCAGGAGAAGTCTGAATGTCCCAAATCCACAACGAAAATTCCCGCGTCAAAATCCCCGCCATTTTGCATCTGATGCGCTTGGGCTACGATTACCTCTCGCTCAAAAACGAAAATTGGGATAAACCAACCAACATCTTTCCCGAAATCTTTATAGAAAGCCTCTGCCGCATCAATCCCGATTTATCGCCGGACGATGCGCACCGTTTGCTGACGGATATCAGCATTGAATTAGATAACGAAGACTTGGGGCAAGACTTTTACAAACGCCTCACCAATCAATCCGGCGGCAAGAAACTGATCGACTTCCAAAATTTCAATAACAACAGTTTCCACGTTGTAACCGAATTGCCCTGCATTAACGGCGATGAAGAATTCCGCCCCGACATTACCCTGCTGGTAAACGGCATGCCTTTAGTCTTTATCGAAGTCAAAAAGCCCAACAACAAAGGCGGCATCGGCGAAGAGCGGGAGCGCATGGGCAAACGCGCGAAAAATCCCAAATTCCGCCGTTTTATCAACATCACCCAATTCATGATTTTTTCCAACAACATGGAATACGACGACGGTGCAACCGAGGCGGCGCAAGGTGCGTTTTACGCTTCGCCTGCTTACGGCAAGCCCGTGTTTAACTACTTCCGCGAAGAGCATAAATTAAACCTTGCCGAATTATTGAACACGCTTTCAGACGACCTGGAAAACAACGTTCTGCAAGACAATAATCTGCCCGTTATCAAACACAGCCCCGAATTTATCAGCAACAAATCGTCCGATACGCCGACCAACCGCATCCTGACTTCGCTGCTTTGCCGCGAGCGCCTCGCTTTTCTTCTGCAACATGGGCTGACGTACGTTAAAAGTAACCAAGGCGCGCCGCAAAAACACATCATGCGCTATCCGCAGCTATTTGCCACCCTTGCCATCGAAAAACATTTATCAAACTGCGGCAAAAAAGGCGTGATTTGGCATACCCAAGGCTCCGGCAAAACCGCGCTTGCCTATTACAACACCCGCTACCTGACCCACTATTACGCCAAACAGGGCATCGAGCCGAAATTCTATTTCATCGTGGACAGGCTCGATTTATTGAAACAAGCGCAGCGGGAATTTACCGCCCGCGACTTAATCGTCCATACCATCGACAGCCGCGAAGCCTTTGCTGCCGACATCAAATCCGCCCAAACCCTGCACAACCACGCAGGCAAGGCGGAAATCACTGTCGTCAACATCCAAAAATTCAAAGACGACCCCGATGTCGTCGCCCGTAACGACTACGACCTCGCCATCCAGCGCGTCTATTTTCTCGACGAAGTACACCGCAGCTACAACCCCAAAGGCTCGTTTCTTGCCAACCTCAACCAGTCCGACGTAAACGCCGTCAAAATCGGGTTGACCGGCACGCCGCTTATCGGCGTAACCGCAGGCAACGTTAATACCCGCGAGCTCTTC
The DNA here is from genome assembly GCF_030527935.1 of Kingella sp. (in: b-proteobacteria). Lineage (GTDB taxonomy): Bacteria > Pseudomonadota > Gammaproteobacteria > Burkholderiales > Neisseriaceae > Kingella_B. Next base: position 32,798 of record NZ_JAUMZV010000008.1, read on the forward strand.
GGCGACTACATCCATAAATACTATTACAACGCCTCCATCGCCGACGGCTACACCCTGCGCCTGATTCGCGAGGCCATCAGCAGCCAATACAAAGCCGAATTGCAGGCTGCATTGGCGCAGCTTGAAGTCGAAAAAGGCAGCTTTGACCGCAAAGAAATCTACGCCCATCCGCACTTCGTCCGCCCGATGCTTGATTACATCTTGGACGACTTCGCCAAATTCAGAAAAACCAACCAAGACGAAAGCCTAGGCGCCATGGTCGTTTGTGACAGCGCAGAACAGGCACGCCAGCTTTTTGAGCATTTTCAGACGGCCTCAGATCATAATTTCACCGCCGCGCTGATATTGCACGACGTCGGCACAAAGGACGAACGCGACCAATGGGTCAAAGATTTCAAAGCGGGCAAAATCGACATCTTGTTTGTGTACAACATGCTTTTGACCGGCTTTGATGCGCCGCGCCTGAAAAAGCTCTATTTGGGCAGACTAATCAAAGCCCATAACCTTTTACAAACCCTGACCCGCGTCAACCGCACCTACAAATCTTACCGTTACGGCTATGTTGTCGATTTTGCCGACATCGAGCGCGAATTTGACAAAACCAACCGCGCCTATTGGGACGAACTTTCTAACGAATTGGGCGACGAAATCGGCAGTTACAGCCAGCTATTCAAAACGGCAGAAGAAATCGAACAGGAAATTGCAGACATTAAAAACGCCCTGTTTGATTTCGATACCGAAAACGCCGAAGAATTTTGCCGCCAAATCAGCCAAATAGAAGACAAAAAACAGCTTCTAGCCCTAAAAAAAGCCCTGCAAACCGCCAAAGAGCTATACAACGCTCTGCGTCTGCAAGGCAGCCACGAATTTCTTGTGCATCTGGATTTTGACAAACTCAATCTCCTGTACCGCGAAACCGCCGCCCGTCTGGATACCTTAAACCTTGCCGAAAAATTGCAGCAAGGCGACACCGCCCATTTGCTCAATGAAGCGCTGGAAGACGTTTACTTCCAATTCGTCAAAATCGGCGAAGCCGAACTCAAACTTGCCGACGATTTGAAAGACATCATGCGCAAAGTCCGCGAAGGACTGGCGGGCAACTTCGACCAAGACGACCCCGAATACATCAGCCTGCGCGAAGAACTGGAACGCATCTTCAAGAAAAAGAACCTCGCCGAAGTTGGGCAGGAAGAAATGCAGGCAAACATCGCCACACTCGAAACCGTCTATGCTCAAATCAAAGAGCTGAACCGCCAAAACGACCTCTTGCGGCATAAATACGGCGGCGACGCCAAATATGCCCGCATCCACAAACGTCTGCGCGAAAACCCTGCTCTCTACGGCGACAAACTCAAAGTCTTTAACGCGCTAAACGGTGTAAAAACCGATGCCGACCAAAAAGTGCTGGATATGGAGCAGATTTTGGACAATCAAAATTACTTTGAAAAACAAATGCAGGGCATCGTATTAAAACGCTTTAGAACGGAACAGCAATTTCCTGTTCAACCCGCCGACATCCAAGCCATCAACCGCCTATTGGTGCGGGAGTATTTAAAAGAAAGCGGGCGGATTTAAGGAGTAGATTTTCAGGCAGCCTTAACCATTTATAAATACAGGAAAGCTATGCACAACAACGACATCATCATCTACACCACAGAAGACGGACTATCCGAATTTACCCTGCGCGAGCTTGACGGCGAACTATGGCTTACCCAAAAAGAAATTGCCGAACTCTACCAAACCAGCAAACAAAACATCGGTAAACACATCAAAGCCATATTTGCAGAACAAGAACTGGACGATTCAGTTGTAAACTTTCAGTTTACAACTGCCGCAGACGGCAAGAACTACCGCATGGGGCTTTATCCCCTCTCCCTAATCATCGCCGTCGGCTACCGCGTCCGCTCCACACGCGGTACACAATTCCGCCAATGGGCAACACGGACATTGGGCGAATACATCAGCAAGGGCTTCGTATTAAACGACGACCGGCTGAAAAACCCGCCTGTCGGGACAAACCGTGCCGAAGATCAGTTTGAACAGTTGCTCAACCGTATCAGGGACATCCGCAGCAGCGAACGGCGGATGTATCTGCGTGTGCGCGAAATATTCGCCATGGCGGCGGATTACCAGCCCAGCTTCAAAGAAACCACCCATTTTTTCAAAATCATACAAAACAAACTTCACTACGCTTGCACCCGCCATACCGCCCCTGAAATTATTTACCAAAGGGCAGATGCGGGGAAACCCAATATGGGGCTGACCCATTGGCGGGGCAAAGAAATCGCCAAAGCCGATGTAACCGTTGCCAAAAATTACCTGAACGAGGCAGAAATCGACGCCCTCAACCGCATCGTTTCCATGTGGCTGGATTTTGCCGAAGACCAGGCGAGCATGAAAAAACAGATATTCCTGCAAGACTGGACGGAAAAACTGGATGCCTTCCTCGCATTCAATGACCGCCAAGTCTTACAAACGGCAGGGACAATCAGCAAAACGCAGGCAGACGAAAAAGCCCGCATCGAATACGAAAAACTTGCCGCCGCACGCAGACTGGAAAAAGAACGCGAGGGCGAACGCCATATTGCCGAACTGCTGAGCCTGAAAAAATAGCAGGCATCAATGCAGGCTGCTTAAAAAAGTGCGGTCGGATTTTGAAATGTTTTTTCAGACGACCTTTATTATGGAGTAAATATTTTTGCTTACTGGAAACTGTGATGATTCTGCATAGTAAGGCGAAAGATTATTTTGCAAGTTGGTGGCTAGATAAAAAATTGAGATAAAAATATGAGTGATTGGAAAATATATACAATTTCTGAAGCATGTAAAAGATTTAGCAGTGGCAAAGGAATAACAGCTAGTCAAATATTTGAAATAGGTGCATACCCTGTTTTTGGTGGAAATGGAATCAGAGGCTATACAGATGCTTATAATTTTGAAGGGGAATGTGCAATTATTGGGCGTCAAGGTGCTTATTGTGGTAATACGAAATATTTTTGTGGCAAAGCATATATGACAGAACATGCTATCGTAGCAACTGCAAATGATGAACATAATATTGGATATATTGCCAATTTATTATCCATTATGAATTTAGGGCAATACCAGGGACAATCAGCACAACCTGGATTGTCAGTAAATACTTTGTCAAAAATAGAGTTAAAACTACCCGATAAAAAAACTCAGGATAGTATCTTTTCCCTTTTATCCACTTTGGACAAAAAAATCGCCCTGAACAAACAAATCAACGCGCGCTTGGAACAGATGGCAAAAACCCTGTACGACTACTGGTTCGTGCAGTTCGACTTCCCCGACGCAGACGGCAAGCCTTACAAATCCTCAGGCGGTGAAATGGTGTTTGATGAAACTTTAAAACGGAAAATTCCGAAGGGGTGGGAGGTGAAAAATTTGGGGAATTTGGCAGAAATCGTCGGTGGCAGTACGCCATCAACTGCCGATAGCGATAATTTTTGCTCCAATGGAACAGCATGGATTACACCTTATGATTTATCTAAAAATCAAGACAATAAATTTATTAGTCATGGTGAAATAGATGTTTCTGAAAAAGGAATAAAAAATGCCAGTTTGAAAAAATATCCTACTGGAACAGTTTTAATGAGTTCAAGGGCACCCATCGGATATATGGCTATTGCAAGAAATGAGGTAACAACGAATCAAGGCTTTAAGTCATTTATTCCAAATAAGGGATTTTCGAAAGAGTTTGTCTTTTATGCTGTTAAAAATTCTCTAAAATCAATTATGCAATCAGCTTCGGGTTCCACATTTAAAGAAGTTTCAGCAACCACACTACACTCAATTCAAGCAGTTTTCCCAAAACATGAATTGGTAGAAAAATATACAGAAAGAAGTAAAAAAATATTTAAAATTCAGGACAATTTAGAAAAACAAAACCACCAGCTAACCCAACTACGTGATTTCCTACTGCCCATGCTGATGAACGGGCAGGTATCCGTGGCGGAATAATCTGGATTCAAGAATCCGACCGATACAATAAAAAGAACGAGATAAAAAATGACCGAACAACACTTTACTGAACAAACCAAAGCCCTGATTGACAGCTTGAAAACCATTTGCGCCAACTATGGCTTAGGCAATGACGGCAACGAGTTCAAAATCATCAGTCAGGCTTTTTTGTATAAATTCTTAAACGACAAATACGATTTCGAAGTCAAAAAAATTCGCAAAGAAAAGCCCGACGAGCCGATCAAGTTCGTCAATATGGATATTGAGGGGAAAACAGCGGTTTTGAAGCCTGAGCATTCCATCAAGTATTTATCAGAGCGACAAAACGGCGCAGACTTTGCCAAACTCTTTGACGATACGCTCACCGATATTGCCGCGCAGAATGCGGAGTTGTTTTCGGTGAAAACCGAAGGCGGGGCGAAAATTGTGTTGTTCGAGCGTATTAGTCAGTACATTACTGACGAAGGCCGACGCGATGATTTTTGCCGCGCGCTGATTTCCAAGCTGGCGGGTTTCAGTTTTGAGGCAATTTTTGCGCAAAAATTCGATTTTTTCGCCACGATTTTTGAATACCTGATTAAAGACTACAACAGCAATTCCGGCGGCAAATATGCAGAATACTACACGCCGCATGCGGTGGCGCGGATTATGGCGGATATTTTGGTGCCGGAGGAAGTGCGCGGGCAAATCCGCAGCGTGGACGTTTACGACCCGTCGGCCGGTTCGGGAACGCTGTTGATGAATGTCGCCCATGCCATCGGCGAAGACAAATGTATGATTTATACGCAGGATATTTCGCAAAAATCGTCCAATCTTTTGCGTCTGAATCTGATTTTGAATAATCTGGTGCATTCTTTGAATAATGTGGTTCAGGGCAATACGATTTTGTCGCCCGCCCATAAAGACGCTTCAGGCCGTCTGAAAAAATTTGATTTCATCGTTTCTAATCCGCCGTTTAAATTGGATTTCAGCGATTTTCGCGACCAACTGGAAGGCGAGGAAAACCGCGAACGCTTTTTTGCCGGTATCCCGAAAATCAAAGCAAAAGATACGGATAAGATGGAAATCTACCAGCTTTTTATCCAGCATATCTTGTTTTCCCTGAAAGAAAACGGCAAAGCGGCAATTGTATTGCCGACGGGCTTTATCACTGCCCAATCAGGCATTGACAAAAAAATCCGCGAACATCTGGTAGAAAACAAAATGCTCGCCGGCGTGGTGTCCATGCCTTCCAATATTTTCGCCACGACGGGAACCAACGTTTCCATCCTGTTTATCGATAAAGCCAATAAAGGCGAAGTGGTGTTAATCGACGCATCGGGCTTGGGTGAAAAAATCAAAGACGGCAAAAACCAAAAAACCGTACTTTCCCGCGCAGAAGAACAAAAAATCTGCAATACCTTCACCCACAAACAGGCTGTGGAAGATTTCAGCGTGGTGGTCAGCTACGATGAAATCAAAGCCAAAAACTACAGCCTGTCAGCAGGGCAATATTTCGAGGTAAAGATTGATTATGTGGATATTTCTGCCGACGAATTTGCGCAGAAAATGGCGGATTTTTCGGCGGATTTGGATAAACTCTTCGCGGAATCTGCTGAATTAGAAAAAGAGATTAAAGAAAAGCTGCAAACGCTGAAATTTAGCGGATAAGCGCAAGTCTGCACAAAGCGGGTTTGTGAAAAGGATGAGTGATGTTCTAGTATTACTCAAATGAAATTAAGGTAGAAAAGCGGTCTGCACTTTGACAAATGCAAGTGCAGACCGCTTTTTACATTTTGGCTCTGTAGAAACTTCATTGAAGTTCACGTTTTCAGACGACCTTTGGCGTCAGGTATTTACTTGCTTCGCGCAGGCTCAGTTTGGCCATTTCGTGCCGGTGGTGGTCGATAAAGCCTTGTACCCATTCGGGGTTGGTTTTGCTGTAATCGCGCAATGCCCAGCCGATGGCTTTGTTGATGAAAAATTCTTTTTGCCCCAGATTGTTGCAGATGATTTTTTCCAGCAGCGCGGTGTCAGTGTGTTGTTTGCGGAGCAGTTGGTGGTCGATGGCGACGCGGCGCAGCCAGATGTTTTCGTCGGTGCTCCATGCCAATAGGACGGCATTGACTTCGGGGTGGCGCAGGGCAATGTCGCCAACAATGCGGTCGAGTACGTCGGCGCTATCCCACCATGATTTTTTGGTAATCAGCGTTTGCAAACACGGGATGTCTTGCGGGGTCAGGTGCTGTTGCATTTTCTTCAGGTATTCGAGCGCGGCGTATTGCAATTCGCGGTGCGGGTCGTCCCAGCAGCGGCGCACGAAATCCCAATCGACCGGCTGTTTGGCGGCCTCTTTGAAAAACGGGCGGCACAGGCAGGCAAGCTCCGGTTTGCCGATGCCGAAATAGGCAAAACGGTGTTTCATGTATGCCTGCATCGGTGCGGCGCGTTCGGGGTTGGCGTGTTGTTGCAGGATGGCGAGCAGGGTGGGGTAGTCCATAGGGTTTTCCTTTTTAAAGGAGATGGCAGGATTTGGGTTCGTCTGAAAAGGGTTCTGAATTGGGGTGCAGGCTGTAGAAACCAGTAGCGTTGTTTACAGTATTTCCAGGAGAATACTGACATGAAGGCATATAGGACAAAAAAGGTACTCCCCTTTATGAATTCGTGAACTAGCAAACATGGTATTTGCAACGTTATTTACTGTTTTATTTGCTATTTTTTTAGCCTATTTAAAGATGCAAAAAGAGCTTTTTTGCATTCAAAGGTTTTGACCCCGCTTAAAGCCTTGCTGCATAAGGCTCACAGGATTTTTTAGCACCTTTTTTGTCCTATATGCCGACATGAACATGCACAAAAACACCAGGCTCACCCCGCACCACCGCCAAGCCATTTGGACAGCCTACACACAGGAGAAGGAAAGCGTAAGCTCATTGGCTCGTCGTTACCAAGTCAGCCGCGTCACCATCTACCGCGCACTTAAAGCCGCAAGGGGCAGGCTGCCCAAACCCCAAACCAGCACCAACAACCGTTTCAAACAGGCAAAGTACGGAATGAAACGCCTGGCCAAGGTAGAACGCAGTATTCAGGAAAAACTCAAAAAGCAGGCCAAACGCTACAACAAGTCCTATCCCGGCGAAATGGTGCACGTCGATACCAAACGGCTGCCGCTGCTCAAAGGGCAGAAAGCCACCGATAAGCGGGATTACCTGTTTGTCGCCATTGATGATTTCTCAAGAGAGCTGTACGCCGCCATCCTGCCGGACAAAACCGCAGACAGTGCGGCCAAGTTCCTAACGGAACAAGTCATCGAACCCTGCCCCTATTTGATCGAGTGCGTGTATTCGGACAACGGCAGCGAATATAAAGGCGGGGCAAGTCATGCTTTCGGCACTGCCTGTTATGAAAACGGCATCAATCAAAAGTTTACCTGTCCTGCCCGTCCGCAGACCAACGGTAAAGCCGAGAGGGTTATTCGAACGATTATGGAAATGTGGCACGAAAAGCAGAGTTTTGACAGTCCGGAACACCGGCAAAAGGAGCTGTGCCGATTCGTGAACTTTTATAACACCGTGAAGCCGCACGGCAGCTTGGACGGCGATACGCCGTTTGAGGTCTTGCAGGCTTACTTTTCCCAACCTGTGGTGTAAACAACGCGGTTATTTTCTACACCATTTACGACTGCTTAATGCTACCGCCCACTCCCCTACGTCCAGCCGAACGAAGCATTCTTTTTTCGGGAAAAAGCGTGCGCTTGTTCGACGACGCGCAAAGCGCGGCTAGTTCGCACGCGCCGAAAAAAGGATGCGCAGTGAGGGAAGTCTGCGAAGCAGACCTGCACGTCGGGGTCGCCTTTCTTTTGCTTACTTTTCTTTGGCGAAGCAAAGAAAAGTAAGTGCCCCGCTGGCATGAAGCGCATGGTTAAAGCTAAACAAAAAGCTAACCACAAAGCACTCATTCCTTTTTCAGGCTGCCTGCCGTTGTCGCATGAATGTTTATTGTCGCCTTGCCATCCAGTAGGCAGCCTGAAAAATGGTTTAGCGTAGCGCGGACGGTTTTTTGCTGCGAGACGAATTGGGTTTCAGGCTGCCTACCGCTTCACAACTGTTTAATGCTACCGCCCACCCCCTACGTCCAGCCGAACGAAGCATCCTTTTTTCGGAAAAAAGCGTGCGCTTGTTCGACGACGCGCGTAGCGCGACTAGTTCGCACGCGCCGGAAAAAGGATGCGTAGTGAGGGAAGTCTGCGAAGCAGACCTGCACGTCGGGGTCGCCTTTCTTTTGCTTACTTTTCTTTGGCGAAGCAAAGAAAAGTAAGTGCCCCGCTGGCATGAAGCGCATGGTTAAAGCTAAACAAAAAGCTAACCACAAAGCACTCATTCCTTTTTCAGGCTGCCTGCCGTTGTCGCATGAATGTTTATTGTCGCCTTGCCATCCAATAGGCAGCCTGAAAACAATTTTGCCCTAGCGCAAACGATTTTTGTTGCGCAATGGATTGATTTCCAGCCCAGCCGATCCCCAATAAGGCAGCCTGAAACCTATCCTTATGCTATCATCCGTTAAACTTTCTTAACACTCGTCCCCCCAAAGGAAACCATCATGCAAAACTACCAAGCCCCCAACGAACAAGGCTTTTTTGGCGAACACGGCGGCGTGTACGTTGCCGAAACGCTGATTCCCGCGCTGCAAGAACTCGCCCAAGCCTATGCCGCCGCCAAGCAAGACCCGCAATTTTGGGCAGAATTTGAGCGCGATTTAAAACACTATGTCGGCCGCCCCAGCCCCGTTTACCACGCCGAACGCCTGTCCGCCCATCTCGGCGGCGCGCAAATCTGGCTCAAACGCGAAGACCTAAACCACACAGGCGCGCACAAAATCAACAACACCATCGGGCAAGCCCTACTCGCCCGCCGCATGGGCAAAAAGCGCGTCATCGCCGAAACAGGCGCAGGGCAACACGGCGTAGCCAGCGCCACCGTAGCCGCCCGCTTTGGCATGGAATGCCATGTTTACATGGGCGCAGACGACATCATCCGCCAAGCCCCCAACGTGTTCCGCATGAAATTGCTCGGCGCAAACGTAGTCAGCGTGGACAGCGGCAGCCGCACACTTAAAGACGCAATGAACGAAGCCATGCGCGAATGGGTTGCCCGCGTGGACGACACCTTCTACATCATCGGCACCGCCGCCGGCCCCGCGCCCTATCCCGAAATGGTGCGCGATTTTCAATGCGTCATCGGGCGCGAAGCCCAAGCGCAAATGCAAGAAGCCATCGGGCGGCAACCCGACGTTGCCGTAGCCTGCGTGGGCGGCGGCTCCAACGCCATCGGCTTGTTCCACCCCTATATCGCCACCGCGCAAACCCGCCTAATCGGCGTGGAAGCAGGCGGCTTGGGCATCCACACCGCCAGCCACGCCGCGCCCATCTCATCCCACGCCCCCATCGGCGTGCTGCACGGCTTTCGCAGCTATTTGATGCAAGACGACAACGGACAAGTGCTCGGCACGCATTCCGTGTCCGCAGGCTTGGACTACCCCGGTATCGGGCCCGAACACAGCCATCTGCACGACATCAAGCGCGTGGAATACACCACCGCAGACGACGAAGCTGCCTTGCAAGCCTTTGATTTACTTTGCCTATACGAAGGCATCATCCCCGCGCTGGAAAGCAGCCACGCGCTCGTATGGGCGGTGGAAAACGCACCGAAAATGAGCAAAGAGCAAGTGATTTTGGTGAACCTATCAGGGCGCGGCGATAAAGACATCAACACCGTAGCAAAGCTCAAAGGGATTGAGATTTAATCCTATGCGAATAGGCAGACTGAAACGAAGTTCAGCGTAACCCCAAACGCTTGGTGTTATGCCAAACGGTTTTTGCTGGATGGATTGGTTTTCAGGCTGCCTATGACGCATAAAAAACAGCTCTTTGAACGCATCAAAGAGCTGTTGCTACTAAACAATTTATCCGCGCTGTCTGTTGGCAACGAGTTTGCCCAACGCCAACACCAGTTGCTCATCGGTGAACGGTTTGCAGATAAAGCCGCGCGCGCCGTATTGCAGGGCTTTTAAGCCTGTTTGGCGGTCGGATAGCGCGGAGATAACCAAAATGCTGGTTTCTTTGCTCAGCTCGCGGATGCGTTTGATGCACTCTAAGCCATCCATTTGTGGCATGGTTAAATCCATGGTAACCAAGTCGGGCTGGTGTTCTTTGAACAAGCGCACGGCTTCATCGCCATTGGATGCTGTGGCAACGATGTCTAGCTGTAAGCTGCTTAGGCTGCGTTCAATGCGGTTTCGGATGATGACAGAATCGTCCACAATCATCAGTTTATACATATTGTTTCCTTGTGATTAGGATGCTTTTGGGAAAGATAGGCGAACCGAGTGTAGCCTTCGGCTGCGGTGGATACGCCAATGCGTCCGCCCATGTTTTGGATGGTGGCTTTGATAATATCCATGCCCACGCCGCGCCCTGCGTCTTCGGTTTCTTCGCTGGCGGTGGAGAAACCGTTACTAAACATCAGATTCAGCAATTGGCGTTGGTCAAACTCGGCGGCTTGCTCGGCGGTGGCGATGCCCAACGCCACGGCTTTGTTGCGAATCGCTTCAAAGTTGATGCCGTTGCCATCATCTTCGGCAACCAGCAGCAATTTGCCATCGGCTTGTTGCGAAAGGGTGAGTTTGAGCGTGCCCATTTCGGGTTTATTGCGTTGGCGGCGGATTTCGGGCGTTTCAATGCCATGCACCACCGAATTGCGCAAAAGCTGGATGGTGATGTCTTTGAGTTTTGCCCATTGCGCATCGCTCAATGGATTGCTTTCAAAGCCGCTGACAACAAGCTGCGCTTGTTTGTGCGTGCGTTTGGCGATGTCGGCAACGAATTGTTTGAAGTAATCCGTTTGCGCGGCGGCTTGATGACGCGATTCTTGCTCAGGACTGTTTTCAGGCTGCATACTGGTCATTTGCACGTTGGCTGTGCCGCCGATGCGCCCGTTATAGGTGTTTAGCACGTCAAACAAGCGATACAAATCTTCCAGCATCACCACCAAGCCCAAGAAGTCTTGCCCTGTTAGGTTGGGCGAAGATTTCATGATGTTGAGCGCGTCTTCAAAGTTTTCACAAATATCCACCATGCGGTTCAGTTTCAAAGATGACGCTTCGCCTTTGATGGAGTGTACCAAGCGGGCGATGTATTGCGCTTTGCTGCGCAATTCTTCACGTTTGGTTTCGGGCGTTTTGAGCACTTGGTTGATTTCGTTCAACCGTTCCATGCTGCCTTTGATGAAGCTGTTGAGCACGGTGGGGTTGGTGTTCAAAATGATGTTCAGCATTTCCAGCTCGCGCCCTTCTTGTTCTTTTTGGGCATCCAAGCTCGCTTGCAGCATCACCGATTCGGTGGTATCGGTTGCGCTGACCAAAATGCGTTCAATTTGACCATCCACCCACACGCGGAAGAATTTGAAATCCACAAAGCGTTGCGCGCCTGTGTCTTCCACTTGATAGCTGATTCGGTTGAGCGGATTCAAGTCTGCAATCAAATCTTCCACCACCCAATCGCTGTATAGCTGGTCAATAAAGGTTTGGGTGATGTCCAAGTCTTCTTGTGGCACGATTTTGCTGAGCACATCCAGCAAGTTGCGGTTGCCCACGTCTTTTTGGTCGATGATTTCTTCCAAGCGGCGAGAATATTGACCACCAATGTTCAGGTTTTTATCCACCAAGAATAAACCTTCGTTCACAGATGCCATGATTTCGCTCATCTCTTGGTGGGCGATGTCCAATTCTTTATCGTGTTCCAACAGCGAACGCAACGCACCAAACACAATGCCCAAGAAGAGCAAGAACGCCATCGCAATACCAGCCAATTGCATATATTGCCATTGTTTACCGCGCAATGCGGCCACGTCGCGGTAGGCTTGCGCGGAGTCCAGCTCGGCAGATGCCATGGTGGTGTTATACAAGCGGGTGTAGCGCACAAGGAAGTCAATCGATTCGTAGCGCACTTTGCCTTTTTCCACTTCGGCAAGGAAGGTATCAATCAAGCCTTTATAAGGTGTCCACACGCGGATGGTTTCCGCCATGGTTTTGCGTTCTACTTTGGTGGACAGCGGGCGCACGTTTACGTCTTCATAGGTCAAATGGATGGTTTTGCCTTTTTCAAACGCTTCTAACGTGTCGTCAAACTGGTCGCGCGAAGTTTTCAAGTCTTTAATCGCTTGAACAGCTTCTTGCGGCAATTGGTTGATGTCCACATAAGTGGCAACTTTGGGCTGCTCCACAATGGCAGGGGCAGAGGCAGCCTGAAAATCGTTATCCGCTGCTGCTTGGGGTTGATTCATCGCTTGCGCTGCTTCGCCAACAGCAGGTTCGCTGGCTGCGGACGAGGCAACGGGCAAGTCTTTTTCTTTTTCGTAGTCGTCCACATAGGCTTTGAAGTTAAACGCGGCGCGGGCAAATTGCGCCACCAAACGACCTTGGCGGGTAACCACCACCAGCTCTTTACCTGTTTGCGTTTGTTGTACCGTTACCCATGCGCTGAACGCCAGCGTTGCTACGGTGAACACCAAGAACAAAACAATCATGGCAATCAAGGATGTATAGCGGCGCAAACCTTTTTTGGCTTCTTTTTTGGCTGCCGTGTTGGGCGCGGCGGTGTTGTTGGGATTACTCATGGCGTTATCCTTATTTTAAGAATTCATCAACATTTTTCGCGCTAATGCCCACAAACGGCGGATAAATGGTGCGATCTTCCATACGATACGATGTGGGCAAGCCTTCAAGCGGCGGTCTGCCCGAGCCCAAATTGGCGGCAACGCGCACGGCATCATGCGCCCATTGTTGATAGTCGCCACGTGCCGTGCCTGCCAGCAAGCCTGATTTCACCGCGCGTAAACCCACTTCGCCGCCATCCGAGCCGTAAACAGGGATGTTGATGCCGCGTTTTTTGAGTTCTTTGGCGATGGCGATGGCGGTGTCGTCGTTGTTGGTCAAAATCACTTCCACATCGGCAAAGCGCGGGTTCGCTATCCATGCTTCAAGGTTTTTCAAGCCCAGCGCGGGGTCAAAGTTGGCATAGGAAACCATCAATTCGCTTACGGGGCGGGCTAATTCTGGATAGCTAGACATGGTGGCAACCGCCCAGTCGGAGCGGTCGCGGGTGAACTCTGTGCCTTGTGTGGCTTTCATAAAGGCGTATTGGATGGTACCGTCGTGGTTTTTATCCATGGCGGGGTTTTCTTTAAACGCTTGGACAACCAGCAAACCTTGCACCACGCCTGCGGTCATATCGTCGCCGCGCAAGTCATAGTCTAAATCGCAAGCGGCAAGGGCGCGTTTATCGGGCGACGCACCAAAAAACACCACAGGAATTTTTTTTGCGCACAAGTCTTTCATCAGCGGGATAACGGCTTGGTTGTTGGCAATATTGAGCACGATGGCTTTGGCATCGGCTGCCGATTGGGCAAGTTGCTGGATTTGCGCGTCTTGGTTGGGGGCTTGTTCTATTTTGAGTTTGACGGTGGGAAAGTCTTTGCCTGCGGCGATTACGCCTGCATTCATCAGCTTTTGGAACTCCAAGCTATCGGGCTTATCCACCGAATTGACGGTAATTTTGATTTCTTGGCTAATTGGCGCGGATGCTTCGCCATAACCCGGTTTGCGCCGCTCGGCGACATCGTTGTTGCACGCGGTAAGCAAGGCGAGCATAAGCAGCGTGGTAAACGTTTTTTTCTGCATGACAAGTTATTCCTTTAAGAAAGCCGTCTGGTTTTGAAAAAAACTGCCAAAAAATGCGCGACGGCATGATGGGGGGTGCGGAATGTTTTGCAACAAACAAAGCTGGGCTTGGAAATGGCACTATATCCCATTTGCTTAGGTTGTGTTAAGCAGGATAAGCAATTTTTGTGCTAAATCATGCTTTTTGTGAAGATTTGGAAACATTTGTTTGGGGTAGTGGGTGGCGATGGGGTAAGGCAGCCTGAAAATAGGCGAAGCGAGTTTGGGTGCAATAAGCCTACGAAATTTGTTTTCAGGCTGCCTTGTATGTAGCTAGGGGCAGCCTGAAAATAGGTGTTTCAGACGTTTTCAGGCTGCCTTTGCAAAATCCCCAATGACAGCCTGAAACCTAAAATGGAGCGGCGACGGCTCGTTGCCAATGCTTCAAACATTGCACTACTGTTTTGCCAAAATGTCGGCGAGCCGCCGACGCTCCATCGGTTACAGGTTTCGCAAAGGTTTCAGGCTGCCTTTGCATGGCGTATAAGGCAGTCTGAAAACGTAAAACCCGCATTCGTTCAGCAACGAATACGGATTTTTGTTTAAAACGCATCATCCAGCGGCGCAATCTGCCAATGTTTGAGCAATTTGTTGAGCTGGCGCACTTTGCGTTGGCGGATGGCGCGGGCGAGCACCACGGGGGCGTTTAGGGCGAAGCGGCGGCGGGCGAAGCCTAGGTCTATGACTTCGTAAACCAGCATTTCGTGCTGTTCAAAGCGGATTTCGCCTGTGTTGGCAAGGATGCCGCGCGGGGTGCTTTGGTAGCTGCCGTCGGGTTGTTGCTGATAGCGGTTGGCATCGCACCAGATATGAAACAGCATATCATTTTGGGCGTTGGCGGGGACGGGGATGCGCAGTTCGGGGTAACGGCGTTGGGCATCTTTGGCGTTGAGCCATAGGCAAAATAGGAAGAAGCCGCCGCCAAATAGCCCGCCGATGATGGCGCCGAGTAGGATGGGTGGGTTCATTTTTTGGTTTTGCGAAATGGGGGTTGTTGGGTAAGCCATGCAATGGCTTGCTGGGCGCAGTCTTGTTCGGCGGCGCGGCGGCTGTGGGCTTGGGCGTAGGTAATTTTGCCAAATTGCCCAAGGTCGCAGGATACGTCAAATAGGGCGGTGTTGCCTTCGCCTGTTTGCTTTTCTATGCGGTATTTGGGCAGGGGCAGGTGTTGGGCTTGCAGCATTTCTTGCAGTTGGGTTTTGGGGTCTTTGGCTTGGGTGTGGGTGTTGAGCTGTTGGATGCGGGGGGCAAACAGGCGTTGCACGGTGGCTTCGGCGGTGGCGAAGTCGGCATCAAAGCTGATGGCGGCGAGCAAGGCTTCTACGGCATCGGCTAGGATGGATGCGCGGTCGTTGCCGCCGCTTTTGAGTTCGCCCGCGCCTAGGTATAGGGCGTTGCCAATATGCAGTTCGCGGGCGATTTCGGCAAGGGTGGCTTCTTTAACAAGCTGGGCGCGCAGGGGGGATAGGCGGCCTTCGGGCAGCTTGGGAAAGGCGTGGTAGAGCATTTTGGCGATGGCGTAGTCTAGGATGCTGTCGCCGATAAATTCTAGCCGTTCGTTGTTTTGGCTGTGGTAGCTGCGGTGGGTTAGGGCTTGTTGCAACAGGGCGGGGTTTTTGAAGGTGTAGCCGAGTTGGTTTTGCAGTTGGGTTAGGTATTGCTGGCGGGGGGTGGTTGGGGTCATGGTTTGGTGTTTTGGGATGGGGTTTAGGCAGCCTG
The DNA here is from genome assembly GCF_030527935.1 of Kingella sp. (in: b-proteobacteria). Classification (GTDB taxonomy): domain Bacteria; phylum Pseudomonadota; class Gammaproteobacteria; order Burkholderiales; family Neisseriaceae; genus Kingella_B. The sequence goes on from NZ_JAUMZV010000008.1 coordinate 48,251, forward strand.
AAAAGGGGTTATCGTCAATTAGGTGGTACATGGGTTGAACCCTGTGATGATATTTTCAGGCTGCCTTTAAGCGGTTGAATGGGGTGAACTAGAATTTTTTAAATTCCCACACGCTGCCGTCTGCATGGAAACTTAAATAATAGCGTGCGCCGTTGGCATCAATTTGGGCGGTGTGCCACATGAGTTTTTGCTGCTTGGGCAGCCAAATCAGGGCAACGTGGTAGGCTTGGGTTTCTACGGCGTTCACGCTTTGGGCTTTTTGTTGCCATGCTTGGGCGATGTCGGCGGCTTGGGCGAAGTCTATTTGGGCAAGGGGAACGAGATGGCGGGCGGGGTTTCTGTTCGGCTCGGGGTCTGTGCCGATGGGGGTGGCGGCCCATTTGCCGTTTTCGTAGGTGTAGTACAGGATGTTTTCAGGCTGCTTGGGGTCTTGCAGGTCAATTTCTATGCGCGGGCGCGTGCCGTCAAAAAAGTTGATTTGTTCGTAGATTTGGATGGGCGCACCTTGCAATTCGGGTAGTTGGGTTAGGGCTTGTTGCGCGGCGCGCAGGGCTTGTTTGTCGCGCAGTATCCATTGTGGTTTTTCAGGCTGCTGTTCGGCTTGGGCTGGCTCTAACACGGCGGGTGCAGATGCAGCCTGAAAAGGGATGGCGTGGTTGCTTTGGGCGTGGGCGGCGGGGATGCCCAGCAGCGGCAGCACCAATGGGATAAGCAGGGAGAATAGCCAAGTTAGCATGGCGCGTCCTTTTTTTCTTGCAGCAGTTGCCGCTCGTACACCGCTTGGGCGAGCGTGCCTGCGTCCACGTATTCTAGCTCGCTGCCCAGCGGCATACCGCGTGCTAAACGGCTGATTTTATAGGGCTGTTCTTTGAGCAGCTCGGTGAGAATGTAGGCGGTGGCATCGCCCTCGGCGGTGAACGATGTGGCGATGATGATTTCTTGCACGGGGCTATCGGCAAGGCGGGCGATGAGTTTTTCCAACGCAACATGGCTTAAATCCATGTTTTGCGTGGGGCTCACGCTGCCCATCAGCACAAAATACAAGCCATCGTGGCAATGGGCGGCTTCCATTGCGGCGATGTCGGCGGGCATATGCACAATCATCAGGCGGGTTTTGTCGCGCTGTTCATCGGCGCAGATGGTGCATTCCTCGCCCTCGCAAAAGGTGTTGCAATGACGGCAGTTGCCCACTTGCTGCAAGGCATTATCCAGCGCGGCAAGCAGTTCGGCTGCGCCCTCGCGGTTGTGTTGCAGCAAGGTGTGTGCCATGCGCTGCGCGGTTTTCACGCCCACATTGGGGAACACGCGCAAGGCTTGGATTAGGGCAGAGTAGGCATCTTTATCTTTGGCTTGGGACATGGTTTCAGGTTGCCTTTGGGGGATGGATTGCGAACATCAGGCAGCCTGAAAACGGTAACACGTTGTTTTACTGATTTTATTCGTTTTCAGGCTGCCTTGGAGCTATTTACGCTTTGGGCAGCGTAACGCCCGTTTGCCCCATATATTTGCCATTACGGTCTTTGTAAGACGTTTCGCACATTTCATCGCTTTCAAAAAACAGCACTTGCGCCACACCCTCGCCCGCGTAGATTTTGGCGGGCAGCGGCGTGGTGTTGGAAAATTCCAGCGTAACGTAGCCCTCCCATTCGGGTTCAAACGGGGTTACGTTCACGATGATGCCGCAGCGGGCGTAGGTGGATTTTCCCAAGCACACGGTGAGCACATTGCGCGGGATGCGGAAATATTCCACCGTGCGAGCCAGCGCGAACGAATTGGGCGGGATGATGCAGCAGTCGTCTTCCACGGTAACGAAATTCTTGGGGTCAAAGTTTTTCGGGTCAACGATGGTGCTGTTGATGTTGGTGAAAATTTTAAATTCGTTGGCGCAACGGATGTCGTAACCGTAACTAGATGTGCCGTAGGAAATGATTTTTTGCCCATTGGCTTCTTTGATTTGGCACGGCTCAAATGGGTCTATCATGCCGTGTTGCTCCGCCATGCGGCGTATCCATTTATCTGATTTGATGGACATTTTGTTATCCTTTGTTGAGTTTAAGACTCGTAGCGGTCAAATTGAATTTTGATTTGCTTGCCTTGTTGTTGCATACGAAATTGGGCTTTGTAGGGGCTGGCGCATAAGCCGTCTGAATCGTATTCCATATAGAGCGCATTTTTGCTGACTTGATGCTTTTCGATAGTAGTGTCGCGCATGCCCTCATCATCGCAGGTGGTGCTTTGCCATTTTTGGGTGCGGTTTTTGGCGGGCATTTTTTTGGGCAACCATGCTTTGTTGTCTGCATCGTGTTGACGGAAGGCTTGATAGGCAGCGTTCATATCGCTGCCTTGGAACACGCATTCTTGTTTTTGGTGAACAGCATCTTCGGTGGGGATGTCGCGGCAGGCAAGCGGCGCATCCGCCCATATTGCGGGCGCGGCGGCAAGGAGCAGAGCGGTGAATAACTGTTTTTTCATGATGGTAAAAACTCGTTAGGATGGGTAAAGCGTGATTGTAATGTTTTCAGGCTGCCTTTGGATAGGGCAGCCTGACAGCTAGGACGATTTTTGCCAGCCGCCCAAATAGCCCACCAGCTCGCTAATCATCGTGCCGATGCTTTCTGCCATCAGGATTTGGCTGGCGAAAGCAAGGCTGGCGGCATCGTCGCCGTGTTGTTCGGCTTCTTCTTGCAACACGTCTAAATATTGAATGCGTTTGAGCGCGAAGTTGGCATCCAACACAAAGGCGATTTGCTCGCGCCACACCAAGCCAAGCTGGGTTACGCTTTTGCCGTCTTTTAAATGCTGCACCACTTCGGGCACGGTTAAATCTTGCTTGGCGATTTTAATCACGGGCACGACATCGCCACTGCCTTTGATTTCGCAGTTGTCGTCCAGCTCAAAACCGCCTTGGCACGCGCCATTGAGCAGCCATTCGGTCATCAGGCTGCTGGGCGATTGTTGGGTTTGTGGCAGGCGCGCTTCCAAGCCGCCGAGTGCTTCGCGCAGCTTGGTGAGCAGGTTTTCGGCTTTGTTGGCATTGGCGTTGTTAATCAGCAAAAAACCGTGTTTGGTGTCGCAAATGGCTTGCGTGCGGCTGCTGCGGGTGAACGCGCGGGGGAGCAGGTCGTCGGTGATTTGCTCTTTGAGTTCTTGCTTTTCTTTGCGCCCCACGCTGCGGGCTTCAGCGGTTTGGATTTCGGCAACTTTGTCGTCCAAAATTTCACGAATCACGCTGGCGGGCAGCACTTTTTCCGCTTTTTTCAGCGCGATAGACCATGTGAAATCGGCGGGGAACACCAGCTCGGGGCTAAAACCGTGGGGCGGGGTAAAGCCTTCGCTAAACCAGTCTAGTCCTGTAATCGGAGCAAATTGGGCGGCAGTGAGCTTGCTGGCAAGGGTGTCTAAATCGGGCAGGGTTTCGGGATTGATGGGGTAGAAATTGAGTTGTTTGAACCACATGATTGGCGTGTCTCGTGTTGCTAAAAAGGGCGGGATTATAACATTTAGCTGCCTTAGAAATCCCCCGCTTTCCCAATAAGAAAAACTATCTTCCCCCAATCCTACTGGTTCTCCCACGCGCCAAGCCCTATCATTCGCTCTTCTATCAACCACCTAAAAAAAGGAAAAATCATGTCCATCCAGGCTCTGCAACAAGCCGCTGAAAACCGCCGTTCCATCTATGTTTTAAACAAAGAACTGCCCATCAGCAAACCAGAAATCGCCCAAATTGTTGAACACGCCGTTAAACACACCCCATCTGCTTTCAATTCGCAATCCACCCGCATCGTGGTGCTGTTTGACGCAGAACACGAAAAAGTGTGGGACATCGCCGCCAACGAACTGCGCAAAATCGTCCCCGCCGACAAATTTGAACCCACTGCCAACAAGCTCAATATGTTCAAAGCCGCTGCTGGCACGGTGCTGTTTTTTGAAGACCAAACCGTAGTGCAAGGCTTGCAAAACCAATTCCCGCTGTATGCCGCCAACTTCCCCATCTGGTCAGAACACGCCAACGCCATGCACCAATATGCCATTTGGACAACATTTGAAGCCGCCAAAATCGGCGCAAACTTGCAGCACTACAACCCCATTATTGATGCCGAAGTGGCAAAAACATGGAACATCCCCGCTGGCTGGACACTCCGCGCCCAGCTGATATTCGGCGGCATCGCGGTCCCCGCAGGCGAAAAAGAATTTCAACCTGTTGAAGCGCGTTTAAAAGTATTCGGCTTATAATTCAAACCACTACCAAAAAGCCAAAGCAGCCTGAAAACCGTAATCCTGTTTTCAGGCTGCCTTTTTTGTTACCTATGCCGATTGCATCATTTAAATTTCCCTAAAATCGGCAGCCTAAACTGCACATTATAGCCCTTTCAGCCCACCCCCAACCGCACCCCACGCTTTTGCCTATCCAGCAAATAAGCCCCACTAATCACGTCTCGCAGCCCCAATTCCCTGTGTTAAGATTGCCCGCGTTACTAACAACTACACAGGAGAAACCCCATCATGAACCGCATCGCCCAATTCTTATTACTCCCCGCCACCGCCGCCGTGGTCTTCTGGGCAGGACAAACCGTGTTGATGCCGCATTCCACCGCTGCCCACGCCGAAAATCTCACCGAACGCATCAGCAAGCTGCCCGATGCCCAAGGCAAAGCCGCTCCACCGCTGCCCAAACGCCCCACGCTGGTTAAATTCTGGGCAAGCTGGTGTCCGCTGTGTTTAAGCGAGTTGGCGCAAACCGAAGCATGGTCGCAAGACAAACGCTTTGCCGCCGCCAACCTTGTCGCCATCGCATCGCCCAATTATCTGCACGAAAAACCCGCCGCCGACTTCGCCCAATGGTATCGCGGGCTGGAATACCAAAAACTCCCCGTGCGCACCGATGCAGGTGGCGCAATCGCCCAACAGCTTGGCGTGCGCGTGTATCCATCGTGGGTGTTGCTGGGCGAAAACGGCGACGTGCAACGCATCGTCAAAGGCAGCCTGAACGAAGCCCAAGCCCTTGCCCTGCTCGCCAACCCGCAAGCCGAACTCTCCGCCTACACCGAAAAATTCTACAAACCCGATTCCGCACAGAAAGGAAAAGCCATGAACATCAAAACCGTTTACCTTGCAGGCGGCTGCTTCTGGGGGCTAGAAGCCTATTTCCAACGCATACAAGGCGTAACCGATGCCGTATCAGGCTATGCCAACGGCAAAACCGCCAACCCCAGCTACGAAGACGTATCCCACCGCCACACAGGGCACGCCGAAACCGTCAAAGTCAGCTACGATGCCGACCAGCTCAGCCTAGACGACATCTTGCGCTACTACTTCCGCGTCATCGACCCCACCAGCCTAAATAAACAAGGCAACGACCGCGGCGAACAATACCGCACAGGCATCTACACCACCGACCCCGCCGAGCAAAAAATTGCCGCCGCCGCCATCGCACGCGAGCAGAAAAAATACGCCCAACCCATCGTGGTAGAAAACCAAGCCCTGCAAAACTTCTACCCCGCCGAAGAATATCACCAAGACTACCTGCTCAAAAATCCCAACGGCTACTGCCATATTGATATTACCCTTGCCGACAAACCCCTAGAAGGCAGCCTGAAATCCAATGAAGCCAAGCCCAGCAAACCCAGCGATGCCGAACTGCGCCAAAAACTCACCGCCGAGCAATACCGCATCACCCAACAAGCAGGCACAGAACGCGCATTCAGCCACGAATACGACAACCTATTCGCCAAAGGCATCTATGTAGACATCGTGGACGGCACCCCCCTATTCGCTTCCAGCGACAAATTCCAATCAGGCTGCGGCTGGCCCAGCTTCACCCGCCCCATCGCCAGCGAAGCCGTAACCGAGCGCGAAGACACTTCCTACAACATGATACGCACCGAAGTACGCAGCAGCCACGCCAACTCCCACCTTGGACACGTCTTCAACGACGGCCCCAAAGACAAAGGCGGCTTGCGCTACTGCATCAACGGCGCATCGCTGCGCTTCGTGCCCTACGAGCAAATGGACGCGCAAGGCTATGGGGCTTGGAAGGATAAAGTAAAATAACGATTTCTTTGCCAGCGCACGACTTGCCAGCAAGCCGTAGGAACGCGGGGCAACGATTTCAGGCTGCTTAACCGTTGCACCCGCGTTTTAGGTAGCCTGAAAAGCACACGCCGCAAGTTAGCAAACTGTTAAGCCCTTTTAAAAAATGCAAAGCCCCGTTCAGCGAACGCCCCATTTCCCGTTATAATCCCCGCCGCACGGCTCGCCGTGTGTTTTTAATCATCCTAATGAAAGGAAAACCCAATATGAAAAAAGCATTCGCCTTAACTCTAATCACCACCCTACTCGCCGCCTGTTCCAGCACATGGCACGGCGTAAAAACCGACACCGCCAACACCGTAGAAAAAGTCGGCACAGGCATTGAACACGGCTGGGACAAAACCCAAGAAGCCGCGAAAAAAGGCGGCAACGCAGTCGGACGCGGCATCTCCCACGTTGGCGAGAAAATTGAAAACGCCACCGAGTAATCACTAAATAGGCAGCCTGAAAAGCCAACTCCGCTTTTCAGGCTGCCTTTTATTGGCATGGGCAAAGTCAAACCACCCAAGGCAGCCTGAAACGCTATTGCCCGTTTCAGGCTGCCATCCATTTGTAAACCAACCCCAAGCCCCTAGACAAACCAACAAAACCCGCTACAATCGCGCCCTTTGTTCAACTCCATCAAAGGGAAAATCATGAGTTTATTAGACAACGTTATCAGCGCAGCCACTTCCGCCATCAGCGGCAACAGCGAGCAAGGCAAAGCAATGGAACTGGTTACGCAGCTCATCCAACAAAACGGCGGCAACGCAGGCGAATTGCTGGGCAAATTGCAACAAGGCGGCTTGGGCGACGCGCTGCAAAGCTGGATTGGCACAGGTAGCAACGCCAGCGTGGACGCATCGCAAATCCAAAACGCGCTGGGCAGCAACCTAAGCGAAGCCGCCGCCAAAGTGGGATTGGATACCAGCAGCGCGGGCAATTTGCTGGCGCAATATCTGCCCAACGTCATCAACGCCATCACGCCCAATGGCAACGCCGCCGATGCCAACGGCTTTGGTTTGGACGACATCGCCCGCATCGTGATGCAAAACTTTTTGAAATAAGCCCAACCAGTTTTCAGGCTGCCTAATCGGTAATGAATAGGCAGCCTGAAAACCGCAACATAGCTTTTCAGGCTGCCAATTGCATATCACCAATAGGCAGCCTGAAACCTTTGCGAAACCTACAACCAATGGAGCGTCGACGGCTCGCCGACATCTTAGTAAACCAGTAATGTGATGTTTGAAGCGTTGGCGACGAGCCATCGCCACTCCATTTTAAGTTTCAGGCTACTGCTAGGGTTTTGCAAAGGTTTCAGCCTGAAACGCAAAAATAGCGCATTGGCAGTTTGCAAATCATGGCGCAACCAAAGGCAGTCTGAAAGCCTAAGGCTTCAACGAAGTTAGAACGAGCGCAACAAATTTCAGCCAAGCTCAAACCAGCCAGCAACACCCCCACACGCCGTAACATCAATTTCAGGCTGCCTTGATAGCCACAAAGCCAACATAGGCAGCCTGAACCCATCCCCCTCAGAAAGGCAGCCTGAAAATGCCCCTAACCGCTCAAATCCCCTTTGCCCACGACCTACTGCGCCAACACATCCACGCAGGCGACACCGTGCTGGATGGCACAGCAGGCAACGGACACGATACCCTGCTGCTCGCCCAACTCGTTGGCAACACAGGAAAAGTCTATGCGTTTGACATCCAAGAAGCTGCCCTTGCCGCCACTGCCGACCGCTTGCAGCAACACCAGCTTGGCGAGCGCGTGCAGCTTATCCATGCAGGGCATCAGCATCTCGCCCAGCACATCAAACAATCCATCGCCGCCGCCATTTTCAATCTGGGCTACCTGCCGCGCGGCGACCACAGCATCACCACCCAAGCCGAAACCAGCATCATCGCATTGCAAGCCACACTCGCCCTGCTGCAACCGCGTGGCATCCTGCTTGCCGTGCTGTACCACGGGCACGAACAAGGCAAATCCGAAACCGCCGCCGTGCTCGCGTTCGCGCAAAACCTGCCACAAACCGAATACCGCTCCCTGCGCTACGAATTTATCAACCAGCAAAACTGCCCGCCGATTGTGCTGGCGATTGAAAAACTGGCAACCGCTGGGAAGTAACTTGTTCGCATAACAAAGGCAGCCTGAAAGCGGTAATACCGTTTCAGGCTGCCTAATTGTAGTTGTTTTATTAAGTCTTAGACACGGTGGCGAACCGCAAATAGGACAAGTAATACAGCAAAACTGACTTTATCCAAATCTACAATTTGGCAACAAAATATTTCATCCGTGGTGGGCGAGCCAATGCTGTATAAGGCGGTGTGAACAACTATACCTGTAACAAAAACAGCCTGAAATCTACCCCAACGCCCGCAAACATTCCTTCACCAGCCCCGCGCCGCGATAAATCAGCCCGCTATAAAGCTGCACCGCGCTTGCACCCAGTTGCATTTTCTCCACCGCGTGTTCGCCCGACAAAATCCCGCCCGCGCCGATAATCGGCACTTTGCCGCCTAGCTCCCGCGCCAACACCGCCAGCACGCGGTTGCTGGGTTCACGCACAGGCGCGCCGCTCAATCCGCCTGCTTCCTGCGCCAGCGGCGATGCGCCCAGCGCGGTTTTGTCAATCGTAGTATTGGTGGCGATTAAGCCGTCCATCTCGTTTTGCACAACAGTATGGGCGATGTCGGCAATTTGCGCTTCGTCCAAATCGGGGGCAATTTTCACCGCCAGTGGCACATACCGCCCCACGCGCGTGGCAAGCTCGGCTTGCTTGCTTTTCAGGCTGCCCAATAGCTTGCTTAATTCATCGCCGCCTTGCAGCGTGCGCAGATTTTTGGTGTTGGGCGATGAAATATTGATGGTAATATACGATGCGTATTCGTAGGCCTTTTCCAAACAAATCAAATAGTCATCCACCGCGTGTTCCATCGGCGTGCTGGCGTTTTTGCCGATGTTAATCCCCAAAATGCCCGTGTAGCGCGACCGTTTCACGTTGGCAATCAGCGCATCAATGCCGTGATTATTAAAGCCCATGCGGTTCACAATGGCGTTGTGTTCAGGCGCACGAAACAGACGTGGCTGCGGATTGCCCGCTTGCGCGCGCGGCGTTACCGTGCCAATTTCAATAAAACCAAAGCCCAACGCCGCCAAGCCGTCAATCGCTTCGCCGTTTTTGTCCAAGCCCGCCGCCAGCCCCACGGGATTAGGCAGGTTCAAGCCCATCAGCGCGGTGGGCTTGATGTGCGGGTTCACGCGTGGCATCAGGCAATAGGCGCGGGCAAGGGTTTGAATGGTTAGGTTGTGCGCTTGCTCGGAGTCAAGCCGAAACAGCAGCGGGCGGATAAGACTGGCATACATGGTTGTGCTTTCGGTAATGGGTGGATGAAATAGGCAGCCTGAAAAACACCAGCCGCCATTCTAAAAAAGCAGCCTGAAATCAATTTTCAGGCTGCCTTGGTTACGGCTTAATTATTCTGCATGATGCTCGCCGTGATGGGCATCCGCTTCGGCAGGCGCGCGCTCGGGCTGTGGCAACAACGCGCGGATAGACAGCCGCACGCGACCGCGCTCATCCACATCCAATGCTTTCACGTTCACCACTTGCCCCACTTTCAGATAATCGTTCACGTCTCTCACGCGCTCGTGCGCAATTTGGCTGATGTGCACCAAGCCGTCTTTGCCTGGCATCACCGACACAATCGCGCCCACGTTGTTATCCAAAATTTTCACCACCGTGCCTTCATACACCTTGCCCACTTCCACTTCGGCGGTAATCATTTCAATCCGCGCTTTGGCGGCTTCACACGCTTCAGCGGTGGTGGCGGCAATGGCCACCACGCCATCATCGCTGATGTTGATTTCGGTGTGCGTTTCAGAGGTGATGCTGCGGATGGTTTCGCCACCCTTGCCGATGACTTCGCGGATTTTATCGGGGTTGATGCGCATGGTGTACAAGCGCGGCGCGTGTTGCGATAGCTCTTGCGGGCCTGCCACCGCTGCCTGCATTTGCGCCAAAATGTGCAAACGCGCTTCTTTGGCTTGTGCCAAGGCAATTTGCATGATTTCTTTGGTAATGCCTTGAATTTTGATGTCCATTTGCAGCGCGGTAACGCCTTCGGTTGTGCCCGCCACTTTGAAATCCATGTCGCCCAAATGGTCTTCATCGCCCAAAATATCGGTGAGCACGGCAAATTTGTTGTTTTCCAAAATCAAGCCCATCGCAATGCCCGCAACGTGCGCTTTCAAAGGCACACCCGCCGACAGCAAGCTCAAACAGCCGCCGCACACGCTTGCCATAGAAGACGAGCCGTTGGACTCGGTGATTTCAGAAACCACGCGCATGGTGTAGTTAAAATCTTCCGCATCGGGCAACACCGCCACCAAAGCGCGTTTTGCCAAGCGGCCATGCCCAATTTCGCGGCGTTTGGGCGCACCCACGCGACCCACTTCGCCTGTGGAATAAGGCGGGAAGTTGTAGTGCAGCATAAAGCGGTCGGTGTATTCGCCGCTCAATGCGTCAATAATTTGCTCATCGCGCGAAGTGCCCAGCGTGGCAACGGCAAGGGCTTGCGTTTCGCCGCGTGTAAACAATGCCGAGCCGTGAGTGCGTGGCAACACGCCTGTTTGGATGTTGATGGGGCGCACGGTGCGGGTATCGCGCCCGTCAATGCGTGGCTGCCCCGCCAAGATTTGCCCGCGCACGACATCGGCTTCTAGATGTTTAAAGATGCCTTTGATTTCGTTTTTCGCCAGCGTGTCGGTTTCTTCGGTAATCAACGCAGCTTCCACGGCAGCCCATGCCTCGTCCAATTTCGCGCTGCGGGCTTGTTTTTGGCGGATTTTGAACGCTTCGGCGATGGTTGCGCCCGCAATCTCGCGCACTTTGGCAATCAATTCGGCATTGGTTTCGGGTGCTTGCCAATCCCACACTTCGGGGTTCACTTCGTCTGCCAATTCGTTGATGGCGGTAATCACGGCTTGCATTTGCTCGTGCCCAAACACCATCGCGCCCAGCATCACATCTTCGGGCAAAATATTGGCTTCGGATTCCACCATCAGCACGGCTTGTTGTGTGCCTGCCACCACCAAATCCAGTTGCGATGTTGCCAATTCGGTTTTGCTGGGGTTGAGCAAATATTGCCCGTTGGCATAGCCCACACGCGCCGCGCCAATCGGCCCTGCAAATGGCACGCCGCTTAACACCAGCGCAGCCGATGCGCCAATCATGGCGGGGATGTCGCTGTCAATTTCGGGGTCGCAAGAAACCACCATCGCCACGATTTGAATATCGTGATAAAAGCCTTCGGGGAACAGAGGGCGAATGGGGCGGTCAATTAAGCGGCTGGTTAGGATTTCTTTTTCGCTTTGCTTGCCTTCGCGTTTGAAAAAGCCGCCCGGAATTTTGCCTGCGGCGTAGGTGCGCTCAAAATAATCCACGGTTAAAGGGAAAAAATCTTGCCCTTCTTTTACGTCTTTATTGGTGGTAACGGCAACCAGCACCACGGTGTCGCCCATGGATACTTTAACCGCGCCTGCGGCTTGGCGGGCAATTTCGCCTGTTTCTAGGGTTACGGTGTGATTGCCATATTGGAATGATTTAACGTGTTTGTTAAACATAATAGACCTTTACAAAAAGTTGCCCGCGCTAAAACACTAGCGATGTTTACTGGGCGCGTGCAGCAATAAACATGGGTAGTATTTCAGGCGGCGAGCGGGTTGAAAAACGAGCGGAATTTTAACACAAAACGCGTTTTCAGGCTACCTAACCTGTTTGCACGATTAGGCAGCCTGAAAATGCTAGATTACACTTAAACCGAGAACGATGAGCCGCAACCGCAAGTGGTTACGGCGTTGGGGTTGCTGCGAATCACAAATTGCGAGCCTTGCAAGCCATCGGTGTAGTCAATTTCTGCGCCCAAAAGATATTGATAACTCATGGGATCAACCAGAAATTTCAAGCCGTTTTTTTCAATTTCAAAGTCGTCGTCGTTTTTGATTTCGTCAAATGTGAAGCCGTATTGGAAGCCTGAACAGCCGCCGCCGTTTACAAAAACGCGCAGCATCAATTCGGGGTTATCTTCTTCGGCGATAAGCTCGGCTACTTTGGTGCAGCAAGAATCGGTGAAGTTAATGGGGGATTCAAATTCTTCTGACATAACTGTCTCCTTAGTGTGTTGTGGGCGCGATATTGGGAGTATCGCGCGATGTTCAAGTGGGCGCAATTTTACTCCAAAGCTAATATTCATGCAAAATGAAAGAAAGCGGGCAAAACGGCAATAGCCAAATGTAATCCTGAAAAATTGCCTGCTGTTTTGACGTATAATTTGAGCGTTCAAGGCAGCCTGAAAACTGTTTTGCCATGACTGTTTAATTCAAAGCCGTCATGGCAAAACATTTTTCTATTTCTTTGCATATTCAACACGGAAACCCATCATGGCTTTTGAAACCTATCCTTTACCCAAAGACTTGCCGCGCCCGACCGAAACGGTGTTGGTGAACATCACGCCGCAGGAAACGCGCGTGGCGATTTTGGAAGAGAATAATATTTGCGAGTTGCACATTGAGCGCAACAGCGAGCACAGCCTTGTGGGCAATATTTATTTGGGCATTGTGCGCCGCGTGTTGCCCGGAATGCAAAGCGCGTTTGTGGACGTGGGCTTGGAGCGGGCGGCGTTTTTGCACATTATGGATATTGTGGAGCAGCGGCAAAACCCCGAATCCAATCAACGGATTGAACACGTTTTGTTTGAAGGGCAAACGCTGTTGGTGCAAGTGATTAAAGACCCGATTAACAGCAAAGGGGCGCGGCTTTCCACGCAAATTTCGTTGGCGGGGCGGTTTTTGGTGCATTTGCCGCAGGATGAACACATTGGCATTTCGCAGCGCATTGACAACGAATTTGACCGCCACACCCTGCGCGAGCGGCTCAACGCGCTGCTGCCTGAAACCGCCTGCCACGGCTACATCATCCGCACCAGCGCGGAAAACGCCAGCGATGCCGAATTGCAAGCGGATATTGATTATTTGACTAAGGTGTGGGGCAATATTCAGCATCAGGCGAAGGTGTTGCCGCCCGAATCGCTGTTGTATGAAAATTTGCCGCTGGCGCAACGGGTGCTGCGCGATATGTTTAACGACAACACGCATGAGATTTTGGTGGACTCGCGGCAAAACTTTGCGCGGATGCTTAATTTTGCCGAGCAATATGTGCAAGGCGCGGTGGACAAATTGCAGCGTTTTCAGGGCGAACGCCCGCTGTTTGAAACGTTTGGCGTGGAAGCCGAGATTAACCGCGCCTTGCAGCCGCGCGTCAATCTAAACTTTGGCAGCTATTTGATTATTGAAACCACCGAAGCCATGACCACAATCGACGTGAACACGGGCGGCTTTGTGGGCGCGCGCAATTTTGACGAAACCATTTTTAAAACCAATCTGGAAGCCTGCCACGCCATCGCCCGCGAGCTGCGGCTGCGCAATTTGGGCGGTATCATCATCGTGGATTTTATTGACATGATGCTGGAAGAACACCGCGAAGCCGTGTTGCAAGAACTCGCCAAAGCATTGAGCTTTGACCGCACGCGCGTTACGCTCAACGGCTTCACGCAACTGGGCTTGGTGGAATTAACCCGCAAACGCAGCCGCGAAAGCCTGAAACACATTTTGTGCGAACCCTGCCCCACCTGCCAAGGCAAAGGCAGCCTGAAAACCGCGCAAAGCCTGTGCTACGAAATCCAGCGCGAAATTGTGCGCGAAAGCCGCCGTTTTGACGCGCGCGAGTTTCGCATCATCGCTTCGCCCAAAGTGATTGATATGTTTTTGGACGAAGAATCGCAATCGCTGGCGATGCTGATTGACTTTATTGGCAAGCCCATTTCGCTATCGGTGGAAACGGCTTACACGCAAGAGCAGTACGATATTGTGCTGGTGTGATGTTAAGGCAGCCTGAAAAGCAAATTTTGCCAGCGCACGGCTTGCAAGCAAGCCGTAAGGGCGCGGGGCAGCGTTTCAGGCTGTCTGATATTGCGCCCGCGTTGATGCGTTGCATGGGGTTTCGCTGTATTGAATTTGCCCTACTCATTTTTTTTCAGGCTGAAACCTTTGCCCCCCAGCGGCAGCCTGAAAAATAAGAAATGCCGTCATTCCCGCGTAGGCGGGAATCTTGTTTGATATTCAGAAATTTCCGTCAAAACAGTTCATTGCATAAACTCAACCAAGATTCCCGCTTGCGCGGGAATGACGGAGAATTGACTGTTTCTTGTGCATTTTTAGGTTTTGCAAAAGTTTCAGGCTGCCTATTGGGTTGAAGCCTTGCAAAAGCCTGATGCAGCCTGAAACAGCGTTTGGCTTGTAGGTCGGGCATTGATGCCCGACAAACACTGACCTATTTATCTTGCAACACACTACAAACTTAAAACGTCGGGCATCAATGCCCGACCTACAAACTTTTCAGGCTGCCTATACCACAAAAGCAGCCTGAAAACCCATTCCTCCAATCATCCATTATGCCCCGCCTAATTAGCCACCACGCCTCCGCCGCCATCCGCCGCCATATCCAGCGCGGCGGTTTGATTGCCTACCCCACCGAATCCTGCTACGGCATCGGCGCAGACCCGCGTAACGCCCGCGCACTACGCGCCATCATTCGCCTGAAAAAACGCCCGCAACACAAAGGCTTAATCACCATCGGCAACACGCTTGCCCAACTTGAACCGCTGCTGCAAAAGCAGCCTGAAAACGTGTGCCGCCATCTGCACGCCACATGGCCCGCGCCGATTAGCTTTGTGCTGCCCGCCCATCCACGCGTGTTGCCACAACTGCGCGGCAATCAGCGCGGCAGGCTGGCGGTGCGCGTGCCACAGCACCCGATTGCGCGGGAGCTATGCCGCATCGCGCGCACGCCGCTGGTGTCCACATCGTGCAACCAATCGGGCAAGCGCTCGTGCAAAAGCGCGCGCGAAGTGCGGCGGCTGTTTGGACGCAAGCTGTGGCTGATAGGCGGGCGCGTGGGCGGACGCAAGCAGCCGAGCGAGATTGTGGATTGGGTGAGCCATAAGCGGCTGCGGTAGGTGGTTGCTTGCTTAGAACCTGTATTCACTATTTCCATAGACATCTTTTATGTCCTAAAAACGTGGCTACTGCGTTAAAAATGCTCGCAAGGTGTCCAACCTTACTGCGCTTTTTGCCTTGTATCCGCGCTTTTATTTCATAAAATCTGCCTATGGAAATAGTGAATACAGGTTCTTAAACGCGTTTCAGGCTGCCTAACACGATTAAGGCAGCCTGAAACCTTTGCAAAATCTAAAACACAACAAGAAATGGTCAATTTCTCCATGTTTGAACGCGAGCCCAGATGATGGCAGCCTGAAATTTATTTCGCGCCCCTACGGATTGCTTGCAAGCCGTGCGCTGGCTTGGATTTCAGGCTGCTTATTGGTTGCAATCTCTCCGTTTTTTCAGGCTGCCTTGGGGGGAATGGGCAAAGGCATCCTGCGTAGCGAAACGGAGTTGCGAAGCTAAAACCAATCCATCCCACAGCAAAAAACCGTTTGATGCAATACCAAAAAACGGTTTTGTTTTTTCAGGCTGCCTTAGGGTGTGTAGCAAAGTGTGCCCACAAGATTGCGCAAACGGCGTGCGCAGTAAAGCTGCACGTCCTACGCCCCTACGTCTGCATCATCACCAACCCGCTACAACAACACCTTCTCCATCCCGCCATTTTTCGCAGTTTCCACAAACTCGTTCAGCCAATTCTCGCCCAAAATCCGTTGCGCCATTTCTATCACGATGTAGTCGGCGGGCAGGTTGTTGTCTTCGGCGTAGCGGCTCAATCCTTGCAAGCAGGCGGGGCAGGATGTGAGCATTTTCACGGGTTCGCCTTGCGGCAGCGCGGCAAGGTTTTTTTCAATTTCTTCTTGTTTGCGAAATTTCACTTGGGTGGCGATGTCGGGGCGTTTGACGGCAAACATTCCGCTTTCGCCGCAGCAGCGGTCGCTCAGTGGCACGTTTTGCCCAATCAGCTCGCTGGCGAGTTTTGCGCCGTCCATGCTTTTGATGGGGGTGTGGCAGGGGTTGTGATACAGGTATTGCTGCCCCGACACGCCGTCTAATTTGATGTTTTTTTCCAGCAAAAATTCGTGGATGTCGATGATGCGGCAGCCTGAAAAGATGTCTTCAAAGCGGTATTCCGCCAGCGCGTCATAGCAAGTGCCGCAGGATACGACCACGGTTTTGATGTCCAGATAATTCAAGGTGTTTGCCATGCGGTGAAACAGCACGCGGTTCTCGGTAACCATGTCGCTGGCTTTGCCCGCGTCGCCGTGCGCGGATTGAGGGTAGCCGCAGCAAAGATAGCTGGGCGGCAACACGGTTTGCACATTGGCGTGATACAGCATGGCTTGGGTAGCCAGCCCCACTTGGCTAAACAATCGCTCCGAGCCGCACCCTGGGAAATAGAACACGGCTTCTGCATCTTCGGGCAGGCTGGGATTGCGGATAATCGGCACGGTGCTGCCATCGCCATCCAGCCCCAGCAGCGAACGCGCGGTTTTCAGCGGCACATTGCGCGGCAGCGGGCGGTTGATAAAGTGGATAACCTGTTCTTTTAATGCTGCTTTTTGCGTGGTGGCTTTGGGGGCTTGCTTTTGCTTGTTTGCGCCGATGTGAAACTGCTGCCCCAAATCGTAGCCGATGTTTTGCGCTTTGAAGCCTGCGGTTACCACGCCTGCTCGTAATAGTTTGATAACGGTGGGGTTTTTCGCGTTCAAAAACGCCATGCCCGCCGCCACAGCGGGGTTGAAATGCGTATGCCCTGTTTGGTGCAAAAAGTTGCGGATGTCCACGGTTACATCGCCAAAATCAATGTTCACAGGGCAAGGCTTCACGCAGCGATGGCACACGGTGCAGTGGTCACCGATGTTGCCCAGCTCGTCAAAATGTTTCAGCGACACGCCGCGCCGCGTTTGCTCTTCGTATAAAAACGCTTCGGCAAGCAGCCCCACGCCTAGGATTTTGTTGCGCGGGCTGTATAGCAAGTTGGCGCGGGGAACATGGGTGCTGCACACGGGCTTGCATTTGCCGCAGCGCAGGCAGTCTTTGATGGCTTCGGTGATTTTGCCCAGATGCGATTGCTCCATAATCAGGCTTTCAAAGCCCAGCAGCTCAAAAGACGGCGTGTAGGCGTTGCGTAAATCTGCGCCGCGCATCAATTTGTGGCGATTGAAATGCCCTTTGGGGTCAATTTTGGCTTTGTAGTCCCAAAAGGGCTGCATTTCGGCATCGGTGAGAAATTCCAGCTTGGTGATGCCGATGCCGTGTTCGCCCGAAATCACGCCGTTCAGGCTACGGGCGATGTTCATAATGCGGGCAACCGCCTGATGCGCGGTTTGTAGCATTTCGTAATCATCTGAATTAACAGGGATATTGGTGTGCACATTGCCATCGCCCGCGTGCATATGCAGCGCAACAAACACGCGAGAGCGCACAATTTGCGCGTGGATTTTGCCCAAGCCCGCCATGATTTTGGTGTCTGCCTTGCCGCTGAAAATTTCCGCCAGCGGGGTCATCACATCCGATTTAATGGACACACGCAGCCTGAAATCGCGCAAAGCGATAAAGCAGTTTTCGGATGGATTGGCTTCGGGCGCGGCGTGGATTGTGTCGCCATAACGCGCTTGGTAATACGCCAGCGGCGCGTCCAAATTATCCAGCAGCCACTGCCAACGCGCTTGCACTTGGGCAACATGGGCGGCGGCATAGTTGGCGCGCTCACCCAGCAAATCGCTTTTGGGCAAGCCGTCAAACTGCTCAACAGGCAGGCTGCCTGAAAGGTATTGCAACAGCGCGGCGCAAAGTTTGAGCTTGTTTTTAATAGACAATTCAATGTTGATGCGCTCAATGCCGTCTGAATACTCGCCCAGCCGTTCCAGCGGAATAACCACGTCTTCGTTGATTTTAAAGGCGTTGGTGTGCTTGGCGATGGCGGCGGTGCGGCTGCGGTCTA
The DNA here is from genome assembly GCF_030527935.1 of Kingella sp. (in: b-proteobacteria). GTDB lineage: Bacteria > Pseudomonadota > Gammaproteobacteria > Burkholderiales > Neisseriaceae > Kingella_B. The sequence continues at coordinate 66,327 of NZ_JAUMZV010000008.1, forward strand.
GCCAAAAGGTTTTGCGCGCTTCGGGCGAAATGGCGATAAAGCCTTCGCCATCGCGCGCTTGGGCAAAGCGCACAATCTGCTCGGCAGCAGCCTGAACGGCGACTTCGTCATCCGACACCACATCGGCAAGCAACACCATTTTGGGGCGACCTTTGCCCGCCGCTTTGGTGGCATAGCCCACCGCGCGAACATACCGCCAATCCAAATGCTCCAAGCCCGCCAGTCGCACGCTTTCATGCGACAGCAAAAAATCGCGGATTTCCACGATAGACGGCGTGGCGTTGGCAACCGTGCCAAAAAATTCCAAGCAAACGGTGCGCGTGTGCTGCGGCATTTTGTGCAACACGAATGCCGCGCTGGTGATGATGCCGTCTGTGCCTTCTTTTTGCACCGCAGGCAAGCCGCTGAGAAATTTGTCGGTAACGTCTTTGCCCAAGCCCACTTTGCGAAAACGGCAGCCTGAAATCGCCAGCCGCTCGGTGTGGGCGATGGTTTCGCCGTCTTCTTTTAAGGTGTGCACGTCAAACAGCGCGGTTTCTTCGTCATGGATTTTGCCGAAATTGTGGCGCACCCGTTCAATTTTCAGCCACTCGCCTTGCGGGTTCACCATTTTCCACCACGCCAAATTGTCCAGCGTGGTGCCCCACAGCACGGCTTTTTTACCGCCTGCGTTCATGGCGATGTTGCCGCCGATGCAAGACGCATCCGCCGAAGTGGGGTCCACCGCAAACACCCAGCCCGCCGCGTGCGCCGTTTCTTCCACTCGCCGCGTAACCACACCCGCGCCGCAGCGGATAATCGGATGCCTGCCAGCCAAGCCCGCCAGTTCCACAAACTCAACGCCTTGATGTTTATCCAATTTTTCGGTGTTGATGACGGCAGACATCGCATCCAACGGCACCGCCCCGCCCGTGTAGCCCGTGCCGCCGCCGCGCGGGATGATGGTTAAATCCAGCTCTATTAAGACGCGAACCAGTGGCGCGATTTCGGCTTCGCTGTCGGGATTGACCACCACAAACGGATATTCCACGCGCCAGTCGGTCGCATCGGTAACATGGGTAACACGCGCCAAGCCGTCAAACATAATGTTATGTTTTTTCGTGATTTTTGCTAGGCGCGATAGGATTTGGGCACGTTTGAGTTTGGTGGCAGCAAAGCTGTTGGCAAACTGGTTTACCGCGTTTTCGGCAGCCTGAATCAGCCCCAGCACGCGCTCGTTATCATCGCGGCGTTTGTTGATTTCGTTTAAACGGTGGCGCATGGCGGCAACCAGCGCGGCTTGGCGTTTGGGGTGTTCCAGCAAATCGTCTACCAAATAAGGATTGCGCACCACCGCCCATATATCGCCCAGCACTTCAAACAGCATCCGCGCCGAACGCCCCGTTTTGCGCTCGCCGCGCAGCGTTTCAAGCGTGTGCCAAGCGTTTTCGCCCAGCAGGCGACACACGATTTCGCGGTCGGAATAAGAAGTGTAGTTATAGGGGATTTCGCGGATGCGTTGTGATTGGGGCATGGGGTGTTCCTTGTGGGTTGTGTTCTGGTGTTTGGCGGGTTTTATCCGATTTTTTTGTGTGTGGCGGCGTTTTAGCTTCGCAACTTCGCTTCGCTACGCAGGCTGCCTTTGGGTGCGCAAGATTGGCGTTATTCATATCGGTATGATTACCTGCCGCGCCTTCAAGGCAGCCTGAAACCGCTGTGCGACATCGTTCTCAATATACGTTTAGGCTTTTCAGACTGCCTATCAGATGCCCCGCATTCTAACGTAAATTTTCGTTAAAGGCGGCCTGAAAATACCTTGCGCGATTGTTGTTTTTTAATCCATTTTCTTGCCAAAAATTGGCGTAATTTAACGATTTTGAAACGAAATTTACCCAGCTAGGCTACAATGCTGTTTTTTAAATTTTCAGGGAACAGCAAATGCAAAAGCGAATTTTATTGGCGGTTACGGGCGGCATCGCGGCATATAAATCTTGCGAACTGGTGCGCTTGTTAAAAAAAGAAGGGCACGAAGTTACCGTAGCTTTATCCAAAGCGGCGAGCGAATTTGTGTCGGTGCAAACGTTTGAAGCGTTGAGCGGCAACCCTGTTTTAACCGAAAACAACGGCAGCATGGCGCACATCCACGCCACCCGCACGGCAGATTTGATGCTGATTGCGCCCGCTTCGGCAAACACCATTGCCAAGCTGGCGCATGGCTTTGCCGATAATTTGATTACCGAAATGGCTTCGGCGCGCAAATGCGCGTTGGTGCTTGCGCCTGCGATGAACGTGGAAATGTGGCAAAAACCCGCCAATCTGCGCAATATCCAGCAGTTGCACAAAGACGGCATTCGCGTGTTGATGCCCGCTTCGGGCGAGCAAGCCTGCGGCGAAGTGGGCATGGGGCGCATGGTTGAGCCTGCCGATATTGTGGAACTGCTGCCCGACGTGTGGACACCCAAGCCATTGCGCGGCAAGCGCGTGCTCATCAGCGCGGGCGCAACTTACGAAGCGATTGACCCCGTGCGCGGCATCACCAATATTTCCAGCGGACAAATGGGCGTGGCGATTGCCCGCGCTTGCCGCCGCGCAGGGGCAAAAGTGAGCCTTGTGCACGGCAAAATGACGGCGGAAATCCCATTTGGCATGGCGCACACCGAATACGCGGAAAGCGCGATGGATATGCGCGATGCGATTTTCAAACAGCTTGACGCAGGGCAGGATGTGTTTATTTCGGTGGCCGCGGTGGCAGATTATCGCGTGAAAAACCGCAGCATTGAAAAGCTGAAAAAAGGCGCGTATGGCATGATGCCCGTGGTTAAGTTTATTGAAAATCCTGATATTTTGCAGGAAGTCGCTTCGTTTACCGCCGCGCCGTTTTGCGTGGGCTTTGCGGCGGAAAGCGAAAACGTGTTAGCCAACGCGCGCGAAAAACGCCTGAAAAAAGGCGTGCCGATGATGATTGCCAACGACATCGCCGATGCGATGGGCAAAGATACCACCAAAATCACCATTATTGACGATGAAAACGAAACCGCCCTGCCCAAAATGAGCAAAGAGAAAGCGGCGCAAATGCTGGTGGTGAAACTGGCAGCGGCATTGCAAACCGCCACGCTGAAAAAAGCGGCTGCGCCTGTTAAACCTGCGATGGCGGCTTCTGCGGCAGCAACTTCTACGGCAACGGCGGCACACGCGCAAGCAATGGCAACCCAACCCGCGCCCGTGGCTCAACCCGCCGCGCCAACGCCTGTTCACGAACAACCCGCGCCTGTGCATGATGATGCCGTTATCACGGTGCAAGACGATGAGCCCGCGCCAGCCGCCACGCCTGTTCACCAGCCAGAGCACAAGAAAATCATCCCCGCTGCGGTGTATGAAGACGAAGATGATGGCGTGATTATTATTGAGTGATAAAGCTGCCTTTTTTATGCTGGGATAACAGCAACCATTTAAACGCGGGCGCAAACAATAGGCAGCCTGAAACGTATCCCCGCGCCCTTACGGCTTGCTGGCAAGCCGTGCTCTGGTTTCAAAAAACCAAAAAGGCAGCCTGAAACCTTTGCACCCCCCCCCAACAACAGCCTGAAACCTAAAATGGAGCGGCGACGGCTCGTCGCCAAATTGCTTATTAAACATCATAGTATTACTGATTTTTCAAAAGGGGCTGTCCTAGATAACTAGGACAAATCGTGCTTTACTAGTTGTTTTAAAAT